>CAZQBW010000001.1:0-141263 GCA_964591515.1 uncultured Clostridia bacterium
CGTCGTGTTGCTTGCCATTCTGGAGACAATGCGACCGCTCCGCGGTCGGCGCGCTTCGGGTGGAGGTACCGCGGGTCGCACGAGGGCTCGTTGCATTCGCCTCCGTGCGACCCACGGCCATTTCCTTCGACCGCTCCGCGGACGTTAGATCGACCCGTTACCCAAAGCAGACGATTCTTGCCGGGTCTTGACGGGCGGGTGTAGAGTTCTGCTTGGTTACGGAACAGACAGGCAAGGAGAACTGACGATGGTCGAGCCGTCATCTGCGCGGGATCATCTGGCTGCCAAGATCAGCTCCCTCTCGGATCTCGAAGTCGCCGAGCTACTAGAGTACATCAAGATCATGGAGACGATGCGGGTGCATCTGGCATCGCCCGCTCTCTTCGAGGATGAAGTCGCTTCTCTGCTCGTTTCGACGACGGGATTCCGCTCGGTCGAAATAGCGGCGGCTGCGGAACGGGCGCGCCGGCGTGCGGCGCGCGAGCCATTCGTGGCTGCGCCCTCGACGAACTATCTGGCGTGATGCCCGGGCCGGTTGCGTTTCGCCTTGCCGCGCTCGCCGTGGCGTGCCTGAGCATTGTTACGACGGCGCCGGCTGCGCAGGACGCCTCGTCCGCAGCCACTACACGATCGGAGCTAGTCTCGGGGCTTCGGTCGACCGATCCCGAAATCCGTCGTGACTCGATAATGCGGCTTGCCTCGTTAGAGGACCCGATGGCGGCTTCGCTTATAGTGCCGCTGCTCGCGGACCGGATCGAAGTCGTTCGCGCTACCGCTGCAGGGGAGCTTGGACGGCTGCGTGATCGGATGTCCGTTCGGGCGCTTCTTTCGGCGGCCGAAAAGGACCGAAAGCCCTTCGTCCGCAAGTCGGCGGCTGCCGCTCTTGGTGAGATTGGCGACAGCTCAGTCTCGCTGGAACTTGCTGAAAGGCTGCGGCGAGAGAAGGACCGCGAGGTCCGGGCGGCGATTCTGACGGCGCTCGGCAGCATTGGAGACGACGCGGTCGTGTCCTCCGTAGTGCCGATGCTCCGAGACAAGAAGGCGTTCGTGCGTCGCGAGGCCGTTCGCACTCTCGGACTGCTCCGGGCTCGATCCGCCGTTCAGATTCTGGTTGAGCGGCTCGAGGACGAATCTGCAGACGTTCGCCGTAGTGCCGCCGAGGCTCTCGGTCGAATTGGCGACCGGTCGGCGGGCGCGGCACTTGCCCGCGCCGTGCACGACGAGGATCCGTACGTTTCCGGCGAGGCTCTTCGAGCCCTTCGGATCGTCGACGCTTTGGAGGTCAGACCGTGAGCGATTCAGAATCCGGAAGACTCGAGATCACCTGTCCCTGTTGCGAGACGAAGATATTGGTGGACCGTTCTACCGGCACGATCATCCGGCACGACGCGAAGCCGGATCCGAAGGGAAGCGGCTCGATTGCCGAGATCATGCAGGGGCTTGCGTCCAAAAAGGCGTCCTCCGAGCAGCTATTCCAGCGTGAGATGGATTCGATGAAGGACCGGGATCGCCTGCTCGACGAGAAGCTGCAGGAGGCGGTGAAGCGCGCAAGAGACATGAAGGACGAGAAACCCATTCGACCCATCGACCTGGAGTGACAATGACGACCGACTCGTATTCCCGCATTCAGCTCGCGACGTCCGTGCTTCGGGAACATCTCGACGGCCGGGAGCCTCGAGCCGCGTTCGTGCTCGGTTCGGCGCTGGGCCCGTTTGCTGACGCGGTACGCGACGCTGTCTCTATTCCTTTCAGCGAGATCCCGCATCTTCGCTCGCCGACGGCCGAAGGCCACGCGGGAAGATTCGTTGCCGGAACGGTTCGGGGCCTGCCCGTGCTCGTCATGTCCGGGCGACTTCATGCCTACGAGGGATGGGAACTCGATGAGGTGACCTTTCCGATACGGGTCATCGCGGCACTTGGCGTCGAGACCATCGTTCTGACGAATGCGGCCGGCGGCATCGATCTTTCTCTCGCTGCTGGCGACCTGATGGTCATCGAGGACCATCTGAACCTCACTGGCGCCAACCCGCTCACCGGTCCGAACGACGATCGACTTGGCCCGCGATTTCCGGACATGACGAACGCGTACGATCCAGCCCTTCGCGAGATGTTGCATCTTGCAGCCGCCAGGATCGGGCTCACGCTCCGCAGCGGCGTGTATGCGGGATTGTCCGGACCGAACTATGAGACGGCGGCGGAGGTCCGGATGCTGAGGGCGATCGGAGCACATGCGGTCGGGATGTCGACCGTGTACGAAGCCATCGTCGCTCGACATAGTGGGCTGCGATTGGCGGGCATTTCGTGTATAACCAATGCAGCAGTTGGCGATGCCAGCAGCCCCCTCTCGCACACCGAAGTCATGAATACCGCGTTGCGCTCCGCTGAATCCTTTCAAGCGCTTCTTGAGGGGTTTTGCGAAAAGCACGCATCCTGATGAGGTGGGACTCTCATTCACAGAGGTTTGCCATGCAGTCAAGCATTCGTGCTTTCGCGCTGGTAGCACTCGGTTGCGTTGCGGTGGCCGCTCTTGCGCCGGTCTCGGTCATGGGTCAGCGGGGTGATATTCCGTCGATGACTAACTCGTCGCTCGAGCAGCCGCTGGCGCCGCTACCGGACGGCTGGCCGTTCGGGTCACGTGACATTCAGCTCCGGGGTGCTGTCTGCGACATGGGGTATGGAAAGGCCGGGGGGCGCAAGTTCGCGCTTGCGGGGGACGACGTCCTGCCGGTTCTCGGCTCGGCCGAGCTGGCCGGCTTCGATCTGTCCTACATTGGCGTGCGTCGCGTTCCGATCATCAATCGCGGAGACGTGCTCGTCGCGACGTTTCAGGCCAGCACGGAGGATCCGTCAGCGTTCGTCGTCCAGCTCAAGCTTTCGCCTGAGGGAGCGGCCAAAGTTGATGCGCACGTTGAAAGCGACCCCACCGGATGCGTGGCGCTGGTCTCAGGTGGAAAAGTACTCTGGGCAGGAGGCCTCGAGGCTTCGAACGAGGATGCTGTGCTGGTGGTCGGCAGCGCCTTCTCGCTCGCACAGGCGATAGCCATCGTCGATCTCTTCGACCGCCGGTAAAACGGCTCCTCGTGCGAAGCGCCCTGGGGTGCGGCGAGAATCGCCGCACCCCAGGGCGCTTCGCGCTAGAGCGCGGAGGACGGAACTATTCGGTCCCCGTCTCCCAGCTCGTCATGTACTCGAGCATCTCAGGCGTGAGAACGTCGATGCCGACACCCATCGCCGCGAGCTTGAGATTCGCGATCTCGGTATCCACTTCTTCCGGGAGAACGTGGACGCCGTTTGCGAGCGAGCCCTTGTGCTTGACGAGGAACTCGGCCGACAGAGCCTGATTCGCAAAGCTCATGTCCATCACCGACGCCGGATGGCCTTCAGCAGCCGCAAGATTGATCAGGCGGCCTTCGCCGAGCACGATCACGCGATTGCCGTTGCTCTTGAGCTTGTACTCCTGGACGAACGGGCGCAGGTCGGTGACGTCCTCGGCCATCTCTCCAAGCGCCACGAGGTTGAGCTCGAGGTCGAAGTGGCCAGAGTTGCAGACGATCGCTCCGTCCTTCATCGAGGCGAAGTGCGAGCCGTCGATGACGTGGCGGTTGCCCGTGACCGTGACGAAGATGTCGCCGACCTTCGCAGCCTCGGTCATCGGCATGACGCGGAAGCCGTCCATCGTCGCCTCGAGGGCGCGAATCGGATTCACTTCAGTAACGATGACGTTCGCACCGAGACCGCGTCCGCGCATCGCCACGCCCTTACCGCACCAGCCGTAACCGACGACGACGAGGGCCCGACCGGCAAGGAGGACATTCGTGGCGCGGATGACGCCGTCGAGCGTCGATTGGCCCGTGCCGTAGCGATTGTCGAAGAAGTGCTTCGTCTGGGCGTCATTGACCGCCATGGCCGGCCAGTCGAGCTTGCCGCTGCGCTCGAGAGCCCGCAGGCGCACGATGCCCGTCGTCGTCTCTTCGGTCGAACCGATGAAACCGTCGAGCAGGTGGCTGTATTCCTTGACGAGCGTGGCAACGACATCGGCGCCGTCGTCGATGATCAGGTTCGGCGACGAGTCGAGCGCGAAACGCACGTGCTGCATGTACGTGTCCGTGTCCTCGCCCTTCTTGGCGTAGACCGGAATGCCGTACTCGACGACGAGGGCGGCCGCCACATCGTCCTGGGTCGAGAGCGGATTGGAGGCAATGAGGATCGCGTCCGCACCGCCGGCCTTGAAGGCTCGCGCGAGGTTCGCGGTCTCGGTCGTCACGTGACAGCACGCGACCATCTTGACGCCTTCGAGGGGCCTCTCCTTCTCGAAACGCTCGCGAATCATCCGCAACACCGGCATTTCGCGCTCGGCCCACTCGATCCGCTTCTTGCCTTGCGGGGCGAGACCCAAGTCGGTCACATCACATTCGGGAATCTGTCGGCTCGTGCTCATATCGCTCCTTGAATTTCGTGTGGCACCGGCCGCGACGAGCGACGTGAGAACCGTTCGGTTGCACGTCGCTCGCCGGGCCCGCCGGCGCCGGATTGCCCTCTAGAGTCCCGCGTCGGCGCGGAGCTGGTCAGCCCTGTCCGTGCGCTCCCACGAGAACTCGGCCCTGCCGAAATGCCCGTAGGCAGCGGTCGCCTTGTAGATGGGACGGCGCAGGTCGAGCGTCTCGATGATGTCGCGAGGCGTCAACTTGAAGTTCTGGCGGACGATGTCCGAGATCTTGAAGTCGTCGATCTTGCCCGTGCCTTTCGTGTCGACGAAGACCGAGACCGGGTCCGCGACGCCGATTGCATACGCGAGCTGGATCTCGGCGCGATCGGCAATGCCGGCCGCGACGATGTTCTTCGCGATGTATCGAGCCATGTACGACGCAGAGCGGTCCACCTTCGTGGGATCCTTGCCCGAGAAGGCGCCGCCGCCGTGGGCGCCCATGCCGCCGTACGTGTCGACGATGATCTTCCGGCCAGTGAGGCCGGTGTCACCCTGCGGTCCGCCGGTGACGAATCGGCCGGTGGGATTGATGTGGTACTTCACGCCGTCCTCGGTGAGCTCCTCGGGAAGCACCGGTTTGATGACGTGCTCGACGACGTCGTGACGGATCTGGTCGTTCGAGACGTCCTCTCCGTGCTGCGTCGAGATGACGACCGTCGGAATACGGACCGGGTTGCGGTGCTCGTCGTATTCCACCGTGACCTGCGACTTGCCGTCGGGACGAAGGTAGTCGACCGTGCCTTCCTTCCGAACCTCCGCCAGTCGCCGCGAAAGGCGATGCGCGAGGTCGATCGGCATCGGCATGAGACTCGGCGTCTCGTTGCACGCGTAACCGAACATCAGGCCCTGGTCGCCGGCGCCGCCGACGTCCACGCCCATGGCGATGTCGCCCGACTGGGCATCGATGGACGAAACGACTGCGCACGTGTCGCAGTCGAAGCCGTATTTCGCACGGGTGTATCCGATCTCACGCACGGTCTCGCGCGCGACGCGCGGGAAGTCGACATACGTGCTCGTCGTGATCTCGCCGGCAACAAAGATGAGTCCGGTCGTCACAAGCGTTTCACAGGCGACACGTCCCTCGGGGTCGTCGGTGAGAACGGCGTCAAGTATCGCGTCAGAAATCTGGTCAGCGATCTTGTCCGGGTGTCCCTCGGTGACCGACTCCGAGGTAAAAAGGAATCTTCGATTACTCACTTCCAAATGGCCTCCATTCGTGCTGGATATCCCTATGCGCAGAGGCTCCCCGTTACTACAGGAAGCTACGGGCAACCCAAAAAAGCCCGCCAGCGTAGCACAGGGTCCATGGACCGTCAAGGAAGCCACCCGGAGCGCTCCTTGCGCCAGGTTTCGCGCGTCGGTATTGTCTGCCGGATGGATCCCGATCGGACATCTCCGACGGATTTCGCCGTGTCCGGTGGCGAGTCCGTCGAGCTTGAACTTCTCGTTCGCCGAAGCGACGAGGACGTGGCCCTGTTCGATTCGGCACGAATCGTCGAGACGCTCGTCCGCGAAGCCTACCTCGACCGTGAGCGAGCCCAGCAGCTGAGCGTCGAGATCCGGACCTTCATCGAGCGCGTCGGACTTCGAACCTTGAGCTCATCGGTGATCCGCGGACTCGTGGACGCCAAACTACTGGAGTACGGGATGGAGGACGCCTATCGCGCGCACGCGCGGCTCGGCGTCCCGCTCTACGACGTCGACCGGCTGATGCATGGCTCGAGACGTGACGACGTTGGCCGTCCGCACGGTCCGGAAGGCACCAGCCTGCACCTCGCTGAAGCCATCAAGCGGGAGTACGCGATCCTGTCGGTCCTTTCAGAGCCGTCGGCGAACGCGCATCTCGTCGGCGACCTTCACATACTGCACCTCGGATCGATCGACCGGCCGTACTCTCTGACGTGCTCTGTCGACCACGTGAAGCGACACGGCGTGATGCTGCCGAAAGGATTTGCGAGCGCTGCACCCGCTCGGCGTCCCGAAGTGCTCATCTCGCACATCGTGAAGTTCACGGCAGCGCTGCAGGGATACGTTTCCGGACCGATCGTCTGGGACAGCGTGAACTTCGCCCTGGCACCGTTTGTCGAGGATCTCTCGCACCGTGACCTCCTTCAACTCGCGGAGATGTTGTTGCACGAGCTATCGTCACCCGCGGTAGCACGCGGTGGACAGGCCATCTCGTGCGACATTCACCTCGACTGGAAGGCCCCGGAGGACCTGGCGAGCCGTCCGGCCATCGGTCCCGGGGGAGAGAGACTCAACCGGACCTACAGCGAATACACCGAAACGGCGCACCGCTTCCTTCGCGCCTACTTCGAAGCGTGCCTCGCAGGTGATGCGAGGCGCAGGCCCTTCGTCTCGCCGCGAGCGATTCTGCACGTCACTTCGCGGTTCACGGAGCGGGCCGGGTACCGGGCGGTGCTCGACCTCGCCAGTAGAGTTGCCACTGAGAGAGGTGGCCTGACGATCGCATTTGACCGGGATGGAGAGTCGGCCTTCTTCGAGCGATTCGGTCTGTCGGACGCGAATGTGATTGCCAAGACGGAAACGGACAACTGGCGCTCGGCCGCGCTGGCCGCCGTTGCGATCAACCTTCCACGAGTCGGATATCTTGCCGGCGGCGATCAGGTGCGGGTGTTCGAAGAGCTCACTCGTGTCATGGAGGCCGCTGCCCAGGCGCACCTCGAGAAGCGGCTGTTCCTCGAGAAGCTGCTCGCGCGTGGAGAGCACGGACCGCTCTCGCTCCTTGCAATGACGGTCGGCGGCAAGCCGTTCCTCAGACTCGCCTGGACGTCGCATCCTATTGCGCCGGTCGGGCTCAACGAACTTGCGCGCGCCGTCGTCGGCTCGCAGCTGCACGAGAGCGATGCCGCTCTCGAGTTCGGCCGCCGCGTGATGGGACATCTCAGCCGCGAGATAGAGCGGCTTTCAGACAAGCACAGGGTCCGATTTCTGCTCAGTGAAACATCCGATGGCGCGACGTCGAGTCGTCTTGCCCGTCTCGATCTCAGATTCTTCGGCAGCGCGGCGGCGGATTCGATGCGGAATGGCTCCGCGGACGGCGGCGAAGCGAACTACACGTCCGGATGCAAGCTTGCGGCGACGGCGCCACTGCAGCCGCTCGACCGCCTGAAGTCGGAAGGCGCCTTGCACGTTCCCGGACTCCTGAATGCAAGTTCCGAGGTCTGGTTCGGTACGTCGCCGCCGACGGCCGAGCAGGTCGCGCTGCTGATCTCGCAGGGCTTCTACCAGACCGATGTGGGAGCCGTGGCGTTCGCGCCTGAGTTCACGTTCTGCAACGCGTGCGATGCAGCTGCGGCGGGCGTTCTCAGCAAATGCCCCAAATGTGGCTCGACCAGCATAGACGGGTATGCACTGTCCGGAGACCGCTACAGCCTGACTACCGCGTGGGACGAAGCGCGACGCGCCGAGCTCGCCGAGCGGTACCGGACGGAGTTCTGAGTTGGGTGCGGGGAAGGCGTGGCCGTACAGAGAGCACAGAGTCACTGAGGACACAGAGTCTGCGAATCAACGTAGTCCCGGAATCAACATAGTCCCGGAAATCTACACAGTCGCGGAATCAACGTGGTCCCGGAATAAACACAGTCTCGGGATCATTCGAGGCTCTGTGCTCTCCGTGACTCTGTGCTCTCTGTACGGCAACGCCTTCCCCCTAACTGGTGTCGCTACTTCGCTGCCATCCAGTTCGGTCCAGAACCAACGTCCACGACGAGGGGGACCGATAGCTCATAGGCACATTCCATCGCCCGCTTGACCAGGTCCTTCGTCGCCTCGACGTCGCGGACGGCCGCTTCGATGAGCAACTCGTCGTGTACCTGCATGACGACCCGAGCCGAGAGGTTGGAACCAGCCAGTGCCTCGCGTGCAGCGATCATTGCCAGCTTCATGAGGTCCGCCGCCGTCCCCTGGATCGGCATGTTGATGGCTTCACGCTCGGCGCGCGCGCGAAGGTTCTGGTTCTTGTTGTCGATGTCCGGAATCTGACGAAGCCGTCCGAAGAGAGTCCGCACGTCTCCCGTTTCGCGCGCTCGCACTGGCGTTTCGTCCATGTACCGGCGAACGCCGGTGAAGGACGCGAAGTAGCGCTCGATGGCCTCGCGCGCCTGCTTGCGCGAGAGTCCCGTGCGTTGAGCAAGACCGAACGCACCGACGCCATATGCGATCGCGAAGTTCACGATCTTCGCCAGTCGGCGCTTCTCCTTCTCGTCGGCGAGCGTGGTAGCGCCGAAGACCTCGCGGGCGGTCGCTGCGTGAATGTCCTCATCCTGCCGGAACGCTTCGCGCATGCGCTCGTCTTCTGCGATGTGCGCGAGAACGCGGAGCTCGATCTGGGAGTAGTCGACCGACACGAACTCGCATCCATCCGGTGCGACGAAGGCGCGCCGGATCGCGCGCCCGGCTTCCGAGCGCACCGGGATGTTCTGCAGGTTGGGGTTCGAAGACGACAGCCGCCCGGTCGCGGCGCCAGCCTGGTTGAGCGACGTGTGCACCCGGCCGGTTTCGCCATCGATCGAGAGGGGAAGCGCTTCGACGTAGGTGCCCTTCAGCTTGGCCAGCTCACGATATTCGATGACGAGGCGGGGGAGCTCGAAGTCCACGGCGAGCTCCTCGAGAATGTCCTTGCTGGTCGAGATCTTGCCCGTCGCCGTTCGGCGTTTCATCGGGAAGTTCAGGCGCTCGAGGACATCGCCGAGCTGCGAAGGACTGTTGATATTGAATGTCTGTCCTGCGAGCTCGTAGATCTTTTCGGCCAGCCTCGCCATCTCGATGTCCATCGATTTCCCGGTTTCGGCAAGTGCCACGGGATCGAGCCTGAGTCCGATGCGCTCGATCTCGTACAGAAGTTCTACGAGTGGCAGTTCGAGACGCGTGTAGACGTCGAGCAGTCCCTTGGACTCCATACGCTGGCGCAACTCGGTCGCCAAACGATACGTGGCATCCGCTTCGGCGATTGCGCGAAGCCCCATCGCGTCGATCCCTGCAACCTCAGTCCTGTTCTCCTCGATACCGAGTACCTCGCGCGCTACCTCGGCTACCGGGTACTTGCCGCGGTTCGGATCAAGGAGGTAAGCCGCTATCAATGTGTCTTCGGCAATCGGAGAGAGTCGCACGCCACCGGTCCAGGGGTAGCGGGACCCGCACGTGGTGACAGAGCGGATCACTTCGGCCTTCCGATCGGGATTCAGCTCCTCGAAGAGCCGGTTGAGGCCGTGAAGCGCCGTCTTGGCATCGTGAACGACCTTCTCGACCCGATCGTCCATGCACAAGGACGCGACAGCACCAATTACCGCCGCCGGATCGCCGGAATTCCGGACATCGACGAACACACCTTTCTCCGCGGCGCGGCTCAGCGCGATGCCGGTTACCTGTCCAGCGCCGTCTGTCGCGACCGAGAGTGCAACGCGCCCTGCAGTCGTAGCGGCTGCGATCTCGCGATCGATGGCGGCCTTGTCGCTCACCGACGTGTATGCACGCGCGGCTGCGGCAGCGGGGGCCGTACTCGGAATCGCTGAACCTCCAGCGAGCTTCTCGAACTCCTTTGCGAGCGAGTTGATTTCGAGCTCGGCGAAGAGCGCCTGAGCGGCAACGGCATCGGGATCCGACAGTTTCAGGTCCTCGAGATCGAGTTCGATGTCGCAATCCACCTTGATCGTCGCAAGTTCCTTCGACAGCCGGATGATGTCGACGTTGTCGCGAAGCGACTCACGGTAGGACTTTCTGGAGACGGACTCCCAGCCGGCGAGTGCCGAATCGATCGAGCCGAACTGCTGCAGGATCTGGAGCGCACCCTTCTCACCGATTCCCGGTGCGCCCGGGATGTTGTCGGAAGCGTCCCCCTGCAATCCGAGAAGATCGATGACCTGTTCGGGCGGGACGCCCATCCGCTTCACGACGCCCTCGCGATCGACTCGCGTGACCGTGCGGTCGCGTTCCTCGCGCATGATCGTGACTCGATCGGTAACGAGCTGACAGAGGTCCTTGTCCTGAGAGACGATGACGGTCTCGATCCCGGCGGCTTCGGCCTTGTGGGCAAGAGTGCCGATGAGATCGTCGGCTTCGAAACCCGGCACTCTCACGACCGGAAGCCGGAACACTTCGCAGACTCGGAGAATGTAGGGAATCTGTGCCGCCAGATCATCGGGCATCAATCCTCGCGTAGCCTTGTAGTCCGCGAATGCCTCGTGGCGAAACGTCGGTTCGGCGCTGTCGAGAACGATGCCGAGGTATTTCGGCTTCTCCTGCGAGATGAGCTTGCGCAGCATCATCGTGAACCCGTACACGGCGTTCGTTGCGAGTCCGGAAGACGTCGAGAGTCCCCGAATCGCATAATAGGCGCGAAATATGTGCGACATTCCGTCGACAAGGTAGAGCGCTTCTCTGGTGTCGGTCATGGCGGCGGTATTGTACACTTCCGCGGAGAGCCGCCTGTGCGGTCGCTTGCGTCGCGCGACAGCGGATCCGAAGAACACATGACTTGTCCTGATTGCGGAACCACTCGCGTCCACCGATCCCGGCGCCAGGGATTTTTCGAGCAGGTCATCCTGGGGACAATTGGCGTCTATCCGTACCGTTGCAGCGACTGCAAGAAGCGCTTCATGAAAATGAAGAATCCGGCGCAGTCCCGCAGGCGCAGCATCTGGTCGGACCCTCCAGGATGGTTGTCGGCAATAATCTGGGGTCTCGTGGCGACCGCGATAGCGCTGGTCATCGTCGGCGTCGTGGCCTACCGCGCCGGCTCTTAGCCTGCGATTTGCCGAAGGCGGACCCGATCTCAGTCGTCGTCCTTGTCGGGGTCCTGCTCGTCGTCCTTGTCGGGGTCCTGCTCGTCGTCGTCGTCGGGACTGACGAGTCCAAGGATCAGAGAGAGGTCTTCGGCGTCCTTCGTCGCAAGCTCGTCGAGAGCCACTACAAAGGACTCCGGAAGCGAGCGTTTCGGCGACACTTCATCGGATGCATCCCCGTCGGATCCAGGAGCCTCTGGTGTTGATTCAGTTCTCATTGTCTGGCCTCGCCTGAGTTAGTGCGCAGCTCGAAACCCTGATGACGTTCGACTGTATGCCACTGGTTTCCATGCGCTCGAGTGCGGACGGCGCTCGACCACGAGCGGAGCTGCCGAGATCGCTCGCCTGGGTGCAGCGAATGTCGTGTGTCCAGCACGCGCGAACACCAGTCGAATCAGGCCATAGGCTGCTCTCGAAACCACCACGACGGCTGCCACCGACAGAATGAAGAGAATGCTGAAGATAAGGAAGGCTTCTATGAGCGCCATGAACGTGTCCTCCGTTTCAGTGAGCTCGGATCTCCTCGCGCGGCCCGGGTCGAGGCTCAGCCGCGCTTAACCTGGTTATTGCAACGATTGTTCCATTCATCGCGAGCGCGGCGCTCAAATTTTAAAGACAGCAATGATTGGACTTCCGCGCGCGTCGCGGACAGCCGCAGCGAAAACGCTACGAGCGCTGACGCGAATGCGCAGGTTCTGCCGTTCGGAATCGATACAGTCCCGCTTCTAGTTCGGTTCCGGTGAGAGACGCTAGTCTGGCGGCGGCGTGGCGACTTCCGGAGGCTCCTGAGGTGGTCCTGGTGATTCGGGTACGGGCTCCGCGGTTCCCCTGAGTCTCGGTCTCTGGGTGCGCGGTGCCGACCGTTGCTTCACGCTTTCGGCTCGGGCGGGGGGAGCGACCGGCATGACGACTTGTCCGGGCTTGGGCGGAACCAGGTCGTCGGGGCTAAACACCTGGTCCTCCGGCTCGCCCTCAGGCTCCGGCTCGATCATCGGGTCGATCGGATTTCCGAACTCGTCGACCGAGGTTTCAGTCGACGAGTCAATGGTGTGAAGCTCGCACTGCAGCACCGGCTCCGTACCGGCGAGAAAGACCTCGTCGAAAGTCGTCGGACAGTAGCTGCCGGCACGTAGTCCCGAATCGGCGCAGATTGACGCGGTCGATACGCCGGCTGCGCGTTCGAACTTCGAGCCGCCAAGCTCCGGATGAAACGCAACGGCCTCCTTCATGAAGTCCGTCCAGATGGGCAATGCCGACTCGGCGCCCGTGAGTCCCAGCTGGCTGTTGTCGTCGAATCCCACCCATACGACACAAACGAGATTCGGCGTGTACCCCACGAACCAGCCGTCTCGCGACGTGCCGGTCTTTCCCGCCACTGCTCCCTTGAATCCTCTTGCGCGAACGCCTCGACCCGTTCCCCGGGCGACGACGTCTTCCATCAGGTCGGTCATCACTGAAGCAACGGCGGGCGTAAAGACGGCCGGATTCGCAGGAATCTGGCCATCTCCCAAACCGCTGCCGGCGATCGGGGTCGGTTCGGCCGTCGTTCCACCGTTCACGAATGCCGTGTAGGCCCGCGCGATCTCGAGCGGTGTCGCTTCAGACACGCCGAGCGCAATGGACGGATACGGCTCGGGCCTTGGCATTCCGGCTCGCTCGGCCAGCGCCGCAACCTGGTCGAGCCCGGTCTGAACGGCCACGAAGACTGTTGGCACATTCTTGGAGTTCCGAAAAGCCACTCGGACCGGTATCTCCTTGTTGGCATACGACTTGCCGTAGTTCTCGGGCTCGTAGTCCTGTCCGCTGAAGCTGAATTTCTGCGGCGCGTCCATTACCAGCGTTGCCGGCGTGAACTTCCGGCCCGTCAGCGCCGCGGCGTACACGAACGGCTTGAAGACCGACCCGGGCTGTCGCGACGCGTCCGTGGCGCGATTGAACTGACTCGTCTGGTAGTCGCGGCCGCCCACCATCGCCACGACTGCTCCGGTTCTCGGATCGATGGCAACGAGTGCGGCTTGAACCGTGCCCGCCGGAATGGCGCGTCGACTTCGGGCAAAGACCGCGTCGAGTTTCTGGGTCTCGGCGGCGACGGCGCGCGTCGCTGCCCGCTGCAGGTTGACGTCGATGGTGCTGTAGATTGCCGACTGATCGAGACCCGTCCGTGAATCTCCGTAGACCGCCTCGAGGTAGGCCTCCAGATAGTCGGTGAAATACGGGCAATCGAGCCATGAGGTCTCCGCGGACACCGGTCGCAGTACGAGAGGCGCGGCCTTGGCGGCGACTGCCTGCTCGGGCGTGACCGCACCGGTCTCGAGCATCATGTCGAGGACGAGGTCGCGGCGAGCCTTTGCCCGATCCGGATGCCGATACGGCGAGTTGGCGCTCGGCGCGTGAATGATGCCGGCCAGCAACGCTGATTCGTCCAGCGTCAGGTCGGCAAGGTCCTTGTCGAAGTATTCTCGCGACGCCTCGGCGAAACCGTGAATCGCGTATCGTCCGCGCTGTCCGAGATACACCTCGTTGCAGTAGAGAGCGAAGATCTGGACCTTCGTAAGCTTCCATTCGAGAACGAACGATAGCCAGGCTTCCTTGATCTTGCGCGTGTAGGTCCGCTCCGGCGTCAGGAAGACGTTCTTGACGACCTGCTGCGTTATCGTCGATCCGCTCTGGGCGACGTCGCTCTCGCCCCAGTTCTCGCGCACCGCACGCGCGATTCCGCGATAGTCGACGCCCTGGTGCGTCCAGAATCGTCGATCCTCGGTGGTCAGAATGGCGACGCGAAGCGGATCCGGAATTGCATCGTACTCGACGACGATTCGCTTCTCACGCGTGTTGAATGCCGAGGCAATAGCCAGCGGCTCGAGCGTGCATTCGGCCAGTTCCCGATTCGTCCGAAGGTCGCGGAGCGCTTCGATGCCGGCGTCGCCGGAGAACTGTACCGTTAAAGCCGGGAACCCACCGCTGGAAGCGACGACCGGGTCAAGCGGCTCAACCGTGACGCTGTTGCCATCGACCGAGAATCGTCCGGCCAGCCCCGCAGTCTCGTCGGCGGTTCCGGAGCCGTAACCGAGCTGCTCCAGGTACGTGATCAGGTCGTCACGCTGCAATGGCTGTCCCGGTCTCAGCACCAGCGGCGCCGCGAAGACGCCTGTCCGATTGCGCTCGTGCTCACCGTTGAGACGGGTGTCGATGAACCGCGACGCCATTATCCAGAGGAATGCAAAGGACCCAACGAGCAGAACGCTGACGGCCACGACGCCGAGGCGCACACGCCGACTGGCTACGAGACGGGTCAAACGGAGGCGAAAGGCGTCTGCCATCCGTCGAGCTCGCTTCTTCAAGGATTGCTGTACCGTGTCGACCGAGCCGGATTCCGGATGGTCGTCGGGTGACGATATGCTCATCAACTAAGTCCCTCACCGTGGACGCGGAGGCGACGGCGCCCACGGCCCAAGCCGCTTTTGCCCCGGAGGGACCAGACAACGGGGCGAACACGGAAACGGTATCACAGGCAGTTGCTCGTGGTGCGTCTCGACCGGCCGACTGCGATGTCCCCTTGGGGGGGCGGGATACCCCGTGCGATCAGGGAACCCACCCTACTGGGGCCTTCGTTGTCTCATTTACGCGGCGCGTGTGTAGCGCGCAAGCAACGGATCTCCGATGCTCGCCGCCTCCAGGAGACGTGATTTCCTTGGATATCCTGTGCCCAGCGGTTGCAGCTGGCGAGGCATGCCGATTGCTCACCGAAGAACCCGAGTTGAACTTTCGAGCGAAGCTTTACGGAGAAACGTGACGGCGCTGCATCGGCAAACTACGCTGAACTCGGTCGCGGAGGTTGCGGGCGTCGGCCTGCACACGGGCAACCACGTGTGTGTTCGACTGACTCCGGCTCCGGCGTTCACTGGTTTCATTTTTCGCAGGACGGACCTGGGCGAATTTGACGTTCCGGCGGCGCCCCACGCGGTTGCCCGAGTGAGTTATGCGACGACCTTGATGCGCCAGGGCGTCATGGTGTCGACCGTTGAGCACCTGCTCGCGGCGCTCGTCGGCTGTGGCGTCGACAACTGCATCGTCGAGATCGACGGAATGGAAGTTCCGATCCTCGACGGAAGCGCCGAAGGCTGGGTTGACATGATCGAGGCGGCCGGAGTGCGCGAGCTCGAGGCAGCGCGTCAGTACCTTCGTATCAGGCGCGCGGTCGAAGTCGTCGAGGCCAATCGTTCGATCCGCATCGTACCCGCCGACGAGTACCGGATCACGTGTAACATCGACTTCGACCACCCTGTCGTCGGCAGGCAGAAGAAATCCGTCTCGATCACGGCAGGTGAATTCGCGCGCGAGCTCGCCGCGGCCCGGACGTTCGGCTTCGTACACGAAGTCGAGGCCCTCCGTCAGGCGGGATTGATCCAGGGAGGATCGACGGAGAACGCCATCGTCCTCACTCCCCACGGTGGAATGCTCAACGAAGTTCCGCTGCGATGGCCGGACGAATTCGTCCGGCACAAGATGATCGACATCGTCGGGGACCTCGCGCTTTTCGGAATGCCTGTCCTCGGGCACGTGCTTGCGGATCGGGCGGGGCACGCCCTCCACACTCAGCTGGTGGCAAAGGTCGTTCGTGACGAGGCCGCCTGGGAGATAGTCGCGCATCCGGCGACATCGGCGGTCGCCGTAACGCTATGAGCCGAGGGCTCTGTGCCCGACCGAGATCCGGCCGCGCGACAGTGCGATCAGCCAGATGGCTCCGGGCAGCGCCATTAGAAGCCCCGAGATCAGGGGCACCGCGCGCGGCTCGAGAACCGTGAAGAGCAGTCCGGCGACGAGTGCGGACAGGCCATAGATCGCGAGCTCGATCGACCGGTCGATCGTGTGCACCTTTCCTCTCAGTCCATCCGGGAGCGCAACCATCAGAACTGTGTCCTGGACTGCGTATTCAGCGCTAAGGATCGCGCGATTCACCACGAAGACCAGCGCCATGACCCAGATGTTGGGAGCAGCCGCGGACAGCGCGAACACGAGCCCGGAGGCGACGAGCATCCAGCCGATGAAAGTACCAACGGCCTTCCGGGCGGACACCCACGCACCAATCCGATTGGCAACCACCATGCCGATCATCAGTCCGATTCCGGTCGCCGCGTTGAGGATGGCGACGCCTCGATCGCCAGTCTGGCCGGGCTCGGCGAAGATGATGCCTCCGAATCGGTCGTTGATGACCTGGGCCATGCCGCCTCCGAGAGCCCATCCGAAATTCACGGCGGTGATCGCGAACACGAGCGGCGTCTGCCAGACGAAAACGATCGCCAGTCGAAGGTCGGCCGTCAGTGATCGAATGGACGTGGTCGCGCGGTGCGCGAGCGCCTGGAGATCGGGCTCGAGTGCGGTCACGGCAATCCGGCTGACGAAGAACGCCGATACGACGAATGAGGCGGCGTTTATTGCGAAAGCAGCCCGGTAGCCGAGCCACTCCGTCACCAGACCGGCAAGCATTGCGCCGAGAGAGAGCTGCAGAAACCGCATCGCGTGGATGAGCGCATTTGCCGGCAGCAACTGGTCGCCCTTCGCGAGATTCGGCATGGACGCGTTCTTGGCCGCCTCGAAGAATGCGTTCAGTGACGTGAGTCCGGCTGCGCACACATATGCGATCCAGAGCCGGTCCGGAGTCGTCGCGAACAGGAATCCGAGTGCGAGAACGGCGCGCCCCAGATCGGCAGCGATCATCATCGTTCGCCGGGGAAGGCGATCGGCGAGGGCTCCGGCGGCCGGACCGACGATGCAGTATGGAAGAAAGTGCGCCGCGACGATGAGACTTGCGGACAGTGCAGTTCCGGAGAGGGAACGCACGAGGCCGAGCTCGGCGATGAATGCGAACCACGTCCCGAGTTCGCTGACTACCTGGCCGATCCACAGGCGCCGGAACGGGACGTTCGTGCGAAGCAGCCTGGCGTATGTCACATTCGGCATTGCAGTCAGGACTTTGCAGACAGGGGACTGGGCGTTCGCCGGAAAGACCCGGAACCAGAAGCGGCAGCGAGGGACCGGCTGTGCGATTCAACGAGATCGCGGACGGCGTGTCGAGGGCAGGAAGATGCCGAAGGAAGAACTCGGCATTCCACCCCCGCGCTGATTCGAGGCCGGCCCCTCGTTACCGCTCGGCGTTCCGGACAGACACGCGACCGTCTACGAGCCCGTGAATCGTGGCGTCCGCTTCTCGAGGAACGCGGTAATACCTTCTCGGAAGTCGCTTGATTGACCGCACGCCATCTGCATTTCACGCTCGAACCGGAGCTGCGACTTCAGGTCCGACGTCAGGCTCTGCGCGAGCAGCTGCTTCACGCGTCCCACTGCTCCCGTAGGAGCCGCGGCCAGTTGCCGGGCCCACGAATCCACCGTGGCTTCGAAGTCCGTCTCGTCGACGACTGCCGTGACGAGTCCGAGACGAAGCGCCTCTTCGGATGAGACCGACCGCGCCGTGAGAATGAGCTCCATCGCACGGGACCAACCGATGATTCTCGGAAGCAGGTACGTCCCGCCGCCATCCGGGATCAGGCCGATTCTGAGAAAGGCCTGCGTGAACTCGGCGCCGCGAGCGGCAATTCGAATGTCGCACGCAAGGGCAAGGTTGAATCCGAGTCCAGCCGCGATACCGTTGACGGCGGCGATAACCGGCTTCGGCATCTCGGTCATCGCAACGATCACCCGATTGAGCGTCGCAAGCAGCTCGTCGAAGAACGACTCGGGAAGCTCGCCTGCGCGTGACATCTCCTTGATGTCTCCGCCCGCCGAGAATGCTCTCCCGGCCCCGGTAACGACGACGACGCGAACCGTCGGGTCGCTCCTGAAAGACTCGAGCGCGTCGAGCAACTCCTCACCCGTCGCCTTGTCGAGGGCATTGAGCGCCTCGGGTCGGGTCAGCGTCAACCGGCCGATACCGTCCACTCGCTCGACTGCGATGTTCGCGTACTCCATGACAGTGCATGCTCCTCGAAGGGTCTGGCGGCCCGACGCCAAGTTCGTCCTGGCCGAGGCGGACGTTACCGCCCGCCTCTCGACCGTGTCAATTCCAGTGCCAGCGCGGATTTCGCCCGCGTGGACATCACCGGGTACGTCCGGTACACTCCTCGGTTCGTAAACGGATCCGTTGGTTCAGGAGGTCGGGATGGACTTCACGACGAAGGAACTGCTGAAGCGGTACGGCAAGCTCGCGATGGGCAAGCCCTTCGCGCCGGTTGTTCTCAACATTCTCTGCACTTCGGTCTGCGACATGCGCTGCGTGCACTGCTTCTTCACGGAAGAGCTCGACGACGCGCCCCGCAAGAAGCTGCAGATGAAGACGCACGAGCTCGAACGGATCTCCGAGACGCTCGGCGGCAACCTCTCGGTGCTGATAATCGCCGGCGGCGAGCCTTTCACGCGGCGCGACCTGCCGCAGATCGTGAAGGCCTTCTACGACAACAACCGGCTCGAGTCGGTTTACCTGATGTCGAACGGGCAGATCCAGAAGCGCATCCTGCCCGACGTCGAGAAAATCCTGCAGGAATGCCCGAACCTCAACGTCGCCGTTGCGCTCGGGATCGATGGAGTGAAGGAAGACCACGACAAGATTCGGCAGAAGCCCGGTTCGTGGGACATCGCCATCGACACTGCTCGCAAGCTGCAGGAGCTGAAGAAGACATATCCTCAGCTCGACATCCAGACGTGCACCTGCCTGATGAACAGCAATCAGGACCGAATCTTCGAGTGGTACGATTTTCTTAAGTTCGAGCTGCGGCCGGACAAGGTCAACGTCAACTACATCCGTCCGCCGTCGGCTGTCGCGAGTGAGCTCGAGATCGACCTCGAGCGGTACCACCAGCTCGGGAGGATGATCGACGAGGATTCGAGAAGCTCGGCGATCAAGAACAACTATTCCGGAGACGCCGGGTTCTTCAAGGCGGCGATCGACATCCACATGCACGAGCTGATCGCCCGGACCGAGAAGGAAAAGAAGGCGCAGCTCACGTGCTACGCTGGGACGGCCGGAGCGGTCATTTACGACGAGGGCACGCTCTCGAGCTGCGAGAACCTGGATGCAATCGGCAACTTGCGAGACGTCGATTGGGACTTCCAGAAACTCTGGCTGTCGCCCGAGATGCAGGCGCGACGCAAACACGCCGCGAACGGGTGCTTCTGCACTCACGAATCGAACTGCTATTACCCGTCGCTCGCCTTCAATCCGAAGCATCTGGTCGAGATCAAGAAGCTCGAGCGCCAGATGAAGGCATCTCGACGCGACCTTGAAGCCGCTGCGGCGGTTTCCGCGGAGCCGGCTGCGCTGCGATCATGAGCGATCGGGCGCTCAGGCTCCGACACCTTGAATTGGCACGGCAGGAACTGGGGTCGCTCATGGATTCAATGGATTCCATGGGCGATCTCGGCCGGTTCCTTCCGGATTTGCGCAGAGTTGCCGATCAGATGGATTCCCAGATCGACAGCCTGCGTCCACAACTCGACGAACGCCGCCATCGCGCCGCCGCTCCCCCAACGGACGCCTAAGTCCGGCGCAAGGTGGTCTCTGGTTCAACATTCGTTCAACTGACAGGAGAAAATCGATCATGAATCGAGCACTGCGATCCGTTCTCGTGACGGGGATGGTTCTGACACTTGCGATCGCCGCTGGCGCCTGCAAGAGCGGACCCGACGATGCGGCCTTGACGCAGTCCGTCAAGGCGAAGATCCAGGCCGCCGCGAATCTCGCCGGCGCCAAGGTGGACGTGGCTGTTAAGGCGGGTGTCGTCACGCTTTCGGGCACTGTCGACAACGACGCCGCCAAGGCTGCGGCCGAGACGGTGGCCAAGGGAGTCGAGGGCGTGAAGTCCGTGACGAACAACATCACCGTCAAGCCGCCCGTGGCGGCGGCTCCTCCGGCAGAAGCTGGTAACGATGCGGCCATCAAGAAGGCTGTCACCGACAATCTGGCGAAGGCTTCGATCACCGGTGTAACCGTCGAAGTGGCGGGCGGCGTCGTGACTCTGAAGGGGTCCGTCGCGAAGGGATCGAAGATCAAGGTCATGCAGGCGGCGAACGAGGCGAATCCCAAGCCCACGAAGGTGGTCGCTGCGGAGCTGACCGAGAAGTAGGTCCAAGGAGGACAAATGGCACTTTCAGACAAGTATCAGACGCTCGTTGACATGGCACGGGCTCACGGCAACGTGACAGTGGACGACCGCGGCGATGTGCTTCATGTGACCGGTACGGTCAACAGTGAGGCCGCCAAGCAATCGGTTTGGGAAGAGTACGGCCGTCTCGACCCGGACATGGGCTCGGGCGACCTCGTGCTCGATATCCAGGTCGTCGAGGGCGGCGGCGACGAGGTCTACGAGGTGAAGTCGGGTGACTCGCTCAGCAAGATCGCTTCGCACTATGCAGGCGTCTCTTGGAAGGAGATCTTCGAGGCCAACCGCGACCAGCTCGACGATCCGGACAAGATCTTCCCGGGCCAGAAGCTGCGCATTCCGAAGGGCTAGCAGCCCGGGACGATTGCGAATCGGTTATTGCCTGGTGGCTTTTCGAGCGGCCATTCGAAAGGATGCGTTTCTCGTGAAGTCACCAGGCTCCGGTCTTGACGCCAGGCCTTCGCCTGGCCGCCGTAACGTAGATTTGACCGCGCCATGAGGCTGCTGCTAGACTCGCCGATTCCCGAGATCCAGGAGGTACTTCGCCGATGCCGATGACCGACAACAAGACGTTCGGATGGAACATTTCTCTCAAGCAAGTGCTCGCGCTGTTTGCCGTCGCCGTCCTGGTCGTCGCGACGATCTACTCCGGGAAGCTCGCTGTAGGATACGTCGTCATGACGCTCTCCCTCTGTGTGTTCTTCATAGTCGTGGCGTTCGACATTGGCCTCCCCACGAAGGGTGACGGCCGAGAATCCTGAAGCGATCGGCCCGACGCCAATGCCATCGAGGCTGAGTCCGCAGGGCGACTCTGAGCCTCCGCCGATCAAGGGCGGATGGTTTCGAAACCTGCGGGGCCGGGTCGGCCTCTGGATACTCCGAGAAGCGTCGTCGCCTCACGGGGCCGCCGGAATCGTCGCGCTTTCATTCGGCGGATCGGCGTTCATTCCGATCGCGCTCGAGCCTTTCCTCATCGTCCTGGTCACGAACCTGCCAGCCCTGTGGAGGCGGTTCGCATTCTGCTTTGCCGCCGGATCGGTACTCGGCGGCGTCTTCACCTACACAGTCGGATACCTGTTCTTCCCGACCATCGGACTGCCGATCATCCAGTTCTGGGGAGAGGAAGAATCGTGGGCTCGCGTGCTCGACCTCGCGCAGAGTCGCTGGTGGATTCTGCCGGTAGCATTCGTTGCCGTCGGCCCCGGCTCGATGAAGCTCGTTTCGATGGCGGCGGGCGCGGCGCACGTGCCGTTCTGGGGATTCCTGCTGGTTTTTGTTGTGGGTCGAATCGTCAGGTTCGTAGCGATCGCTTACTCTGCACGAGCCTTCGGTCACCGGCTGCACGTCTGGTACACGACCGGACACCGACGATACGTCTACCTTTCGCTCACGGCGCTCGTCGCGGCGCTCATTGGAGTCTACGCCGTCCTGCGGTCGCTGCTGTTCTAGGTGACTGGCGTAAGGGCGTAGGCGTGGCCGTACAGAGAGCACAGAGACACGGAGCGCACCGAGTCAAAAGGAACCTGGTCCGAAAAGATCGTGGACTTTGTGCACTCTGTGACTCTGTGCTCTCTGTACGGCCACGCCTTCCCCACTCAGCTACTTCCGCTTCAGAATCTGGCCCTCGCCGGCAGCCCAGACCTCGGTGCCGGACCTCGCCAGGACAAGGCGAAACGCGCGAGGCGTCGGAGCCCCGGGCCGTTTCGGAGGCCGCTTGATGTTCGGCACGTTGGTCGTGACGAACTTTGTCTGCTGTCTCCACGTCGCTCCGCCGTCCGTAGTTGCGTAAACCGATGCGCGGTCTCCGACTGCCCAGCCGCGATTGGCGTCGACAAATGTGATATCGAAGAAGCTGCGTTCGGCGACGAGCGCAACCCTCCAGGTGGCGCCGCCGTCCGAAGTCTCGAGCAGTTTCGAAGGTCCCGGCATCTCGTTGACGGCATCAATCGTCATGCCGACCGCGAAGCCGCGAGTCGGTGACACGAAGTGCACCGCGCGAAGGAACTGGCCTCCCGTGGCGGGCTGTCTTGACCAGGTCCGACCGCCATCGGTCGTGTGGTACAGAGCGTCCTCCTCACCGTTCTCGAGGCTCCCGGCGGCTGCCCAACCTTCGTTCGCACTCACGAAGTAAATGTCGTTAATCGCTTCGGGAATCACGGGTCCACCGTTTGGCTGCATCAACTCGCTCCAGGTTCGGCCGCCGTCAGAGGTCGCGAGCAGGATCCCGCGCACGTTCACGCTGTCGCCCGTCGGGACGTCACCTGCCGCCCAGCCCTTGGAAGCGTCCGTAAATACCATCGACGCAATGCTCTCACTGATGAGCAGGGGCGGCCCATCCGTGTCACCGGACTTTGGCCGGACCGTGACCGGCTCGACGGAGCGCTGCACGGTCCAGGATGAAGCGAGATTCTCCTCGGTCCAGGACTTCCCGCCGTCCTTCGTGGCGTACACGACGCCTTCCGCTCCGACCGCGAAGCCATTCTCCTCGTCGACGAAATCCACATCGAGGAGCGATTCTCCGACGATCTCGAGCACTGCCACCCACGTCGCTCCACCGTTCACGGAGCGAAGAATGACGCTCACGTTGTGCTCAGGATCGTTGCCGACCACGTACCCGCTTGCAATCGAGACAAAGTCGACGGCAACCAGGTCGTACGGGAGCGAGCCCGTCATGTCGACGTGCGAAGCCAACCCGCGCGGAGAGCCAGCGTTCGTATTCGACGGCGCCTGGGCGTTGCCCGTACTGGGTGCTCCACCACCGCATCCCGTCACGAGGACCAGGCAGACTGCTCCGACTGCTACCGCGAATCGACCAAGCGTCACGATTGAAACTCCACCCAAGTTAACTTTCGCCCTGCTCGACGGAGCACGCAACGTGTTGACGAGGAATGAGTTTCAGCCTCGCAGAGCGCAGCGATCTCCCGACTCGGCGCCGCATTCTCCGTCCCGGTAACTGCGAAGTCAACGCGACGAGTCGATCCACATCTTCTCGTAGGCCACATACGGTAGCGCCAGCGTGACTTCGAGGCCGCGAACTTCCGGACGAACGTAGCGATAGCTGCGCGAATGTACGATCGGTTGAAGCAGTGCCCGCCTGGCGACGACGGCTTCGATCTCGCGATATAGATCGTGTCTCAATTCCGGATCGACTGCCGTGCGGCTCCGGTCGATCAGGCGATCGAGATCAGGCGATCCGCAGAATCGGCCGATCCAGCCGCGCTCCGTTCGCAAGAGTCCGTGGATGAACGAGTCGGCATCAGGATAGTCGGCGATCCAGCCGAAGAGAAACATGTCGTCAACGGCGGCCGCACGTGCGGCTTCCCACTGGTCGCGGGGAGGGCAGTGAATTCTCGCGCGAACGCCGATGGCGGCAAGGGCCTTGAAGAGCTCCTCGCGGAGCGCCGCTTCGGACCCTTCCGAATAGAGTGGGCGCATCAGGCAGCTGAGCTCGATGTCGCGCGCGAGCGGCGCCGGTCGAATCGCGCTTCCGGTCGTACGGAGGCTTCCGCTATGCCCGATCAATCCTGGAGGAACGATGCCACTTGCGACTGCCGCATATGGACCTGCGGCGCGTCGGACGATGGCTTCGACGTCGAGAGAGCTGACGATGTGCTGCCGGATCGCCTCATCGGCCAGCGGCCCCCTGTGAGTGTTGAACGCGAGGATTACTGTCTGAAGGCCGGGCGCCTCGCTGTAGCTCGCCGCGACGGCCGGGTCGGTCCGAAGGCTCGCCTCGTCCTCCGGCAGAAGGTTCCAGGCAATGGATGCGCGACCTGAGCGGAACGAGTCGGCCGTCATTTGAGGAGTGTTGCCGAATGTGAAAACGAGTTCATCGGCCCGCGGGAGTCCCTCGCGCCAATAGGTCAGATTGGCGCCGAGCTCCAATCGCTCGCCGGGCTGGAATCGCACGACGTGGAAAGGTCCGGTTCCAACGGCGGCGTCACGCCACACTCCAGACTGGGGCGAGGATCCCTCGGGAACGATCGCTACTGCCGGATCGGTTAGCAGGGAAGGGAAAAAGGCGACAGGGTAATCGAGCTCGATCGTGAACTCGAGCCGCGAGAGAATTCGGAATCCTTCCAGCTCGTTGCCAGACCCGTTTAGCATGGCAGTGGCTCCGCGTATGGGTGCCAGGTGCCAGCGGAAGACGCTGTCCGGATTGCGCATTACGCGCTCGAACGAGAATCGAACGTCGCGCGCGGTGAGCGAGCGGCCGTTGTGAAAAATGACGTCGTCACGGAGCGTGAATCGGATGCGACGTCCGCCGTCCTCGACGTCGTAGGATTTGGCCAGCCACGGAATAACCCGAGCACCGTCGGGATTCCGCAACAGCGGCTCGAATACCGTGCCGAGGACTTCGGACTCGAGGTCCATTCGGATCACCGAGGGATCGAGTGTCCTCAGGTCGCAGCCGACCGGCACGGGCACGTTGATACGGCCGCCTCCGCGACCGCGGCGGGACGACGCGGTCGGTGCCGGAGTCTTGCCGACGGATTCGAAATTCATGAACGGCGCGCCGCTCTGCAGGACGAGGCGATGCACCCGGTGTGAAGCGAGCCGATACTCGTTTTCATGAAAAAGCGGCAGGACGGCGGCCTCGGCTTGCAGTCGATCCTCGATATGCCGATAGAGCTCTTCGCGCGCGGCCGGCCGCGATTCGAGTCTCGCCGCCTCGAAGAGCGGATCCAGCGCAGCGGAAGCGAAAATGCGCCTGAAGAGCCCGCTCTCCGAGTGAAACAGCGCATAGGTGAAGGCGTCAGGATCCAGGTAGTCGCCGGCCCACCCGCCGAAGTAGATATCAGCTTCATCGACTGTCTGTTCGTACGCCCTTTCATCGGTGTCTGATGCGTCACGAAGAACGACGTCGATGCCGTAGTCCGACCAGAGTGAGAGCATCGTCTCGACCAGCTTCTGATGCCGATGCTGGAATCCGAACGACGCGAGTGCAGTCAGCTTTGAATGAGGCGCGCTCGCGGCCAGCCACTCGCGAATCTGTTCGTGAGAAGCCCCCGGACTGCGCCGGTTTGGATCGTGGCCGAAAATGCCGGGAGGAATGAGGCCTTCTGCCGGAACGGCGAACCTCCCGATTGTCGTGCGAACCACGTCGTGGAACGCCAGGATCCCGCACATCGCGCGTCGAAGCTCGACACTCGCGCCGCCGGGACGGTTCTGGTGAAAGAGCAGGAACCACACATTCGCGCCGGGCGCCTCGACGAGCCTGTGGCGCCGTCGCCGGTCGCGCAGCAGTTCCTCGAGCTCGAGGCCGGGAACGCCACGCACGATGTCCGATTCGCCGGACGACGCGTGCCTCGCGATCTCTTCGCCGGTCAAGTTGCCAACGATCTCGATCGCCGCGACGTTGGCAGGCGCACCACGCCAGGGTTGTGGATTCCGGGAGAGCGTAATCCTGTCCTCGTCCACGGACCGGATGGAGAACGGTCCGGTACCCACCACTTCATCGCTGGAGTCTCCGCTGGGTAAGGCCAGCGCAGTCCGGACGTCCGTCAATAGCGACGGGAAGATCGGGAGCGGCACATCCAGGTGAACCGACAGAGTGAGTCCGTCGGCAGCCAATGCGGTCAGTCGCTCGTCTTCGCCGCTTCGAAATGCCGCAACTCGTGCGAGCTGCGCGAACGCGAGCGGGAGCTCGCCAGCGCAATGTCTAATTGCGTATTCGAACGCCTCGCGCACGGACTCTGCCGCGACGATACGTCCGTCGTGCGCCTGGATGTCCTCTCTGAGTTGAAGCAGGAAAAGGCGCCCTTCCTCGAGCATCTCCCATCGTTCCACCAGGTTCGGAACGATGACGCCGTTCGAATCTGTCAGTAGCAGTGTCTCGAATGCCGCTGCGAGAGACTCGATGTCTCCACGCGTCCGGCATTGGATGGGATGGCGAGCTCGGATTGTCGGAGGTACTGCGATTCGCAGGGTGGCACCGCGGTCGACTTCGATTCGCGACGAGGCGTCGAAGGCGAGCAGGCGCTCGCGCTCGTCAAGCCTCTGTGCCGCCAGCTCGAACTCACCGCGAAGATTGGCGATGGTGGCGCCGAGCTTGAGCAGCCTCGCCAGATTGGAGACAACCACCTCGTTTGCCGGATTCTCGGAGTCGCCGGCGGCGACGGACTCGCGACTGAGCTCGAGACCGCGATCGACCAGCATCGCGGATGTGTCGGCAAACCTGGCTGCCCAGGCAGCTTCGGCTGCCGATGCGATCGATGTCATCTCACGGGCCGGATCGGCGGCAGCGCGAAATCCGGCGATGGCCCGGTGGTACTCGTCGAGCGCGGGACCCCTCAATCCAGCCGTCCAGAGGGCTCGAGCCAGGAGGTCTCGCGCCTCGGCCTCGATTGAAGGGCTGTCCGGTGACGACGAGCCAATGAACTCGAGGACAGTTTCCAAGGTCCGACGCGCCTCGAGGGGGCTGTAGGCGCCGAGTGCCCGGCGGGCGAGTGTCATGCCGTAGCCAATGACCTTCTCGGGAACGTCTCCCTGGGCGAAATGGTGGACGAGGTCCGGGAGTACGCGGTCGATCTGTGTTGCATTGCGTCGTTCGAGCCGCTGTCCGACCTCACGGTGCAGGGAGCGACGCCGCCGTCGAGCGAGGCCTGCGTACAGGGCGTCCCGGACGATACCGCTCGTGAAGATCAGGCGATCGCCGCGCGACTCGCGCTCTTCTGACAGGAAGCCGGTGTCGACGAGCCAGTCGACGATTCGCTCGAGGTCCTGCGATTCGTCGACGAGCATTTCGAGGTCCCGAAACGAGAAAGTCCGGCCGAGGACAGCGGCGCTCGACAGCACCTCGCGCTGCGCGTCGGTCAGGCGGCGAATCCGCTCCTCGACAGCCTGTTGAATGGTCAGGGGCAACGATTCGGGTGTGATCCCGGCGGAACTGGTAACGTGCCAGCCGCTGTCGCCCGACTCGCTTATGTCGCCGGATTCGAGCAGGGAGCGGACGAGCTCAGAGGTGAAGTACGGGTTGCCCTCGGTGATCTCGTAGAGCCGGTCGAACAGGCCGGCGTCAATGGACTCGGATCCGATCAGGTTCGCGACGAGCTCGCGGTGGGCGCTGGCGTCGAGTGGTCCGACCGTGACGAGCTCGAACCTACGGTCGCCGCGCATCGACTCGAGCATTGCGGTCAATGCGTGGTTCGACCCGACGTGCTCGTTGCGTGAGGTGGCAACGAACAGCGTCGGCGTTGCCGAGCACCGGCGCACCACGTACTGCAATGCCTCGACGGATCCGTCGCTAGCGTGAAGGTCCTCGAGAAGCAGGACCAGCGGGAGTCCTGCTCCGATTCGGATGATGGTTCTGGCGAGCAGTTCGAAAACCTCGGTGCGCTCCACGAAAGCGCGGGGACCGCTGGGTTGCGAGGACGACGAATCAAAGGAGGCTGCCGTCGTCTTGGCCGATGAAAGCTCGCCAAGTGCCGGGAAGAGGGTTGATAGCTCGGGCAGGAGGTCGCTGAGATCCGTCGGAGCGCCTGCTGCCGTGAGGGCCTCGGAGACGAAGTACTCCTGGATGGCGTCGCAGAACCCCTGAAATGGAAACGTCTGGTCCCTGTCGTCGAATCGACCGTGGAGGACGCGGATCGCGCGACTGCGGGCAGCAGCGTCGAGCTCGTCGAGCAGCCTCGTCTTTCCGATTCCGGCCGCGCCGCTGACTAGTGCGAAGTGCGCCTCGCCAGCACTCGCGCGGGTCAATCGATCGATCAGTGCCGCGAATTCTCGCTCCCGGTTGACGAAGGCTGTTCGCCCGAACGGCGACGCCCCGGAACCCTGCGCTGGAGTCGACTGGATGGTTTGCGCGCGGATGCCGTCGCTTGATCCGGGCAGGAGCGTCCGGAGCGAGGCGGCAAGCTGACGCGCCGACGACGGGCGACGATCCGGCGACTTTTCGAGGCATTGCAGGACGATGGCATCGAGGTCGGTAGACACCTCGGGTGTGAAGGTCCGAATCGACCTCGGAGTCGAAAAGGCGATCCGATAGTAGAGAGACGCGCCGCTGCCGGAAAAGGGCAGCGATCCGGTGAGGGTTTCGTAAAGAAGGACCCCCAGGGCGAAGAGATCGGACCGGGCGTCGATAGGACTTTCAGAGACCTGCTCGGGGCTAAGGTAGGAGCCGGTGCCGACGATGATGCCCGACTTCGTCACGCGCTCCTCGAATTCGGCAGACGCCACGCCGAAGTCGGCGACTCGAACGCGAAGTGTGCCGTCCTCGTCTCGATCTACCATTACGTTCTCGGGCTTGATGTCACGATGAATGACGCCGAGTCCGTGACTGTGCTCGAGAGCTTCGGCAACGCGGATGCCGATCTCGATGGCATCGCGAATGGACACCGATCGTTCGACGATGAGCTTCCGCAGCGACGAACCCTGTACGAATGGCATCACGAGAAATACCGATTCGCCGTGTTTCGCGAAGTCGTGCAGCGGAATGATCCCCGGATGATCCATCCGGCCGACGACTCTGGCCTCGCGGCGGAAGCGCTCTTCGGCCTCGGGGCTGAGCAGTGCCGGCGGCAGCATCTTCACCGCCACCTCTCGCTCGAGGACCGTGTCGCGAGCGAGATAGACGATGCCCATGCCTCCACGCCCGAGCTCGCGAACGATTTCGTAGCGATTGGCGAGGACCGTGCCGATCAATGTAGCCTTCCGTCGAGAGTCATCCAGTCTCAACGTATCGACATGACAATGAAAAAAGTTTACGCAACCGTGTTGTGCGTCGCCATTTCCCTAAGCGTCGCGAGTGCCGGCGTCAGGCGCCAGGCAAGGACTCGGCCGCCTCGAGGCGTGCTGCTCGAGAACCTGACGTGGGTCGAGGCGGAACGACGTCTGGGCCCCGAGACGGTCGTCGTGATACCGCTCGGGGCTGCTTCGAAGGAGCACGGCCCGCACCTGAAGCTAAAGAATGACCTGCTCATTGCCGAGTACTTGAAAGAGAAGGTACTGGCTGAGGCGGATGTCGTGATTGCGCCTACCATCAACTACCACTTCTATCCGGCGTTCGTGGAATACCCTGGCTCCACGTCGCTGCGCCTCGAGACGGCACGAGATCTGGTCGTCGACATCTGCCGGGGTCTGGCGCGGTTCGGACCGAAGCGCTTCTACGTGCTCAACACCGGAGTATCGACGAATCGGGCGCTTGCCCCGGCGGTCGAGATTCTCGCGGCGGACGGCATCACGTTGAAGTACACGGACCTCCTGACGACGCTCGCGCCCGTAGAGAAGGAAGTTGGCCGGCAGGAAGGTGGCACGCATGCGGACGAGATCGAGACGTCGATGATGCTCGTGATCGCGCCAGGGACTGTGGACATGCGGAAGGCAGTCAAGGATTACCATCCGGGGAAGGGGCCGCTCACACGAAAGCCCGGCGAGACCGGGGTTTATTCGGCTTCCGGCGTCTTTGGGGACGCAACGCTCGCACGGCGTTCAAAAGGCGTCCGGGTGCTCCAGGTTCTGGTCAAATCCATCCTTCAAGACATTGAGAGCTTGCGACAAACGAAGTAAGAGCGCAGGATGAAAGCGCTGCAGCATGTTGGCTGAGCAATCATGAATGCCCGAATTGGCTCCAGGACAAAACAGACATAGGCGATGGACATCAGGGCTGCCAGATGGGCCTTGGAGCTGTATCTCCTTTTTTCTGTTGAGTTGAAGAGCCTGCGTGGTAGCATCGGGCTACACTGAATTTGGGGTGCTTCCATGATTACAGTCGCTGATAAGGCAAATCTTGGCTTTCTCGAGGATGCTCTCGCGGCACTCGACGAAGGGCGATACGCAGAGGGAATCGTCACGTTCGAAGTCGAGGGCGCCCCGGTTTCCGGCCCGATGGGGCAGCTCTGGCGGGCGGAGGTGTCGCTCTATCTGGACCGGCTCGATGTTGCCGCGAGTCTCGTGGAGACGCTCGGCCCGGTGCTCGACGAGTTCGTTGCCGATGACGGAAGCCTTGGCGTGCTTGCGCGACGCAAGCTGCTGGTCGAGGCCGAAATCGCCCATTTCCGGGGCGACCTTGGCGCGGCGCGGGAACTGGCGTCGAAAGCGGCGCGATTTGCATTGCTTGCGGACGACGTCTCGTCGCAGATTCGGGCATTCATCGATCTCGGCCGGATCGCCCGCAATAGAGGAGAGTACTCGGCGGCGCTGGCGCACCTCGCGACGGTCTCGGATCTCGCGAAGGAACACGGAACGCCTTTTGCGCTGGGTCTGGTGAAGTACTACGAGGGCACGACACTGATGCATACGGGCCGGATCGAGGACGCACGAGTGTCGCTCGAACAGGCTCTGTCGCTCCTTCGGGAAAGCGAGAACCTGCGCTATGCGGGCATGACTTATGGCGTGCTCGGTTCGACGCTCTGCGACTTGGAGAAGGCCGAAGAAGGCGTGGCAATGCTCGAGGAAGCCGAAAAGATAGCGGCTGACCTTGGGATTGCGCGCGACATGATGCCGGTCGCCAATAACATCGCCCGAGCGATGCTCGTACTCGGAAGGCCTGCGGAAGCAGAGCGCCGGCTAGTCGATCTGATTGGCTGGGAGCGGGCCATGGGAGATGCGACAGGGGAGCTTGGAACGCTAAAGCTGCTGATTGTGGCTCAAACTGAACTTAGAAAGTACGACGAGGCGACTGCCAACACCCAGGAGTTGGATAGGTTGGCCGGTACTCACTCGCACGCCGGGTACGCACTGGATAGTCAGATTCTGCAAGCTCGGATCAGATCGCGTCAGCGACAACCTGAAGCGGTTGAAACTCTGAGGGGATTGGTCAGGACAGCTGACGATCGAGCTAATGAATACGCGCAGGCTGAAGTTCGGATCTACCTTGCCGAGGGACTAGTTGGATCATCGGCGATCGAAGCGAAAGCGCTGGTCTCCTATGTTGATTCAATGCCTGTCGCTCGCACTCTCGGCTGGCTGGCGCCGATTAGGGCAAGGGTAGAAACGGATCTTGAGCGAGTTCCAATTCGAATCGACGGAGACGCGCTTGTCATTGATTCCAGACTGGGTTTTCCTTCGCTCAAGGACGCACGTGAGGCAGTGGAGAGATTCCTTTTTGATCGATCCATGAGCGAGACGAACGGAAATGCGTCTGCTGCTGGCCGCTTGATCGGAGCAAGTCCTTTTCAAATGCACTGTCTCGGCCGAGCGTTGCAAGGTCTTCCGACGCGTCCAGGTCGGAATCCCGACCCGGACGCCCCGCCTGCTCGTCGACGACCCAGAAAGCTACATTGGCAGAAGTAGCCAGAGTGACTCCATGGCTTCGAGGAGTATGTCGAGCGTGGAGTCGCTTACTGGATCGCACTTGCCGCCCTTTCCGGGAGTGCCGTGACCGGTTTGGTCATCGTCCGCTCGCACCACAGGTGCGCTTGCCGGGCTGAACAACAGCGCGAACATCACAGCTCCGCATAGAACCGCGCGTCGAATCTTCGTCGTTTTCATCTCTCTATCCCCTCAAGAAGCGAGTCGGCTGCCCAACGACACCAGAGGCTGTTCGCATTGTTGCTTGAGCAAAAGCCAAGTCGTAGTGTGACCGCGACTCTGTGGCGAGCCCAGGGACGCTCTTGACATCGTTTGGAGCCATTGCCGTCGCGGTTCGTCAATGCCTAGGCTAACACAAAGTGCCAAGGACAAAGAAAATAAAGTTACCCGCGGGGGCAGGAAGTACGCCTTACAGGCCCGTCATTCAGCCAAATTCGGGGGTTCTCGCACTTTGAAGGGCGACCTGACTCCGCGAATTCATGTTTGCACATGCAAAAGAACGCGAGTACGCTGGTGTTGGTCATAGCGAGCACCCCGAGGCGACGCACGGCGAGGGTACACCAATGAACAACGGAGACTCAGCAACAAACCGACGGATCGAAGAGCCGCGGTCGGCGAAGATAGTCAGCGACATGGGTTATTCCGGCCCGGATTGCGTCGCGGTGGTGGCACCGCTGACGAATCTGGTCCTCTTTAGACACTGGAAGCCGGATGGCAACGCGCCCTTGCTCGGGCTGCCCGTGGTAGCCCGGCGTCGAAGGGCGGCGTAGAAAGAGATGTCGAGCCCCGCAAAGGTCCTGCTCGCGTGTCCACGCGTTCCCGAAGCGGTGGCGCTTGCCGCCGGCCGGCTTAAGGCCGCCGTTGCCGCCGACGTTGCCGCTCACAGCACGAGCTGTCGCGCCTGCAAGACGACGCTCCGACTCTGTGAGGAAGCGGTGCGCTTCGGCAGACTACCGGCGGCATTTCGTGGTGTTCGCCCGGCTCCTGAAACGACCGCCATCCGACAGGCCGCTCCTCGTAAACCTTAGACACTTCCTGCTCTTGCGCGAAGCGCCTTGGAGTGCGGCGCGAAGCGCCGCTTTGGATGGAAGCGGGACTTGGTCGGATCCGGGACTTGGACGGACTCGAGGTGAATCCAAAGCGGCGCTTCACGCCGCACTCCAAGGCGCTTCCCCCAAGACACCCGGAGTCGACTGGAGTTGACGGATACGGTATGAGCGTCCCTAGCTTCGCGACAGCGACACCGCCAGCGCCCGCGAGACGTCCGCGTCGAACTGAATGCCCGCAAGGCCCGTCACCTCGGCTACCGCTTCGCCGAACGACTTCGGCCGACGATACCGTCGATTCACGGTCGTCATCGCCTCGAACGCATCCGCAACCGCTATGATTGCGCCCATCATCGAACTGTCGCGCTTTCCGGTCGGGTAGCCGGTTCCGTCGGGCGACTCATGATGCTCGACGATGATCGCTCCGATCTCCGGCAATCCGACCTGGTCGAGGATCTGCTGTCCGCTCTCGGGATGCTTCCTCAGAATCGACCGCTCCCCCTCGTTGAGCGGGATCAGCTTGTTGAGCAGGCTCCACGGCACGACGAGCTTGCCGATATCATGCAGCGCCGCACCGAGACCGAGCGAATGCCACTCGATCTCTCGGCGCGCACGCTCCCCGACCTCTCCCTCCACGGCACACAACGCCTTGCCCATCCGGATCGAGATCGTCTGGACCGCGCGCGAATGGTTGTGTCCCGTGTACCAGTCCTTCCGTTCGAGGAAGTCGACGAGCCGGTCAACGAGTCCCGATGCCTCGAGCGCAAGTCGCTCCGCCTTTCGGGCAAGCGGATCCGATGGATCGAACAGCATGCTCGAAGACAGGCGCATCACCGCGACGAACGTGTCCACCACACGCAACTCCTGCAGCCTGTCGGCAACAGCAAGACTGCTCTCTAGCGACCGGTAACAGTCAACCAGTGCGGTGCCGTGATCGCCCTGCGCCGCGCATGCTTCAGCCGAGTATCGGTAGATCTCGGGCAGTTGGACCATCAAATCGCGATCAGCCGCACACTGCTGCGCCAGCCGCCTGAGGTGATGCTCGGCCTCGTCTGGCCGCCCGCGCAGGATTAGTGCGTGCGCAAAGTTCGTCTGCGACTGCACGTGCTCGTTCGGCGAAAGTGGTGAAGCGAGGGCGCGCGAGAGATAGCGCTCTGCAATTGTCAGGTGGGGGCCGATATCGATGCTCACGCCTGACTCGAACTGCGCCCATTCGGTGCGGTTCGCACCGATGTTGTTGCAGAGCATTCCGCGGAGCCGATCGGCCCCGAACGGCGCGTGCCGGGAAATCACGTCGGCCGGGATGGCGTCGACCTGCTCGAGCAGGCTCTCGTACACGCGTTCCGCTTCGTCGAACCGCTTGAGGTCGTGGAGCACGTTGCCCCAGTTCATCGTGATGATCGTCGATCGGACCTGGCCGTGCTCATCGTCCTCGAGAAACTGGAGCGCGTGCTCGAATGCCTCGATGGCCGTGTCGTACTGTCCGAGATGATAGAGATTTATGCCGGCGAGATTGAACGCCATCGAGGACATTCGTCCCAGGTCTCGAGCCTCAGCAAGCGACGCCGCGCGCAGCAGGATTTCGGTAGCCGTCAGGTCGTCACCGGACCTGCGGAGCGTTGCCGCGATCTCGAGCATCCTGTCGACCGTTTCGGCCGGCGAATCGTCCGACTCCGGATGGCGGACGAGCTCCTCCGTTACGCCCAGCAGGTCGAGACAGACGGTCGCGTACTCCTCGTACTCGTCCGCGGGAAGCAGCGGAATGCTGCCCATCGCTTCGAGCTCGCCTTGCAACTCGAGCAGTTTCTTGGTTCTCGACGACATGCAACTCCAACGGCCGGAGCGAGCGGCACAGCTCGCGTGAGCACGGGCGGCGCGCACTCTACCATCGGGCCGCAGCGCGCGCCACGAACAGACTAGCTAGCTGTCAGCGAGATCCAGCAGGAGTCTCGAGAGCATTGCGGCGCGACGCGGCAGATCTGCAATGAGAATCTGCTCGTGATCGGCGTGCGCACCGCAGCCGTCGGGACCGAGTCCGTCGAGCGTCGGGACGCCCATTGCCGCAGTGAAGTTGCCATCGCTTACGCCACCGACGTGGCCCTGACCCATCTCGAATCCCGACGCACGCGCTGCCACTGCCGCTCGCCCGTAGAGCGCGAGACCGTCTGGATTCGGTTCAAACGGCGGCCGGTCAATGCCACCCGTCACCTCGATCAGCGCGCCGTCACTCGACTTGCCCAGGCCGGTTATGGCTCGATGGACACGTTCGGCCTGAGCCTGCGTTCGGAACCGCACATCCACTTCGACGATCGCTTCAGCGGCGATGACATTAGCCCTCGTGCCGCCCTTTATTACACCGGGATTCACCGACAAGCCGTTTGAGAGGTCGTTGAGGTCGTTGAGCGCAAGCACGATTCGAGCGGCAGCAACGATGGCACTGACGCCCTTCTCAGGGTCCACCCCGGCGTGCGCCGCCCGGCCGCGAACAACAATTCGATAGTCGGACATACCCGAACGCGATGTCTTGGCAGAGCCACCAGGAATGGATGGTTCGAAGACCAGGGCAGCCCGCGCATTCTTCGCGTGACTGGCTATGAGCGCTCTGGTGGATTCACTTCCTATTTCCTCGTCGCAGTTGAAGACGACTACGACGGGGACAGAGATGCCATGCCGAGCAAGTCCGCGCAGAGCCTCCACGACAACGAGGACTCCCGATTTCATGTCGAAGACCCCCGGCCCGAACGCCAGGTCACCCTCGATTCTCCACGGCATCGTCGCGATCGTACCGCGCGCCCATACCGTGTCCAGATGGCCCAACAACAGGATCGGACGGTCGCTTGATCCGAACCGTGCAACCACGTTCGGTCCGTTCGAATGATCCTCGACAATAGAAACCGAAGCCCCGGTTTCGTTGAGCGCCCGAGCCACGTGCGTAGCTACGACCCTGATTCCGTCGGCGTCGCGAGACGGGGACTCCATTCCAACGAGCTGCGCCAGCTCTGCCAACATGGCCGGTGCCCGGTCGGCATATTCAGCATTCCAGTCGATCAGTTCCATTCGAGTCGTCGTCATCGTGCCATCCTTAGCATGGCGAACGTACCACACCGAATCACTCAGGAAATACGGGACTTCGATGTAATTGGAGATGCACCTGCCCATCCGGTCATTACACAAGGCAGCGTCCCCGGCGTGACAGGCCCGACGGCGTGCTGGAACTTTGCACGATCCGCGAATCGGCTATACTCTGCGCCGTCGGTCACACCATCCATCGGAAAGCGCACGACATGAAACTCGTCTTCTTCAGTCCCAAGCTGACGCGATCCGCGTCCGATCACCGCGCCCGCATCCTCTACACCTTGCTCGAGGGCATTGCCGACCGGGGCCACAGCCTCGTGTACGTCCAGCCGGAGGGCGATGATGCCGTCGTGCTTCCATTTGCCGAGGACCTTCGATACGGCATCTGGAGCGAAGCACGGGAGCGAGTCGAGATGGAATTGGCCGATGCGAGCGCCTACGTGGTGCTTTCGGGATTCGAGGCCGGTGCCGAAGCCGTCGAGTGGCTCTTCGATCAGCCTGTTCCGGCGCGCATCTTCTACGACCTCGATCCGTGGCAGACACTGCAGGGCCTCGATGCGACGGGCTCCGCCCCATGGCTTCGCGCCGACCAGATCCCGTATTTCGACCTGGTCTTCTCGATTGCCGGCGGTCCGGCCATCGAGCCGTACACATCGCGCTACGGTGCGAAGGAAGCGGTGACGCTCTACGAATCGATCGACACCGCCACGTTCCATCCGCGTTCGCCGGAGGACGACCTGTCGTGCGACCTCGCGCTCGTCGCCGACCGATATCCGGCGTCGGAGGCGGTCCTCGAGAACTACCTGCTGGTGGCGGCACGCGCAGTGCCATCGCACCGGTTCATCGTGTTCGGCGACGGCTGGGAAGGCTTCGACTCGTGGCCTGACAACGTCGAGCTGATGCAGGCGGGGAATGCCTCAACGCGAGCCGCCATCTATTCGTCGGCCCGCATCGTGCTCGTCCCTCCAGGCCAGCACCCGATCGATTTCGCGATGCCGTACGAGGTGCTCGAGCCTGCCGCGTGTGGAGCGGCGTGCGCCGTTATCGACCGGCCCGGGCTTTCGGACGTCTTCGAGCCGGGAGTCGAGATCATCGTGCCCGAAAGCGGAGCTGACATCGTTCCGTTCCTTACGCACGTCGGCGACGACCACCTGCACGACTTCGCGACGAACGCGGAGAAACGCGTGCTCAACGATTACGTGAAGCTGCGACAGTCGACGAAGTTCGAACAGCGGGTCGCGCGGAAGTACTACGTTGGCCACAACGGATAAGGCCTGCTACCTCGTCACGTGGAAGCCGGATTACGCGGCCCTGATCGGCGCTCCCGAGGGAAGCGTCGAACGGATCGTCGTGTTCCTCGCGCAGGGCGGGTTCGCGCAGGACGTTACTGACTTCGAGCGGCAGGTGAAGGAGCGGTTCCTGGACGCCGAGTTCGATTACCAGGGCATCGAGCTCGACCGGACGGAAGAAGTCTTCGACACGTATTTCACCCTCGAGGAACCCGAGCAGGTGATCGATCTCGACGAGTAGGAGCCGAGAGAAGAACATCGCGGATCGGGCGGATTGAGTGGATCAGGCGGATCTGAACTGCAATTCAGGCCGCCGCTTGATCCGCATCGTCCGCACAATCCGCGATGCACTTCTGCTTTACGCCTTCTTGTACTGAGTGAGCTTCTGCTTGAGCTCGCCGACAATCGACGTGATGAGCTGGGTCATCCGGGAAATGCTCTCCTCGCCCTTGAGGATGTAGTCGTCGATGTCGATCATCACTCGCTTAGTCGCGAAGACCGAGTTCATCTGGTGATCGAGCTTCACGTCGCCGAGCATCGGCATCTTGAAGATGTTCGCCAGATCCGTTCGGTACATCGCCACGAGGTCATCCGGATCGGAAAGGTAGTTCTTCACTTCGGCCTGGATCTGGATCGTGGCTTTGGAACCGATCACCGCCTGCTGGATCATCGACCCGCCGGTCTTGCGATCGACGATGATCACAATCGAGTTCAGGATCGGATCACCAATCGGCTTGAAGTGGATCATCTGTGCGCCGGTATTCGCGTTGAATCCGATTGCAGGAGATTTCAGGCGCGCCATCGCCCGGACGAGCTCTCCGACGAGGATCTCGTCCTTGCTTTCGCGCATTTCCTGGCCGTGCTTGAACTGGTTGATAAAGGACAGCATTGATCTCCTCCGTTCAGGCGCCGAGCCGGCCGGACAGGTACTTGGACAACGAGTGAACGGTCGCGCCGATGTGCTGTTGCAGCAACGGGTAGTTCACCTCGTAGTTTGACGAGAAATACGTGTCGAGATCGATGATCAGGGGCACCTGCACGTAGATGTACCCGCTCGCGAGATCCGCGTCGCACGTGATGACGCCCGGTTCGGCGGCGTCGAGGAATCCGCTCTTGAATTCGGATTTGAGCGCCTGCCAGATGGCGGTCGGATTCTGGACCATCTGACCGTAGCCGATGACGACGCGCGCGAGACGCCCGAGAACCTTGGCGGTCACGAGGTCCTCGCTCTGGTTCGTCAGCTGGAAGATCAGTCGCGTCTTGGAAGGGAGGTGCTCGAATCGCAGGTAGTGGTTCACACCGTCAGAGTTCAGATCGATGAGCGAGTACCCCTGCTCGACGGTCGAGGCAATCACGGCGCCGAGCAGCAGCTCGTCCATGTGGGTGTTGTGCTGGCGCTCGTTGTACTTCTTCCAACTGAAGTCGACGAGCGAGACGAAGACCTTCTCGAGTTCCTCGGCGGACATCTGGCCTCCTGACAATGGCAAGTAAGGATGGGATTGTGTTGCCACGGCGAGCGCCCAGGTTTCCGGGGCGCCCGCCGTAAGGCGTCAGCGATTCAGGCGAGGGCCCGTTCGATTCGGGCAAGCGCTCCGTCGAGCAAACCGTCTCCTCGGGCTATACAGAGCCGCATCCACTGGTTCCAGGTCGGGTCATCAGCGAAAGCGCTTCCAGGAACGCCCGCAACGCCTTCACGCTCGAGTAGTTGTGCATTGAGCTGCATCGCATCGCCGAACCCCTGGGGAATTCGGACCCAGAGGTAGAAGGACGATGCGGAGGGATAGACACGGAAGCCCAAGCGCTCGAGGGATGCGGTGGCGCGTTCCCGTTTCGCCCGAAATTCCTCGCGTTGGGCGTCGTAGTACGACGGCTCGGCCATCAACACCTTGGACAGCGCGTGCTGAAGCGGTGTCGGCGCACAGACGTAGAACACGTTGCCAGGTCCGTGCAATCGGCTGACGAGCGGACCGTAGCCGACCGCGAAGCCGAGCCGCCAGCCCGAGATTCGCCACGACTTGGAGAACGAGTTGCACGTGACCGTGCGTTCGAACATTCCGGGCAAAGTTGCTATTGAGAGGTGGTCGCCGGGGTTCACCACGAAATGTTCGTAGACCTCGTCGCTGATGCAGATCAAGTCGAGCTCCTGGCAGACGCTCGCGACGAGGTCCAGTTCGGCGCGCGTCATCGACTTGCCGGTCGGATTCGATGGCGAGCAGACGACAATGGCCTTCAACGGATAATCCGGACGGCGCGCGGCGGTTCTACAACGGGCCCGCAGCTCCTCCGGATCGATCTCGAGCTGGTCACCGCGAAGCGGAAAGATCTCGGCGCGAGCTCCGGCGGACTCGAGAATTCGCTGGTGATAGGGGTAGTAGGGCTCGAAGAGGAGGGCCGACGCGCCCTTCAGGAATGCGTTGGCCGCCGAGACAAGAGCGCCCGTGGCGCCAGGCGTGATCATGACCTCTACCGGAGATGCAGTAGGGTCGACCGTAATGCCGTTGTGCTCGAGCACTTTTTGGGCGAGGACCTTCCGGAGCTCCGGGATACCTTCGAAGAACGTGTAGTGATTGTGTCCTTCGGCGATGGCGTCGGCGGCCGCACGAGCGAGCGCCGGCGGAAGCGGCAACTCGGACTGGCCCTGTACCAGGTTGCCTTCGGGGGCAACGAGGCGGGCAATCATCCGGATGTCGGGCTTGGCTGGAGCGGTCATTTGAAGGTCCTCCAGAGGTCAGTATTGCAGGACCGGCAGTCTACCAGAGGGATCCGGCGGGGCGCGAGAGAGCGCGGTGAAGTGATTGCTGAAAAAGAACTTATCGGCAATTTCGGCGCACCTTCCCTTTAGTGCGCGGTAACGAATGGTCTGTTGCGTTTGGGGCGCAGACTCCTAGCGCCCAGGCGCCTCTGCGATTCCGGTTTCTCGCAGCGGCGCCTGGGCGCTAGGTCACCCTTGTCGTGACGACAGGCTCATTCCGACGCGGTCTATGCGCCGTTCCAGTTCCCCCGCACTGGCAGGACTCCCGACGTCGGTCCGTAAGAAAAGGCGTAATCCGCCGGGCCGTTGGTGTTGCCATTGCGAAGGAAGAACGTACCTGTAGACGGCACGTAGAGTCCGACCGAATCGACCGCGTCGGCGTTCCAGTCACCGGCAATCGGAGTCCACGCCATCCCCCCGGGACCGAACGTGAACACGATGTCAGCAGGGCCCGGGGTCGCCGTGTTCCTGAGGAAGAAGGCTCCGCTCGACGCGATGTAGATTCCGATGGAGTCCTCTCCGTCGCCGTTCCAGTCGCCGGCCAGTGGCATGGCTCCTGCCGGTCCGAACGTGAAGACGAGGTCGGCGCCGCCCGGCAAATTGAGATTTCGTAGAAAGAACGTGCCGGTTGCCGGTGAGTAGATTCCTACCGTGTCGCGACCGTCGTTGTCCCAGTCGCCGACGATCGGCACGAATCCCGCGTTTCCGGGACCGAACGAGAAGACGATGTCGGCAGGGCCGGGTGTGGACGTGTTCCGCAGGAAGAACGTGCCGGTCGTCGGGGCGTAGAAGCCCGGCGTGTCGTAGCCGTCGCCATCCCAGTCGCCGGCGAGCGGAGTCCATCCCGAGCCACCCGGACCGTATCCGAACACCAGGTCCGCACCGCCGCCACTGTGCGCATTGCGGAGGAAGAACGCCGAAGTCGATGGCGCATACACGCCGACCGTATCGCCGACGGTCCCTCCAGCCGAATTGTCGCGCCACCAGCGCACGAGATCGCGGAAGGCCTGCGGCGGGTTCGTCGGAGCGGGCTGCCCGAGCACCGTGTCGGTCGAGTTGATGCCGTGGCAGTTGGCACACGACCGGATCTCGCCCGAGGCGAAAGTCACCCAGTAGCGCTCGCGGATGACCGGTACGCCCGCCGGCGTCGTCAGCTGCCACGACAGCGCCCGGCGGGCAGGCACGATCGCGGCCATGCTGCCGTCGAGGCCAAGCTGCGTGCTGCCGGGTGGAGCTCCGATCAGCGCCGGATTCCGGCCCTCATGCATGACTTGCGCGATTGGTCTGCGGCCGCCTTCGTTGATGACCGTGTAACCGCGAACGAGGTCTCCCTGGTAGAACTGCGCATAGAGCATGTCCGTCAGCGTCGAGCCCGGAAGCGCAGTCTGGACACCTCCACCGGCGATCCGCAGATTGAATGGCTGCTGCCGGTCCGCGCGCCGTGTCACGTTTCGCGAAGTGATGAGCGCGACGTTGTGAGACGTGAGCCAGGACTTCAGCCGGTCGACTCCGGGCTGTCCGCCGAGCTCGTCGAGGAGGATCTGGTTTTCGATGGACGGAAGGGGATTCTGGTGAGTTGACGGCCGCGTCCGCGAACGGACTTCAACCGGATCGAGCTCCCACAGCGGGCCACTGTAGTTGAGCTGCGAGTAGGAGTAGTTGTCCCAGTAACTGATCGTCTTCGAGATGGGTGTCGCGAGCAGCCGGGTTCCCGGCGTGAAGTAGGGAGATCCAGGCGTCAGCCTGACGAGATGAAAGTCGTAAATCGACGACAGCGGCGATCCGGTCTGGTTGTCGTCGTATGCGGCTGTCGTCCGGACAGCGATCAGGGTTCCATCCGACAACGGTGTCGGATTCCGGAAGTGTCCGGCGTAGTTCGGTGGCGGCGTCTGGCCGTCCGGAATCGGATTGGCGGTATTCGGATCCGTTATGTAGTCGAACTGCATGTTGTCGGGGTTGACCGACTCGCCACCCGAGATCGCGACGATCTGTCCCGCAGCGTGCGTGCCGAACTCAGGAGCGCGCGTCGCGTAGAACCTGCCCGGAACGAGCGGATCTTCCTTGTAGTGGAAGGTATTAGTCGCGGTGCGCCGGTTCTGCGGAGCAATGAATTCCGGAAGGTCGTCGTTCGAAGAGTCGAAATAGCTGAGCAGCTCGTGGCGCCCGACGTGGTTGAGCGTCTCGAGAGCAGTTCCGTCCTCGTTGACCTGCCACGGAAAGAACTGGTTGATCGTGTGTCCGTGGTTGTACTCCGAGGCGGGCATGACGCGCAGCTCCGGGTAGATCTCTGCAGTGCTGCCGGTGTTGAGTGCAGAAGACTCAGACGCATAATTGAACGCGCCGTAGTCGTTCGTGCCCTCGTCGTTCTGCTGGTCGCGCTGCAGGTGATCCCATCGCGTGAAGATGACGCGACCGTCGCTTGCGATGATCGGCGTGAACGAGCCCGAGATGGAGTGATCGAGCAGCTTGAGGTCCGAGCCGTCCGGATTCATCGACCAGATGCCGGTGTTGGTCGGCTGCGATTCGTATTCGTCGAGTTGCGGATAGCTCGACCGCTTGCCGTTTCGCGGCCGATCGGATGTGAACAGGATCCGGTCGTCGGTCCCGTAGATCGGCGAGACATTGTTGTAGTTGTCGGGCTGGGCGATCTTGCGGAACTGGACCGTCTGTCCCTGACCTATACCGGTCACTTCATAGATCTGCCAGTAGACGGGCGTCAGCACGTCCTTCGTAGTGCCGCCTATCACCATGGAGACCAGCGCCTTGGTGCCGTCCCAATGGATGGACGGCTCGCGCACCGCAATGTCCTGCAGGGGAGTCGTACCGAAACCGGCCTGCTGCGTCAGGTTTCGCAGCGTGCCATCCATGTAGCGGATCCAGAGATCTCCGCCACGGGGCGTCGAACCGGTGTTGGCCTCGTGGTTGCCGAATGTGGCGTTCGTGCTCGTGAAGTCGGCGCCGAATGGCGCCTGGGTGCAGAACATCACGGCCGGCGTCATCATCGTTTCGGCAGAGCTTCGTGCTGCCGGAAGTGCGACGACCGAAAGAGTCGCGAGCAATGCTGCAGAGACGAGCTTCGCGACAGAATTCAGGCGCGCTCGCCGGGGCGACGGGTGAAAGCGCATGGCGTGCTCCATTCCGGGGGCGGACGGAAAGAAGTTGATGTGGGTTCCGCGTTAGCGGGGGACCGAACTTCGCGATTGTCGGCCATGACCTACGGATCGTCAACACGGGGGGAGGGATTGAAGTTGGAGATGCCGGCGTTGCCGTACAGAGAACACAGAGGCACGGAGAGCACAGAGAAATCTGTTCATCAGGACTCTGTGTTCCCCGTGCCTCTGTGCTCTCTGTACGGCAACGCCTCCTCAGTCTCAGTCGGCGAGACACTCGACTTGAGGTTCCGGCGTCGCAACCATAGAATTGCCCCACCTCCCATTACTTCGAAGCCAGAGGGTTACCAATGATCCGGATCCACCGTTCGTTGCCGTCCGCCGTCCTGCTGTGCCTCCTGCTCGCCAACGTCGTGTTCGGGTCTTCGGCGCTCGTTCGAAAGGACCAGCAGTCGGCCCCGGCGCTCGCCGTCGTCACGATCGACAAGATCGGGTACGAGCGTTGGTCCGCGTTGACGTCGAGCCCGGCTCTCGCGTGGTGGGTCGAGGTCGACACGCACCTGCTTGTTGCAGGCGATCGGGCGGCGCTGTCAGCGCTTCTCGGCGGTCGCTTCGTTTTCCGATTCCTCGACGGCAGTCCGTCGACGGAGGGTCTCTACTTCACGAATCGATTCCCGGCGAACGAGATCGAGTCAGTTGGCGCGACCATCCTCGTCTCGGATGGCGGATCCAGCGTCATCCGGGCCACCCCTACGCAAGTTGCCTCGCTCGAGGATCTCCACGCGGGCGACGACGAGGACGGCTGCCGCGGGCATGCGACGATCCGGCCATTCCAGCCGAACATGCAGCTCTCGCATCAGGCAGCCAACAGCAACGTTCCGACCTCGGCCCAGTTCAATGCGGCTATTCAGGGGCTCGTGGATCAGGTCAATGGATCGCGCTGGTTCGCTGACGATCAGTCGCTCGCGACTTTCAACCGATGGACGCGTGGCGGGTCGATCATCAACGCACGGGAATGGCTCATCACGCAATTCCAGTCGATGCCTGGCCTGACGGTCACGACGCAGTCGTTCACCGTACCGGCGAGCGGAGGAAATCCCGCCGTGACGGCCTACAACGTCATTGCGACGTTGCCCGGCACGACGCGCCCCAACGACTGGTACATCGTCGGTGCGCACTATGACGCGATCTCCAACGACGATGGACACGCCACGGCAAGGGGAGCGGAAGACAACGGTTCGGGCTCTACCGGAGTTCTCGAGCTTGCCCGCATCTTCACCGCAAACCCTCCCGACGCCACGATGAAGTTCATCTGTTATGCGGGGGAGGAGCAGGGTCTGTACGGCTCGATCGCGCACGCCCAGTCGCTGGTGACATCGGGCGACAACGCGAAAGTCCGCGGGATGTTCAACCTCGACATGATCGGGTACACCGGCGACACGGACCTGGACTGCCGGCTTGAAACGCGGGCAATCGGACAGGGCCTGATGGATGCTTGCTCGGCCGCGGCGGCGCAGTACACGACGCTGCGAATCGTCACGTCTCTGAACCCATGCTGTTCTGATCACCAGCCTTACCTGGACCGTTCGATGCCGGCAATTCTCGCCATCGAGAACGACTATGGAACGTATCCCGGCTATCACCAGTCTTCGGATCTATCGAACAACCTGACGATCGAAATGGCCGTGCAGATCCTCAAGATGTACGTGGCGACGATCGCGCAAATGGTCGGCACGAGTCCCGCCGGTCTCGGCCTCGAGACAGCAGGCGTCTATTCCCAATCAACGGGCACATTTTTCCTCAGGAACTCTAATTCGCCGGGCGGCGCCGACGCTGCCTTCCAGTTCGGTGCGGCTGCTGCTGGCTTCACGCCGCTGGCAGGCGACTGGAACGGTGATGGCGTCGACACGATTGGCCTCTACCGTGGAAACACGTCGACGTTCTTCCTTAGGAACTCGAACACGCCCGGAGCTGCCGACGTGGTTGTCTCGTTCGGCGCCGGTGGTGCCGGGTACCTGCCGCTCGTCGGCGACTGGGACGGCAACGGCACTGACACCGTCGGGTTGTATCAGCCCTCAACCGGAGCGTTCTTCCTTCGCAACTCGAACACTCCGGGTGGCGCCGACGTCGTCTTCACATACGGACCCGCGAACGCGACGCCGGTCGTCGGAGACTGGGACGGCAGCGGTACCACCACGATCGGGATCTTCATTGGTTCGACCTCGACCTGGTTCCTCCGCAACTCGAATACGCCGGGCGGTGCCGACATCGTGTTCGGGTACGGACCTGCCGGTTCTGGCTGGCTTCCGGTTGTCGGAGACTGGAACAACGACAACGCCCAGACTGTCGGACTTTATGATCCGGTCGGTGGCAACTGGTTCCTCCGAGACTCGAACAGCGCGGGGCCAGGCACGAACGTCTTCGGATACGGTCCGACGGGCCTGATCCCGGTTCGCGGCGACTGGGACGGGCTGTAATCCGTGAATCGGAGGGCGTTTGTAGCCGCGACAATAGCGGTGTCAGGCGCCCTCCTGCTTTCCGCTTGCACGAACCCTGCTCCGACGTCTCCCGCGAGCCGCCACGAACTGACCGGACGTATCGTATCGATCGACGCGTCGTCCGGTCGTGTCACCGTCGCGCACAGGGCAATTCCGGGGTTCATGGATGCAATGACGATGGAGATGGCCGTCGAACCTCCGTCGTCGGTGGCGACGCTAATTCCCGGCGACAGGATTCGCGCGACTCTCGTCATCGACGACGAAAAGACCTGGATCGAGAACGTCGAAAGGCTTGAAGGCGAGGCCGCCGGGTTCGACGTCGATGACGCCAGGGATCCCGATCTCGGCGCACCGGTCCCGCCATTCGAGCTCACTGATCAGAACGGTCAGCGATTCGGCTGGGAGCGGTTCCGAGGCCAGGCCGTGCTCGTGTCGTTCATCTACACTCGATGCCCGCTTCCGGATTACTGCGCCCGTATGACGGCGAACTTCGACGAGATCGCGCGCACGCTCGAATCCCGGCCGTCCGGTCGCCGGACCAGGTGGGCACTTCTGAGCATATCGATCGACCCGGATCACGACTCGCCGGCCGTGCTTCGGGACTACGCAGCGCTTCAGGCGCCGACCGCCGGCAACTTCGAGCGGTGGACCTTCGCGACTGGCTCTCCGGACGAGGTCAGAGCCGTTGCCCGGTTCTTCGGCCTGTCTTATGAAACCCAGTCCGGACAGATCGTCCACTCGCTGCGGACTGTTCTGGTCGGTCCTGACGGGCGGGTCGCGAAGCTCTTCCGCGGGAATACCTGGACGACCGACGAGGCAATCCGGGCTCTCGAGTCTGCTGACGCACGCTGACGATCACACCTCGGTGATCGCCAGCGTTCATCCGTTGACGCTACCGCTGAAAGAGGAATTCCGGTGACGATGCTCCGTCCGGGTTGAGAACACGGACCGAGACCGTCTCACCGGCGGGAATCGCCGTCGCCCAGGCGTTTTTCGACAGAGCCTTGTGGCGTGACTTCACCTTCGTATCGCGAACCAGCTCGCCGTTCACCATGATCAGACTGCCGGCGCGGATGTCATCGCCTTCGACGATGAGCTTCGAGCCCTGGACTCGAATACCGGAAACGACCGGCGTCGAAGGTTCGCGGTGCTCGGCATCGATGGTCAGACCGAGGAAGCCGATGCACATCTCGTCCGTAGTCTTCTCGCCCCACGAGACGTCGACCGGCGGAATCGTCGGCTGATTGTGGTTCAGCTCAGAATTGTCGTACCGGGCCGTGAGCTCGACCCTCGTCGCACCTGGAATTGCCAGAGGCTGCCGGTATTTGTACGAGCCTTGCCAGTGGAAGTCCCAGTTGTCGATGAAGATGAGACACTGGCGCTCGCCCGTGACGAGGTTCTGGGCCGTCAGCTGCATCTCGCGTCCGAGCAGGTGCATATGCGGCGAGATGTACTCAACCTTGACGTTCACCAAGGGCGGAAACGTGAACGACGCCGTAACCGGATAGTCACGCGCGTTGGCGGGAATCGTGAAGTTCTGATTGATAACCGGAAGGATGATCACGTCCTGGTATACCGGCGACCTCGCGAACTTGAGCGCGATCGACGTCGTGTCGACCTCATCCTGACCGTTCGGCTTGTAATGCACCTGAGCGACGATGCGAGCGCCCTTCGGCACGAGATAGCCAGTTCCATCACGGAGCACCTGTGGCGGAGCACCCGGTGCCCATCCGCCAAGCGTTCCTACAGTGGCGAAGCCCGGACCGCCGAAACTCGTGTAGCCGGGACCCGGATCCTGCTGATCGAGAGTAACGGAGATTCCGGTTGCGTCGATGTAGAGGATGACGTGGTGCACGATCTTCCGATTGCTCGGGCTCACCTCGACGGCCGTGATGAATCGGTCCGCATCGAAGTTCGTCGGTATCGTGAAGCAGCGATAGATGTCGGCCGTAGCCGATGCCGGAACCCGGTAACCGCTCGGGACCGTCTGAAGTTCGATGTCAGGCACGCCGAGTTTCCACCCGTTGTCGAATACGAGCGACTCGGGCAGATCGACTGGATTGCCCTCGGGAGCACCAGCATCCGCCCACTCCGCGAGCGTCGCGATTTCTTCATCCGTCAGGCCACGCTTGTTGGCGAAGTCGCCGCATCCGTCGACCGGCTTCCAGGGCGGCATCGCGCGAGATTGCGTCTCGGTCCGGATCGCTTCGGCCCACGGCGCGGCATCCTCGTACGTCATCAGACTGAAAGGAGCGATGTCACCCGGGTGGTGGCACGTCTGGCAGTTCTGCTGGAAGATCCGCACGACCTGATTCGAGAACGTTGCCGGCTCTGCAGGTGCTGCAGCCTGCGAAGTGGAGCGATCGGAAACGGCATACGCGCCCGCGGCGAGCGCCAACGCGAACGTGAGCAGACCGAGCGAACGTTTCATTACGAAAACCCTGTATCGGCGTGGGATGAGCGCGCGAACCGCGGCGCCCGAACTATACTCCGGACCCGACTCCTGGCTCAACGCCCGGGCCACCCCAATCCGATTTGTCTGGTGAATGCGTAGACGGGTCGTTCAACCGACTGAGAACGACCCTGCAACTTCGGAATCTTCATGAGGAACTCCTGTCGCCGGTCGTGACTCAATCGCGTCCTCACCGCGAATGGAGGCGTCACGCAGGTCATGAACGCGTTCTTCCGTGGGACGTCGCCCACCGTGTATGTCGACAATGCGACCGACAAGCGCTACTTCGAGACCCAGAACTATTTCGAGTCCAGGCTCCGGCCGGGAGATCCGGTGAGCTCGCGCATCCACGGAACGCCGGGGTACCCGGTCACGATCACCGCCGGCTTGACGTTCCGGCTTTTCGCCAATAACTGACGAAGGCTATACTTCGGCCGCCCCAACGCTCTCGATCCAGACATTCAATTCACGCACTGCGAACGCGGCTCGGTGTCTCGCGACCCGACGCCGCGGTTTGCACGTTGAGGTTGGTCCATTGGGAATCCGCCGAGGTCGTTAATGCAGCCAGAGCAGCCGTCGAGTCCGTCCGGCAAGGTGCCCGCGACGCTCCAGAAGGAGGTCCGTGCAAAACTAGCATCGCTCAACATCAAGCTCACGCTTGCGGCAGAGGAGCTCAAGAAGGAGACGAATCCGGACCGCATCCGGGAGTTACGAGACCTCTTGTACGAGCTGAAGGCCGAAGCGCAGACGGCAGTCGAAAAGTACCGATGGGCGCAGAAGCTCTATGCGGAGGACTCAGGCGGAGCGGGGTCTGCAACTGAAGCCGACAACTCCGTCGACGCCGCTTTCGATGGAGTCCTGGTTTTCGGCGATCTCGACCTGTTGTCGCCTCCGCCCCAGGATCTCATCAGCGCTGCAGCCGGAAAGTCGACTGACCCGTTGAAACGGCGTGAGACTGACATCGACGACGACGTGGCTGTTGTCTTCGACATCGAGGCAGTACAGGACCAGCCGGGTGCGGCCGCCAGGGCATTCGACGACCTCGACGCCTCGGCAGACGTGTTCGATTCGCTGACCTATTCAATCGAGCTCGACGCACCGGTCGAGGAGGCCGGTGGCGCTCGATCCTCCGTGGCGGGTCGCGGCGGTCGCATCGGCCAGGCTCTTGCGTATGCCGTGTCCGCGTCCCAGGCAGCGGGTGTTGCGCTGGCAGCGCCGTTGGCGGCAGCATCGCTTGCGATCGAGGGCGGTGCGGACGAGAACGCGACAATCGCGGCGGCGCTCCACGACGTCTGCGAAGGACCGGGTGGCGGAGAGCGGCAGCAGGAAGTCATTGACGAGTTCGGGCCTGCCGTTGGCGGCCTGCTCGAGTGGTGCGGGTGGATGAAGTCGATCGATCCGTGGGAACAGCGCGACCGCGCCTGGTTCACACACTTGCAAACCGCGCCTCCCGATGCGTTCCTCGTCTCGATCTGTTACCGGATCGCAACGTTGTCGGCGATCGAGCGTGCGCGTCGCGCGCTCGGCGTCGAGGCGCTTGGCGAATCGGACAAACACCGCGAGCGGTTCTTCTGGAGCCAGCGCGCAATGCTCAAGGCCTACAAGTCGAAGGCTCGTGGTCCGCTCGTCGACGAATGGCAGCGTCTCGTCGACGAGCTCGAGACCGGATCTGCCGGGAAGCCCGCCGTTTAATGGTCAGAACATGGGTCAGGTCCTGATCGGAACCGCGAGCGACCGGGTGGATGGGGCAGAAGGCGTTGCCGTACAGTGTTCACAGAGGCACAGAGCACGCAGCGAGACAATCATCAGAACTCAGAGTTCTCGGTGACTCCGTGCTCTCCGGACGGCGACGCCTTCTGCAGAGGTGTGCTGAAACGCCAGAGAGCACAGAGCCTATGACGACTCTGTGCTCTCTGTGAGCGGAGCGTGCCGCTGTCTGAAGCGCCTTGCCTCGACCTACTTGAAGCCAAGCTTCGTTCGCAGCTTGTCCTTGACGATGACACCCTTGGCGAATGCCGCGTCAGCAGTCTCACGCACTCCCACGAGAGTGAACGTATGCCACTTCGCCTTCGCGTCGGCGAGCATCGCCTTGACGGCGGCGAGCTCTGCTTCTTCCGCAGCCACATTCACCTTTCTTTCCTTCGCGGCGTCCATCAATCCGGTTGCCCAGACAACGATTCCGTTGGCGCGATCGATCGCTTCCATGGCCGTCAGCGCGGAGGCCTCGATGTCCTTGCGATTCGGCAGGAGGTTCCGTTCGATGCCGTGGCACTGGGCGCACAGATTCGCTGCTTCAGGCGGGAACGAGGCGACGGTTGACGCCATGTGCTGATGGCACGTCGCGCACGTCGGTCCGAGGCCGGCGGCCTTCAACTTCTGGTAATGCGTGCTGCCGGTGAATGCCGTCGTAATCGGCTCGTGGCAGGCGCCGCAGGTCTGCGGGAGGTTGAGGGAATTGGTCTTGCTCTGCGCTTCTACTGACTTGAGTACGCCGACGTGGGACTTTTCCTTGCGGTCCGTGGTCGGGTCCCCGCCGTGGCATTTGTCGCAACTCACGGCCGTCTGCATGTGCCGCGAGAGGTGCCACTCGAGATAGTGGTTGGTCATTCCCTCGAACTTGAGGTCTCTGGAATGACACGAAACGCACGAGTTGCCCTTGAAAGCCGCGAGTTCGTCCTGAGGCGAGTCGGTGACAGGTCTCGCGAACGCGATGACTCCGAGGAACAATGCGGCGAAGGCGACGACGACAAAGGTCTTGAACATGGCGCTTCTCCCATCGAGCGGCTCGACGCCTGCGCCGTGGCTACTCAGATGTGGCGCCGATTCCTGCCGAGCCTGCGCGATGGAAGGTGCAACCTGCGTGCCAAGTTGACGATTTGAACGCCCCAGACTGGGGCAGCCCGAAATCGCCGCGTTCCCCCGCATCCCGCCGTCCTTCAGGTATTTCGCTCTGATCGAATCTGCGCCATATGACGAGCCCACGTGCGGAAATGCACCCGGCTCGACGCTTCATTTCTGAAGGCGTCCGGTGCCTGGCATCCGGCCACCGCGGGCGGACGGCGCCGGCGACCCGACTTCCACCATCTTGAAAGGATCTCAGTGGAGAATGCGAACGATCCGCTAGTCCATGGCGCAGAGATCCCCCGGGCCGTCAGAGTTTCCGCGATGTCGATCGTTAGTTCCCTCTGACTGAGATCACGGAATCGTCGCCACGACGGCTGCCGAGTATGCGGGACCGGGATTGGCGATCCGCACTTCCACTTGTGTTCCTGCCGGCACTGCCGCCCGTTCGATTCGTACGCGGAAGCTCTTCTTGCTCGTCCGCTCAACCGACATCAATGGAACGGCAGTGCCCGAGCCGTCCGCGAGCCTCACATCGACCGTCGCGTCGTCGAGTACGTACTTTCCGCGCACTGTCAGCGTGATGTTCGATCCGTCAGCCACGGTTACTTTCTTGACGAGCGGTCCGATCAGCAGCAGCGGAACGACCGCAACGGATGGATCCGTCCCCGGATTCCGGACCTGTACAACCACGCTGCCAGGCGTGTTGCGAACCTCCGGAATGTCATCGAGCGCAACTCTCAGCGTCCGCATGTCGACGAACTCAGTCGGCGCGTCGATCCCGTTCAGGACCGCTACTGACCCCGCGACGAACAGCCGCGATGCGTCCGTCGATGCGTTGTTCAGAGTCAGGACGATACCGGGCTCGCCAGCGTAGATCTTCTTCCTGTCGGGAGCGACAGTCACCGACGTAAGGAGCGGTGAGCTCTGAGCTCCGCGACCGGCGCGCTGGCTGAACCACTTTCCAGAGATGATGTACGACTCGCCAGCCGCGTCCAGTCTGTTCCCGGCGCCATCGCCGCCCATTGCATTCGGAACCAGGTCGATGAATCCGTCTCCGTCGACGTCACCGGTCGCGAGTGAGTACGTGAACATGTCGCCCGCATCAGGCGCCACGATCTGGAAGATCGGCACCGACGGCGGATTGTTCGCCGTGTCGACGATCGCCGGAAATGGCTGCTCCGAGCCGAAGATGACTTTCAGGTCGCCGGCGGATTCGCGTCCTGCGCCAGCGTTGATCGGACTTCCGAAGAGAATGTCGTCGAGACCGTCGTCGTCGATGTCGGCGATACGTAGCGAATCCGCGCCAATGTCGCCGGCGTTCTCACCGTAAATTGTCAGCGCCTTCGCGTTTGCCGCGTTCCTGAGATCGATCCGGTCTCCGCGTCCGAAACGGCTCCCCCAGACGATGTAGCCGATACCCGCTGCATTCCTGCCCGGCGCATCCGCAACGAGGGCGCCGATCGCCAGTTCATCGCGCCCGTCGCCGTCGATGTCGCCGGCATCGACGTCTTCCCCAAAGTACCCGTTCGCCTGATCGCCATACACGATGGTGGTGTCGTTCGGCGGATTCGAAAGCTGAATGGCGGATGGCCACGCCGCGCGACCGTAGAGCACAGTCACCTCGCCAGCGTTCTGCCGGTCGTTGTTCGGGCCGTCGCCGCCGCCCTGGCCGATGCCGTTGTTCACCTGGCCGTAGCCGGTATACGCAGCCCCCGCGCGCGAGACTCCGGCCGAGCAGGCGATGTCTCCGAAACCGTCGCCATCGAAATCGCCGGTGGAGATGCACGAGCCGAAGTGATCCTGGTCATCGAGTCCATAGACTGCGGTCACGTCGAGACTGCTCAGATCGGAACCTCGGGAAAGGTCTATCCGGGCCGGAAAATCCTGACCGCCTGGAATCATGTAAAGGATGCCCCGGGCGGCGCCGGCCCCGCTGCTGCTCTTCGCAAGGTCCGCCGAGACGAGAATATCGGCGATATCGTCACCGGTGACGTCGCCGGCGTGAACCCAGAATCCCAGCCGGTCGCCCGGGTTCGCTCCGAGAATCTGAATGACGGAGGGTCCCGGATTGACGAGGTCGATCGTTGGAGGAAACTCGGGCCGGCCGATCACGACATATGCCACGCCTGCCTGCGACCGATTCGAGTCGTTGTCGAATCCGTCTCCGTTCTGCGCACCAGTCAGGATATCGGCGATCCCGTCACCGGTGACGTCGCCGAGCGAGATCTCGGTTCCGAGAAAGTCGTCCGGGCGAGCGCCGAAGATCGAGCACGTGCCCGCAGGAGCCTGGGCCATGTCCACAACCGACCCGGTCAGCGCATCCGCGGATCCGAAGGCCACGTTGATCTGACCGGCAGCACGGCGCCCGCCGGACGGTCCCGACGGTCCGTAGAACGCGGCAAGCGCAACGTCATCGAAACCGTCGCCGTTGACATCGCCAGAGCCGACCGGCATTCCGAGGAGCGATCCTTCGGAGTAGCCGTTGTAGACCGTCATCTGTCCCATCTGGCTGGTGTCACGAGTGTCCCAGATCCGAGTGTAGATGGCGGATGCCGGAATTGCCGGAATGGACCAGAGAACGATGGCGGGCAGGACGAGGCTTGCAATGTAGCGTCGGTTCACGAGGTGCGAGTCTCCTTACAAGGTGTATCCGGGATGATAGCAGCTTGCCGAAGGACGGCTTCACGACCGTATCCGCAGGAGACAAAAGGGCCTTCGGCCGGCTTGGTTGACAAAGTCCAGAATGACCGTATACTTCTCGCTTTTTGGCAGGCAGATGGAAATCGATCTTATTCACCTTGAACCGGATGGTCAGCATCTTCGAATTGCGTTCGGGGCCCTCGAGTTCGGCGCGCAACGGAAGAGGGAGCTGCTTCGTCCGCTTCGGGCCGAGATTACGGCGTGGGTGAGGCCTGAGGGTGGAGTTGTTCGGGTGACGGGTGAGATCGAAGCCACGGCCAGTGCCGAATGCGATCGTTGTTTGAAACCGCTTGAACTTGCCCTGGTCGGAACCTTCGACCAGCGCTACGTCCACGAAGCCGCCCCGAGTGGCGTCGACGTCGACGAGACCGAGCTCGACCCGACCGAGCTCGACATCGAAGAGCTGCCTTCGGGTGTGCTCGACGTCCGCGAGGTGGCCCGGGAGCAGGTCGCACTCCTCGCCCCGATGCACGTGCTCTGTTCCGAGTCTTGTGCGGGACTTTGTCCGACGTGCGGTGGGGACCTGAACGTGACGACCTGCGGATGTGAATCCGAGCAGATCGATCCGCGCTGGGAAGCGCTAAAGCGGTTGCAGAATTCCTGAAATCAGAGATTTCGACGAGAAGGTGACTCACAATGCCGAATCCGAAACGACGCCATTCCAAGTCGCGACGCAACATGCGCCGCGCCCATGATGCCATCGACGCGCCGCAGACTGTCGCGTGCAAGACCTGCGGTCAGCCGTCGATGCCGCACCGCATGTGCCCGAGCTGCGGGCACTACGACGGAAAACTGATCAAGAAGATCGAAGACGAGGCATAGCCTCCGTTTCCGCCTGCGCCCGCGCCTGATGATCAGAATTGCCGTCGACGCGATGGGGGGCGATCACGCCCCGGGTCCCGAAGTCGAAGGATCCATCCAGGCCGCCAACGAACTCGGCGTCGAAGTCGTGCTCGTCGGTGCGGCGGCGCGTCTTCGGGAAGAGCTTCGGCGAAAGGGCTGGCACGGCGGACGAGGCATTGACGTCCTCGATGCAACGGAAGTCATCACGATGTCAGACCCGGTTGCGCAGGCGATTCGTCGCAAGCGCAACAGTTCGTTGCACGTTGCTGCGCAAGAGGTTGCGGACGGACGTGCCGACGGATTGGTGTCTGCCGGAAACACCGGCGCCGTGATGGGCGTTGCGATGATCAAGCTGGGAACGCTCCAGACGGTCGACCGCCCGGCACTCGCCACGGTACTGCCGACGGTAACCGGACGCGGTGCGCTTCTTCTCGACGTCGGCGCAAACGCCGAGTGCAAGCCCGAACAGCTCATGCAGTTCGGAGTGATGGGCTCGATCTACGCGCGGGCCATCTTCCACATCGACGATCCGAAGGTGGCAATTCTGTCTATTGGCGAAGAAGAGATGAAGGGGAACGACCTGACGAAGGAAGCCCATCAGCTCCTCAAGACGGCGCCGATCCGCTTCGTCGGAAACATCGAGGGACGTGCGATCTTCAGCGGAGACGTGGACGTCATTGTCTGCGACGGGTTTACGGGCAACGTGACGCTCAAGGTCAGCGAAGGCATCATCGAGACGGTGATCCGGATGCTTCGTGAAGAGCTGCAGCGTTCGTTTCAGGGAATGGCTGGCGCCTTCCTCTCGCGCCCGGCGTTCCAGGCCTTCAAGAAGAGACTCGACTATGCAGAGTACGGGGGTGCTCCTCTGCTCGGCGTGACCCGCCCGACAGTCATTTGCCACGGACGTTCAAACAGCCGCGCGATACGAAACGCCATCCGCGTCGCCAAGGAATTCAGCGAGAGCGGGCTCAACCACCGTATCGACACGGATCTGGCCCGTACCAAGGAGCACGCAAGCGCCTGACCGGGTGCGGACCACATTCATGACAACGGCATACATATTTCCCGGACAAGGATCGCAGGCCGTCGGCATGGGGCGGGCGCTCTACGACTCCAGTCCTGCTGCGCGTGACGTTTTCGCCGTGGCAGATGAGGCTCTCGGCCTTTCGATATCGAGCCTCTGTTTCGACGGTCCCGAAGACGACCTGAAGCTGACGGCGAACACCCAGCCGGCAATCCTCACCGTCTCCGTTGCCGTTTACCGGGCAGCAATCGAGGCCGGAGCGCCGGAGCCGCAGTACGCGGCCGGGCACTCTCTGGGCGAGTATTCGGCGCTCGTGGCCGCAGGGGTTCTCGAATTGTCGGACGCAGTACGGCTCGTACGCGCTCGCGGAACGTTCATGCAGGAAGCCGTACCTGTCGGCGTCGGCGCGATGGAAGTCGTGCTGGGCCTCGAGGACGAGAAGGTCGAGGAAGCGTGCCGCGAGGCCGCCCAGGGAGACGTCTGCGCGCCGGCCAACTACAACGGTGCCGGCCAGGTGGTCATCGCGGGAACTGCGGCCGCGGTTGCGCGGGCTGGCGAGATCGCCAAACGGCTCGGTGCAAAGCGCGTCATAGCCATTCCGGTAAGCGCGCCGTTTCATACGGCGCTGATGCAACCAGCAGCTGAGCGAATGGTCGAGTTGCTCGAGGCAACATCGTTTCGCGACCCCAAGTTTCCGGTCGTGGCCAACTCGACGGCCGAGCTCGATTACACCGGGGAAAAGGCGCGGGAACTGCTCGAGAAGCAGATTGCGTCGCCCGTGCTCTGGGAGCAGTCGGTCATCAAGCTCGATGCCCTTGGCGTAAAGAATTGGGTTGAGATGGGACCCGGCCGTGTACTGGCCGGACTCGTTCGGAAGACGGTAAAGGGGGCGACGTGCCATTCGGTCGAGCGCCCGGACGACATCGTGGCTCTGTTTTCGGCCCCGGCGGCGGGCGCCGAGCCCGCTTCCGTGTAAGGTATTTCAAACGTTCTCAGGAGGATCCCATGGCGGATATCAGTGTTGAGGAAAAGGTCAAGCAGATCATCGTGGAAGAGCTTGGCGTCGATGAGCCGGAAGTCACGGCCAACGCGCGGTTCATCGAGGACCTTGGTGCGGACTCGCTCGATACGGTCGAGCTGGTGATGCGTTTCGAGGAAGAGTTCGACATCGAGATCCCGGACGAAGACGCCGAGAAGATCCAGAGCGTGCGCGACGCGGTCTCGTACATCGAGCAGTACAAGAAGGACAAGTAGTCGTCGACGCCGTCCGGCCGAGCGGCCGGAAACGATGTACTGCTGGTTTTTCCCTCAAGGAGTGTGGTCGTGAATCGACGTGTCGTCGTGACGGGGATCGGCCTCGTCAGCTGCGTCGGCCTGACGGCCGAAGAGACGTGGGCGTCGCTCGTGGCGGGTCGCGGCGGTATCGGTCCCATTACGCGCTTTGACGCGGGTGCGTTCCGATGCCGTTTTGCCGGCGAGGTCAAGGGATTCGAACCCGAGAAGTTCATCCCGAAGAAGGAGATCAAGAAGTTCGATACGTTCATCCACTACGCGGTTGCGGCCGCGAAGGAGGCGATCGAAGCTTCGGGTCTCCAGGTGACCGATGAGAATGCCGAACGGTTCGGCACCTACATCGGATCCGGCATCGGCGGGTTTGCCATTATCGAGCGCGAGCACGAGGCGTTCCTCAAGGGAGGACCGAACCGGATCTCGCCTTTCTTCATTCCCGCCGCCATTATCAACCTGGCGAGCGGGTATGTCTCGATCACTTTCGGGCTGAAGGGCCCGAACTCGGCAACGGCGACGGCCTGCTCGTCCGGCGCGCACGCGGTAGGCGACAGCTTCAAGATCGTCCAGCGAGGCGATGCCGACGTCATGGTCTGCGGAGGCGCCGAAGCGGCCATTACACCGATGGGTGTCGGTGGGTTTGCCGCGATGCGCGCGCTGTCGTTCCGCAACGACGAGCCTGGACTCGCGAGCCGCCCGTTCGACAAGGACCGCGACGGCTTTGTGATCGGCGAGGGCGCAGGCATTCTCGTCCTCGAGGAACTCGAGCACGCGAAGGCGCGCGGCGCGAAGATCATCGCCGAGGTCGTCGGTTACGGCATGACGGGCGATGCGTTCCACATTACCCAGCCGTCGGAAAACGCCGACGGTGCTCGCCGGGTGATGGAAGCGGCAATCCGCGACGCTGGCATCCAGCCCGAGGACGTCGACTACATCAATGCCCATGGCACTTCGACTCCCTACAACGACAAGCTCGAGACGCTTGCCATCAAGAGGGTCTTTGGAGAGCACGCCAAGAGCATTCCGGTGAGCTCGACCAAGTCGATGACCGGGCATCTGCTCGGCGCGGCGGGCGGAGTCGAAGCCGGAATCCTTGCTCTTGCGATCGAACGCGGTACGATTCCACCGACGATAAACTACATGACGCCCGACGAGGACTGTGATCTCGATTACGTCCCGAACGAGGCGCGGCACCAGAGCATCACGTACGGCCTCTCGAACAGTTTCGGCTTTGGCGGCACCAATGCGGCGCTGCTCATGAAGCGATACGAGGAGTAGCCGGACGAATGGAGCGCAGGGGACAACAGCCGGGAGACTCGAAGAGCTGCCGGCTCCCTCCGCTTCGTTCGACGGCGTCGATCAAGGAGTGAACCAGTGAAGATCGTCGTCTGTATCAAACAGGTCCCCCGGCGGGACGACCTGCTCCGCATCAATGCGGACAAGACGTGGGTCGATCAGTCGAGCCTCAGTTTCGAGGCCAACGAGTCGGACGCGTACGCCCTTGAAGAGGCGCTTCGCCTCAAGGAAAAACACGGCGGCGAAGTCATCGTCGCAACTCTCGGGCCCGCAGATGCGAGCAAGACCATCAAGGAAGGTCTTGCAAAGGGCGCGGACCGCGCCATCCATCTCTGTGACGCCGCGTTCGAGGGGCTCGACGCAGTGGCTACGGCGAAAGCGCTTGCTGCGGCGATCGGGCCCGAGTCACCGGATCTTATCTTCACGGGGCTACAGTCGGACGACCTGGGATACGGTCAGACCGGCGTGCTGCTCGCGGAGATGCTCGGCCTTCCGCATGCGTCTATTGTCATCGCGCTCGAATCGAGCGAAGACGGCGCGACGATGAGAGCGAAGCGCGAGCTCGAGAACGGTTGGTTCCAGTGGGTCTCAATGCAGACACCCGCGCTGCTGACGATTCAGTCCGGCATCAACAAGCCGCGCTACGCCAGTCTCAAGGGCATCATGGGTGCCAAGAAGAAGCCCGTTGACCAGAAGACGGCTGCGGACCTGGGACTCGGCGCGGAGGCGATGGCGCCGCGCGAAGTCATCGGCACGCTCTATATCCCCGTGCGCGAGAAGCAGACGGAGATGCTTGAAGGCGATGCCGAGACCGTGGCGGCTGCGCTCGTGTCGCGACTACGGGGCAACGGAATCATCTAGCGGCGTCGATCGCGCGTCGCGCGATCCGCGGGAGGCATTATGGCGAATGGAGTACTGATTTACGCGGAGATTCGCGGGGGCGAGTTGACGAACGCCACGTGGGAATCGATTGCGGCTGGACAGGCGCTCGCGTCGGCACTCGGCACCACGGCGAAGGCGGTTCTGATCGGGAGCGGAGTCGGCGAACACGCGGCGAAGGTTGCGACAAAGGACCTCGCCGAGGTGCTGACGATAGAGCACGAGAAGCTGGCGATGTACACGCCGGACGGATTCGCGGCGGCGATGATCGAGGCTATTCGGGATGTGGACCCGGAGTGGGTGGTGTTCAGCCACTCGTACCAGGTTCGCGACTTCGCCCCGCGCGTTGCCGCGAGGCTCGACCGGGCGCTCGTTGGCGACGTGATCAAGTTGAAGACCGACGGCGGCAAGGTGACGCTCGTGCGGCAGATCTTCCAGGGGAAGATCAATGCTGACGTGACGTGCAGGACTGAGGCGCCTCGGATGATCAGCTTCCAGTCCGGCGCATACCGGACTGACGCAGCGAAGGACGGCTCGGCTGCGATTCGGGCGCTTGCGACCGAGGTTGGCTCGGTCGAGATTCGGTGGACCGCCGAAGAACGATTCAAGGAAGTGAAGGGTGCAGTGGATCTGTCGGCGGCGCCGCGGATCGTCTCGGTCGGTCGGGGTATCAAGGGCGAAGAGAACCTTGGACTCGTTCGGGATCTGGCCGAAGCACTCGACGCCGAAGTTGCTGCCTCTAGGCCGATCTGCGACAACGGGTGGCTGCCGATGGATCGGCAGATCGGCAGTTCGGGTCAGACGGTGACGCCGCAACTGTATGTTGCCGTTGGCATTTCGGGTGCAATTCAGCACGTCGTGGGTATGAAGAATTCGGGAACGATCGTCGCGATCAACAAGGACAAGGAAGCGCCGATTTTCGACCTTGCGGACTTCGGAGTGGTTGGCGATTTGTTCGAGGTCGTGCCGGCGATCATCAAGAAGCTGAAGGAGTAGGTCGCGCTCAAGGCGTCCCCTTGTCTCTGTGACTCTGTGTCTCAGTGCCTCTGTGTGCGAAGCGTCAGAAGAAAGCTGCGCATACAGAGAGCACAGAGGCACAGAGTCAATTTTCGCGTGATCGAGAACCTTCTCAATGCGCATTGTTCTCGTCCGTCCCCGCGATCCCAATAATGTCGGCGCGGCCGCGCGCGCGATGGCGAACTTCGGATTCGAGGACCTTGTCGTCGTAGATCCCTGGGAGCCGACGTGGCGCGAGGCGAAGTCCGCAGTTGGCGCTTCGCACGTTCTAGAGTCGGCCAGGTCGGTCTCGACGCTCGAAGAGGCGATCGGCGACTGCCACCACGTCATCGCGACGACGGCCGCGACAGGTCGACAGCTCTCAGAAGCGCTGGACCCGGTTGTCGCATTCGCCTCGATGCGGGAGCAGGGAATCGAGCCCTCCCGGGCTGCGATTCTGTTTGGGAACGAGAAACACGGACTGACGTCCGAGGAGCTCGATCGCGCCCACGCCGTTGTCGTTGTCCCGACGAGTGCGCGACAGCCATCGATGAACCTCTCGCACGCTGTAACGGTGATTGTGTGGGAGGCTTCGCGTGCATTCGGCGCCGCCACGGGAGCCTCCGAGCCAGCCGGGCGTGGAGTGAAACAGCGCGCTACCATCGCCCAGATCGAGCGTCTCGTCGAAGCCGCTACCGGCACGAAACCCGGCGCGGTCGAGTTGGCGAGGCCCGTCGCCGCGGCCGACCGCTTCCGCCGCCTCCTGCTTAGATCGAACCCCAGCGCTGAAGACATCCAGCTTCTTCACGCTCTCCTGAACCGTCAGTCTGATAACGATTCAGCATCGTAACTATCTGATCTGTGCCATCTGTTTCAGTCTGTGAGATCTGTGGACCGTCTTGACAACCCCGCGCGTCGGCAGTGATGCTGACCGGTCCGCGGCAGCGGCAATTCAATCGGAGCAATCGTCACCTTATGTCACAAATCGAGCGCGAGGAGCTGCCCTTTGATGTTGTCTTCGTCGGCGCCGGTCCGGCGAGTCTCGCCGGGGCGCTCCATCTTGCCAACCTCATCAAGAAGCACAATGCCGGAGGCGGAAAGCTCGGCGAGATCGAGATTGCCGTCATCGAGAAGGGCGCGGAGGTGGGCGCACACGGTTTGTCCGGCGCAGTGATGGATCCCAAGGCGCTCGCGGAGCTGATGCCGGACTTCCTCGAGCGCGGCTGTCCGATCGAGGCCCCGGTTGGCGAAGATGCCGTGATGTACCTGACCGGGTCGTCCAAGTTCACACTGCCGGTTACGCCGCCTCCACTCGTCAATCACGGCTACTACGTGGTGAGCCTCTCGCGATTGCTTCGATGGATGGCTCCGATCTGCGAAGAGGCGGGAGTGAACATATTTCCGGAGTTTCCGGGACAGTCGCTACTGTACGACGGGGACCAGGTGGTCGGCGTCCGCACTGGCGACAAGGGAATCGACAAGCACGGGCAACCGAAGGAGAACTTCGAGCCCGGGGTGGATCTGCAGGCGAAGGTCGTGGTGCTCGGCGAGGGTCCACGCGGAACGTTGACGAAGGAGCTCACCGCCCGAATGAACCTGGACCGCAGGAGCGATCCTCAGGTTTATGCGCTCGGAGTGAAGGAAATCTGGGAGCTGCCTGACGACCGTCTGGCGGCTGGGACGGTCTACCACACTCTCGGATTCCCGCACTCGAGTGAGACTTTCGGTGGTGGATTCCTCTACATGATGAAGGACCGGCTTCTGGACATCGGTCTCGTGACCGGCCTCGATTGCCTGGATCCCCAGATCGACCCCCATCACGAGTTCCAGCGCTTCAAGACTCATCCGTGGATTGCCAGGCTGCTCGAGGGCGGAAAAATGATCGGCTACGGAGCCAAGGCCATTCCGGAAGGCGGTTACTACTGCATTCCACGGCTTCACACCGGCGGGGCGCTCATCGTGGGGGATTCGGGCAGTCTGCTGAACGGTCAGCGGTTGAAGGGGCTCCACACGGCGATGAAGTCGGGAATGCTCGCGGCTGAGACGATCTTCGACGCGCTCCTGGCGGATGACTTCTCGGCGGACGCGATGTTGCGATACTCGCAGAAGGTCAAATCGAGCTGGATCGAGAAGGAGCTCTACGAGGTCCGGAATTTCCACCAGGGCTTTGAAAAGGGGCGGATGGCGGGCGTCGTGACGACCGGTATCTCATTCATGACGCGCGGAGTATTTCCGAAGCGGCTTCCGGTCCACGCTGGCCACCTGAGAATGAAGACGCTGACCGAGTACTACGGCCGAACGGACGTGAAGAAGTACGACATCAAGTTCGACGGCAAGCTGACCTTCGACAAGGTCACCGACGTCTATCACTCGGGTGCCGCCCACGACGAAGACCAGCCGTGCCACCTGAAGGTCGTCGACACGACCATCTGCACGGATCGATGCACCAGGGAGTTCGGCAACCCGTGCGAGCGCTTCTGTCCGGCTGCTGTGTACGAGATGGTCGGAGCGAACGAAGAGCGTCGCCTGCAGATCAACTTCTCGAATTGCGTCCACTGCAAGACCTGCGACATTCTGGACCCGTACCAGATCATCAACTGGACGCCGCCTGAAGGTGGCGGGGGACCGAACTACAAGCGGATGTAGGACTTCCGCCGGCGCAGGGAGGAAGGTGATCGGAATGCCCGGTTTCGCACGCGCCGACGCCGAATCGATCGCCGATATTGAGCAGTTTCTTTGCAGGGCGACCGGGGAGCCGGTCGCCCTCGGTACAGTGTGGATTGCGGACGGCCTGCTCGGACGCACCGTCGCAAGGGTCGCGCGAGCCCGGGCAATCACGTTCGGGTCGCTGATCTTCTTCGCCGAAGGGCCGGATCGACCTCGTGCGGAACCTGAGGTTCAGACGTCACTTGAACGATTCGAGAGCCTGCTTGTCCACGAATGCGTGCATGTTTGGCAGTACCGGCGGGAAGGTTGGATGTTTTTCCTAAGACAATACTTGAAATCCTATTTCTCAGGTATTTGGGTGCGAGGATCGATGAGTCGCCTGGCTCGCCACGCCGCGTATGTCGCGATCCCTCTGGAGCAGGAAGCGTTCCGACTCGAGTTGTCCTGGAGCGAAGCGAGGTCGAGCGGGCGGAGGGGCAGTCGACGGGACGGCTGACCGCCGGATCGCATTCGTTCGCCCGCGTTCCGGGCCAGTCGTAATGGGTTTGGCCGCGCTCGTGTCCACGAACTGAGCCGGAAGGGCGGGAGCCCTGCTCGGCCCGAAGCTCGCGCTTGGTTCTAATTACTAATTCACTAGATATATCAGTTTTATGTGTGCTGATATTCGGACTCGAAGGCGCTTGAAAGCTGACCGCCGGTCACAATCTCCGGTGCTTTCAAGGCCAGGGGTCAGCCGTCGCGATGCGAATTGGCCGTGACTGCAGACGTGACCGTCGGTCAGTCGGCGCGCCGACTTTGTGCTGACTGCCGGTCAGCTTGGACCGGTAGCTCGTATTCGCACAGTGTCAGACGAACAATCCGCCAGACCGAACCCGGAGCGAAGCGACGGGCCGGCGATCCAATTGCGTTCAGTTCGGGGAGATCGATCCATGCCGGGGCCGCGACGACTTTCAACTGTCGGATTGTCAGGCTGGCCGGTCCCAAAGCCGCTACCCGCACGAATTCTTCTTGGCGTCGGCGCGGGCCGCCACTGAAAAGGCGCCAGCCCCGTCGCTACTGCCCGAAGATCCAGCCCTTGAACCCGCGACCGACGCGGCCGCGTAACTCGTCTGATCGCAAGCACTTAGCGAACAGGCATCTCATCAGCCGCGGCCGCCCCGCCGTCGCCTCGCCGCGACGTAACATCTCTAAATACAGCAATTTAGCGTGAACGCATACCTGTGGTTGGGACGGCGTGAAGATACGCGCTGACTGTGCCATAACGTTCATTATCAGACGCGCTTTATCTCGTGTTCCGCTCGTGATACTCCGGTCAGTCGCCCGTCTACAGCCATGAACTCTGACATCCGATCAGGAGACGCCTCTGGATGCGAAATGCAACACCTGCCGTTGAAGCAGTCAAAATCACCCGATCGCTCCCTCTTGGATCCGAGACCATCTCGATCCTCCGGGGCCTTTCCTTCACGATCGAACACGGAGAATGGGTGGCTCTGACGGGTCCGTCCGGCTCCGGCAAGTCAACGCTTCTCGGGATTCTCGCAGGACTCGACACTCCTACCTCGGGGATGATTCGCATCGATGGAACGGACATCGCGCATCTCTCCGAATCCCGTCTCGCACGCCTGCGCAACTCTACGATCGGTGTGGTCTTCCAGTCCTTCAACCTGATCGCCGCATTGACAGCGCTCGAGAACGTCGAAGCGCCACTTCACGTCCACTCCAGCCGCCGGAGCGCCCGCTCCGCTGCTCGCGAAATGCTCGACCGGGTCGGACTCTCCGATCGACTCAACCATCGCCCGCACCAGCTTTCCGGAGGTCAACAGCAGCGCGTCGCCATCGCTCGCGCCCTCGTCACGAAACCCGCGCTGCTCGTAGCCGACGAGCCCACGGGCAACCTCGACACCTCCTCCGGGGCGCTTGTGCTCGACCTGATAGCCGAGTTGAGGCGCGAGCTCTCGATTACCGTGGTAGTAGCGACCCACGATCCGGACGTCGCGTCGCGGGCCGACCGAATCCTGCACATTGTCGACGGGCGTATCACCCCGTCATTCCCCGAGCTTGTGGCCGAAGAACTCGTGGAGGTCCGATGACCCCCACGTTTGTAGTCCGTCACGCTGTGCGCAGCCTCGTGAGGGGCGGTCAACGCAGCCTTCTCGCCATCGTCTGCGTTGCGACCGGCGTCGCGTCGCTCGTTTCGCTGCAACTGCTTGCGACAATGATCGGTGCGTCCATCGGCGTCGACGGTCGTGCCGTCGTCGGAGGCGATGCTTCCCTTTCGCCACAGAGCGGCCGCTTCGACGGTCCGGCCCGCGAAGCGCTCAATCGCCTCGTTTCAGACGGATCCGCGACTGCCGTCACACTTCTGTCGGAACGTCCCTCAGCACTCCTCACCCACTCGCGCGGCGGGCGAGCCCATTTTCTGAACCGGCTCGTCGGAATCGATCCGACGACGTTCCCTCTGGTCGGCACAGTCGAGCTTCGTGACTCGTCAGGCACTCATCTCCAAACTCTCCTCGAGCAGCCTCAGTCTGCCATCGTAACTCGTGATATTGCCGATCGAATCGGAGTCTCTACCGGCGATGAGGTCATTGTCGGCGGCGGCCCCGACGGGCCTCCGGCTTCCCTCTACATCACAGCCATCGCCGAGTTGACGCCGGATCGCCGTGGAAACACGGTCTATGTCAGCCTCGACACGGCTCGTCTGCTTGCCGCGCGCGAGGACGTCATTACAAGCGTTTCGGTCCTGTGGAGCGACACTCCGCCAAGCGCCGAGCAACTTGCCTCGGAAGGCTGGGATGTCACGACGCCAGTCGGAGTCGACCAAGAGCGCCAGGACGTCGTGAAGCTATTCGGCACGATGCTCAAGGGCGCCGGCATCCTCGGACTCCTGCTCGGCGGCATCGGAGTAACGAACACGATGAACGTCCTGCTGGTTCGGCGTCGCGGCGAGATCGCAACGCTGAAGGCAATTGGGTACGAACGTCGCCATCTGCTCGTGCTTTTCGGACTCGAGGCGGGATTCCTTGGCCTGGCCGGCGGCATTGTCGGATCGACCGTCGGCGTCGTCCTGTCGGCGTGGCTTCGAGTGCTGCTCGGCCGCACCGGGCCGATCCTCCTCGAGCAATCCTTCAGTCCAGCCACAGTCGCAGGTGGAGTGGCGATCGGCGTGGCCACGGCCGTGATATTCGGGCTCCACGCCATCATCAGGGCGAGCGCCGTCCGCCCGTCAACGCTGTTTCGAGATCTACCCACCCCGATACGCTGGCCCGAGACCGTTGCACTCGGAATTGCTCTCGGCGGAGCCTTCGCTTCTCTTGCCTCCATTGTTCTCGGCTCGGTGCTCTATGGCGCCGCAGTAGTCGCCATCGGATTCGTCGGGCTCGGCCTGTTGCTCGCCGCGCTCGGAGCCCTGTTCTTCGGCGTGGTGTCCGTTCCGGTCCCGCTTCCGGGACTAGTGGCAATGGCCCACGCCAACCTGCGTCGAACGCCGGGACGGGCCCTGGTTGCGCTCGTGGCGCTCTTCTGCGGTGTCTTCACGATCGGATTCGCGGCGGGAACACTTCAGAACGCAGCAGACAGATTCGCGAGCCGCTCACTGCCCAGCGATGGGATCAACCTCGTTGCATATTCTTCGGCGGATCACTCCGAATCCATCGCCGACGCGATTGCCAAGGAGAGTCCCGTCGCTGTCGAACGAACGGTGACGGCGTCCGGGGCGGTCGAGGACCACGACCATCGGTTCACGGGCATCCGCACGCTCACCGGGATCGGCGCCGAGCTGCCGTCGGCGGTGGCGCTGAAAGAAGGAGATTGGAAGCCCGACAAAGGACTTGCGCTCCTTCCGGATCGTTATCAGCGTTCCCCATTTCCCGCCGCCGTAGGGGACACCCTGTCGGTGCGGGGTTCCTCCGGCGTCTCCGTGGAGGTGCGAATCGGTGGCTTTTACGGAGTCCAGCCCTCGTCGCCCGTCGAGCCGAGACCATCAGGAGCAATCGTGGATGCTTCGGTAGTCGAGCGTGTGGGCGGAGCAGGTGTGCAGCACGTGTTCGCCGCGAAAGTTGCAGCGGACGATCTCGACCGCTCGTCGACGGCCGTGGCCTCGGTTTCCCCTGGTTCGATCGTTCTCAGCCGCCGAGACTTCAACGAGATGCTCATCGGCGCCATCCGCAGTCTCTTTGGCTTCGTTGTAGCAGTGGCGGGATTTGCACTGGCGGCTGGCGCCGTGCTGATCGCCAACGCCGCCGCACTGGTGATGGTCGAGAGACGGCGCGAGATCGGAGTGCTCAAGGCAATCGGCTTTTCGAGTCGTCGAGTCCTCGCAACCGTCGCAGTCGAATTCGCGACGCTCGGACTCGTCGCAGGTGCTTCCGGAATCGCGGCGGTTGCGCTGGCTTTCGTGGTCCTGAACAGGGTGCAGCCGAACGCCCACCTCTCGCTCGGTCCGTGGATGTCGGCGGCGATGATCGGCATCTCGGCGGCGATTGCGCTCGTAAGCTCCATCGCCGCGAGTTGGGCGCCGGCGCGCTGTCGTCCCCTGGACGTCCTGCGACAGGATTAGCCGAGATATCAGGCGACTCGATGCATTCGGTGTTGATTCTCGGGACGGATCGTCATTTGATGCGTGTGGACATTGCGATCGGGACCGAACCTCGATTCCCGCGCAGAAGTCCGTACCGCTGCCGGCACCCTGCTGGCTGAGCCGCTGACGACATCCGATACCGACCCGATCTCTGGAGGAACCGAAATGCAACGAGCCCTGTCGTCCCTGTTGGTAGTCCTGCTTGCAGCGCTGAGTGTGAGCGCTCAGGACGTCGCGAAACCGAGTCAGGAAAGCCGCCCCGCCGATCCGCGGCCGGCCGTCACGGAACTCAACCTCAACGTGAATCCGGACACACAGTTCTACAAGTTGTCGTCCGGGAGCCGCATGGAAAACAACGCCACGAGCAGCTGGACCCTGAACACGCTCGGATTCCGCGAGTTGCGCCTCGTGGTCTCCATGGGCGCAGATTCAAAGAAAGACAATCGGGCGACGGGATCGTCCCTGATGGTGAACATGTATGTGAACGAGGGCGATAACGAAGTGGAGATCGGCGAAATGGAAGTTCCGATCTCGGCCGGAAAGACCAGCGGTCGCGCCTTCGTCTGGAACGTCTTCAACAGCAAGACGACGATTCGTGTGACGGCGAAGAACATTGCCGGATCGGCTACGGTGACGGCTTACGTGGTCAAGTAGGAGTCTTCCAGTCTTCTCTCCGTTCCTTCGTGACTCTGTGGCTCAGTGTGCGGAGCTCTTCGGGAATCCTGAAATCGCTTCGCACACAGAGCCAAAGAGTCGCCGAGATACGAAGGAGCAGTTTTGCACGGCATCCAACCTGTCTCGTCCGCTGGGACCGAAGGCGCCTGCTTGCCGCAGGTCATTGAATACAGTAGAGTTGCGGACCTGATGTCGATCGCAGACGTTCATCCGGAGCCCGTTGACGCGGAGACGCTCGCCCGTTTGCGGGAGCGCTCCGACCGGTGCGAGCTTGCGCGTGAGCTTCCGATGCTCCTTACCGCCGACGCGCCGCCAGGGTCGTCCAGAATGGCAGTTCGATTCAAATCCGAAGCCGGAACGAGTCTCGCCGCATTCTGGAGTCCGGACTCTCCCCCAGTCGCAACGACCGTCCGCATCGGAATGGTGGCGCTCGACCGCGATGGCGAGCCGTCGCCGGCGACGGCCTCGGCACTTCGATCTGCCATTGCCTTCATCTTTCGAACTACGGCCGCGTGCAGGGTCGAACGCGTCGTTCACGCGGACGACGCGGTCGCGGTGCGCGCCTGCCGTCGCGCCGGATTCACGGACGAAGGCCGGCGCCGTCAGGCGATCCTCGTTGGCGGCCGTCCGGGCGACGCGAGGGCATTCTCGACGACAAGGGCTACGTTCGTTACCGGACCACCGCCGGAGATCCGGCGCATCGCGCTCGTAACCGGTGGAGGCGACGCGCCAGGCCTGAACGCGGTGATAAGGGCGGTCGTCAAGACCGCGAACATAGACCGGAAGTGGGAGGTGGTCGGCGTGGAGGGAGGCTTCGACGGCCTGCTCGGCGAGCCACGCACGCGTCTCCTGACCCCGAACGACGTTGGCGGACTGCTTCCGCGCGGTGGCACCATCCTTGGCACATCGAATCGCGGCAAGTTCAATCGAAAGCACATGCCGGATGGAACGGCGATAGTACCCGACCCGCCAGTCGACGAGGCTTCGGCCGCGCTTCGCAAACTCGGCGCAGACGCGCTCATCGTCATCGGAGGCGACGGATCCCAGGCGATAGCGGAGGCATTTGCGCGCCGGGGCATCCGCGTCGTTGGCGTGCCCAAGACAATCGACAACGACCTTGGCGGAACGGACGGCACGTTCGGGTTCAGCTCTGCAGTCGAAGTAGCGACCGACGCCATCGACCGCCTGCACACGACTGCCGAGAGCCACGGTCGCGTCATGGTTCTCGAGGTCATGGGACGAACGGCAGGTTGGATCGCCGTGCACGCCGCTATTGCCGGCGGCGCCGACGCATGTCTTATTCCCGAAATTCCCTTCGATCTTGGACGAGTTGCCGCTGCCGTCGATCGGCGCAGCAGGCTGGGACATCATTTCTCGATCGTTGTGGTCGCCGAGGGAGCAGCTCCCGTTGGTGGATCACCGTCTTACCAGGGTCGCGAGATCGAGGGGAAGCGCCGACGTCTGGGCGGCATTGGCGAGCACGTTGCCGCCGAGCTCGAGGTTGCGACGGGCAAGGAGTGCAGGACAGTCGTTCTCGGACACCTGCAGCGCGGCGGCACGCCTTCGGCCTTCGATCGTCTGCTGGCAACCGCATTTGGAACTGCGGCGGTTGCGGCGCTTGCCGAAGGGCGATCCGGGTGCGTCGTCGCGCTGAACGGAAACGACGTCGTGACCGTGCCAATTTCGGAGGTCGCGGGACGCGTCCGCCGTGTCTCGCTCGATGCTCCCCTGCTCGCGCTCGCCAGAGCGCTCGGCATAGAGCTCGGCGGTTGACTCGCGTGCGGCTCGGGCGGCGTTCGAGGCGTTTTTCGCAGACACGGCAATCGCTCGCGACGCCGAGTCGATTTCAATAAGACTCGGCGCCGCGAGCGACAGCACGCGAACTCAGCGTTGACGTCGCCGAGGTTCTAGAATCGAACTCGTTCGACCGTTGCGCCTTCGTACCAGGTCGGACAGTCTTCCGGCTTGGCGTACCTTGCGGCTTCGAAATCGATAAGACTGTAAACCGGCAACGAGCTCGGAAGGTCGAACTTCGCGGTCGAGAGCCGCACCAGCACGGCAACGGCAAGAACCTCGCCGCCGGCGTTCGTGATGAGATCATAGACCTTCTTCACGGCGTCGCCGGAACGCGCTATGTCGTCGACGATGACGCACTTCTGACCGGGCTTGATCTCGTTGTACTGGCGAAAGCGGAACTCGCCGGACTCCCGCTCTGTCCAGAAGATCTGCTCGGCGCGAAGGGCCTGTCGGACCTCGAACGCCACCGGAACACCGCCGGCTCCAGGCGCAACGATCGAGACGTTGGGCAGCGAGGAAATGAGCTCGCGCGACCGCCGCAGAATCCTGCTCAGGCTGACGCTGAGCCGGCGATTGTTGTCGGCATAGCGAAGCGACAGCGGGATCTGGAAATAGAAGGACGTGAAGTACCCGGCAGGATGCTCGAAGATGCCTTCGCGATAGGCTCCCGTCTTCTTGAGCACATCCATGACCTGGTCGTTGTCGAGGATCAGAGACATCATCCGCCAGCCTCCAGAGCGTGAGGTATTGATTACGAAGTTCGGTGGTTATACCACAAGGGGCGCGCGGATCGAGGCCGAAGCGGCGCGGGCTCCGACGGGCGCACGGTGCCGATGCGCGGCAAGTGCGCCGCCGGCCGTGCCCTGACAGTAACCGGTGCATGCGGTATAAGGCTTGGCGATGGCGAACAAGTCACGTCGCAATGCACCGAAAAGCCGGCGACCGAACGAGCCCGGCGAACAATCGATTCCATCTGACGCCGAGACCTCGACGGCTACCGTCCAGTCATCAGTACAGCAGACTCGATGGCGACCTACTGTCTGGACCTGGTTGGCGATCACCGTCACAGTCGTGGGCACCGTGATTCGATTATGGGATCTCGGCGGCAAGAGCCTCTGGTTCGACGAAGCGCTCTCGATTGCGGATTCGAGGTCGCTCCAGTCCGGGTTCGGATCGGGATTTCATCCTCCGATCTTCTACTACCTTCTCCACGCATGGCTTCCCTTCTCGGAGTCATCAGACTCACTGGTACGACTCGTTGCAGCGGTACCCGGCGCGCTGACGGTACTGGCTGTCTACCTCGCGGGTTGGCGGTTCTTCAACGAGCGAGCCGGAGTCCTCGCTGCCGCCGTACTCGCCGTCGCGTCACTCCACGTCGAGTACTCGCAGGAAGTTCGAATGTACGCACTCGCAGCGCTTCTCACGACGCTTGCGACCGTCGCTCTCGCGGAACTGATGCGCAGGTGGCCAACCGCATCGAACGGCACGAAATGGAGGCTGGCCATTTCGTACACGGTCCTGGCCTACTTCGCAATCGCGACACACTATCTGTCGGTGCTCCCGATCGCCGGCCAGGCACTTGCCCTTCTCCTTTGCTGGAAGCAGACACGCGAAGTCGTTATCAGACTCGCGGTTCTCCAGATTCCGGCAATGCTGGGTGCGACCGTAGCGATCTTCGGCCTTGGCTACGGACGAAGACTCGGAGTCGCCGCCGACTTTCTCGTGAAGATGGGCGGCGTGAACCAGACCATATTCTCCGAGCCTGCGGCGCGACTGATCGCGCTCCCGAAAGACCTGCTGCTGCAGGTGCTGCCCGGGCCCTCGCTCAAGTGGCTCGTCATCGCCTGGTACCGGATTCCGGCAGTCGTCGGATTCGACCTGGTCGCCATCGGCGCGGCAGTCGCACTCTGGCGCTCCAACCTGGGGATACGCCCGGTTCGCCTTGTCGTAACTTTGGGCGCACTCCTCCCTCTTCCCATTACAGTTCTGATGGTTGGGCCGGATCAGCTCAGGTTTTACTTGAGCTGCGCGCCGATGCTTGCGCTCCTGATTGGGGCGGGACTTGATGTGATGCCACGCAAGTGGTTGACGGCATTTGGGTTGGCTGTAGTACTGATCCCATCGATACTGGCGACATGGTGGTACTTTGCGCCGGGAATGGACAAGCAGCCATGGAGACGCGTTGGGACGCTCCTGAGTGAACAGTGCCGCCCCGGAGACATCATTCTCGTCAACGAACCGCACCAGACCATAGCCTTCGAGCGCTATTTCAATGAACGGAAAGGCGTTGAGGTGGAGGGGTATCCGGAGATCGGCGGCGTCCGGATCACGACTGACAACTTCGATCGGTGGTTCCTTCCCCTGGTCCGGAACCGTGAGCGTGTCTGGTTCATCCGCATGTCGGCAACTGCAAGCACGTCCGATCCACAAGGACTTGGACTCTCATGGCTCAACGAAAACATGAAGTTGCGCACTAGGGTCAAGGAGCCCGGATACAACGGCGACGTCGAGGTGTTTCTGTTCGACCGTTAAGCCGGCAACTTGCTCATTGGGCGAGCCGAACTACGGTCGGACGAGAACCCAGGTCGTGCGAACAAAAAAAGAGCCGTAGCCCGGCGTGAATTCCTGAGGAGTTCGTGGAGTGCGCCGGGCTACGGCATTCGCCCCTGTAAGTTCACCTGTCTCTAAGGCAACTTCAGTGCCAAGACGGGGCGATTCGGTGCAATTCCCGGCAACCTATTGATTACAGGATACCGTGCGTCAATAGCACAGGCACGGCAATCCTGCGGTAGCCATTACCATTGGACTCAAATGTCCGGTTAGATTGGGCACGATCGGTCATTTTGACATCTCGTACTCACGGAGTTTCCGGTAGAGCGTCTTCGTCGCGATTCCGAGCGCCCTCGCAGTGCGGTCTCGATGGCCTTCGAATCGCTGGAGCATAGCCTCGATGTGCCGCCGCTCGACCTCCGCGAGCGTCGCCGCTTCGGAAGGGTCTGTCGGACTCGCCTGGCCGGCTGCGGATTCACCTCCCGGTCTTCCCGCAACAAGGATTCTTCCGGGCAGATCGCGAACCCGAAGCACGTTTCCGTCCGACAGGATGACGGCGCTCTCGATGGCGTTCCTCAACTCGCGGACGTTGCCAGGCCATTCATACTCCGAGAGCGCCGCAACCGCAGCCGGCTCGATTGCCGTGACGCGGCACCCGGTCTCGAGCGCCGCCCGCCGCATGAAGTGCTCTGCCAGCAACGGCACGTCGTCTCTCCGCTCCCGAAGTGACGGCACCTCGAGCGTCACAACTGCGAGTCGAAAAAACAGATCGCGCCGAAAGCCGCCACCCTCGATCAGCGATTCCAGCGGCCGGTTCGAGGCGGCTACAACCCGAACGTTTGCAGTAAGTTGAGACACACCGCCGAGCCTCCGGAACCTGCCGGTCTCGAGGAACCGCAGCAGCTTCACCTGCGACGCGTGAGGCATTTCCGAGACTTCGTCCAGAAAAAGCGTGCCGCCGTCCGCCGCCTCGACAAGCCCCGACTTTCGACCGGCAGCACCCGTGAACGCTCCCTTCTCATGGCCAAAGAACTCGCTCTCGAAGAGCGTCTCCGGAAGCGCGCCGCAGTTCACGTCGACGAACGCCTTGTCGGCGCGCCGACTTTTCCTGTGGACGAGCTGTGCAGCGAGCTCCTTGCCGGTGCCCGATTCGCCGAGGAGAAGGACATTTGCATCTGTCGGAGCGATCCTGGCGATTCGAACTTCGAGGTCGTGCATCGGGCGACTGCGGCCAATGAGCTCGATCTCGCCTTCCCGGTGCCGCAGGATCGTGCGAAGCGCCGTGTTCTCGCGCAACAGCTCGCGACGCTCGAGCGCGCGCTCGATGACGGCACGCATCTCGTCAATGTCGCACGGCTTTGTCAGGTAGTCGTACGCACCTAGCTTCATGGCCTCGATCGCCGTGTCGATCGTCCCGTGCCCCGTTAGCATTACGACCTGTGGACCAAATTCGCCAGTCGCGGCAATTCGGCGCAGCACCTCGATTCCACCGAGCCCCGGGAGCCTGATGTCGAGCAGGACGACTGCCGGCGCCGTCGCCTCGACTGCAGCGATGGCAGCGTTTCCGTCTCCCACGCCTTCGACAGGAAATCCGAAGTCTCCGAGCTCGGCAACGAGGAATCGCCGATAGGCGTCGTCGTCCTCGACCACGAGAAGTCGCGCACGCTCGGTTCGTTCGGCCGCCTTCGCCATTTACGTGGCCTCCTCGGACACTCGGCTTCGCGGGAGCACGAGCGTGAACGTGGCTCCTTTCCCGAGCGTGCTAACCGCATCGAGACGGCCACCCAGACGCGAGACGAGGCTCCTGGAGATCGACAATCCGAGGCCCGTTCCTCGCCCCGGCTGCTTGGTAGTGAAGAACGGATCGAAAATCCGCTCGAGATCCACGGCCGAAATGCCGGGCCCCGTGTCCTTGACGATTACCCGCGCCCCACGCGCCAGATGGCGAATCTCGATGGAGAGTCGTCCTCGCGGTCTCGACTCGATGGCATCCAGTCCGTTAGCGATGAGGTTGATCAAGACCTGTGAGACCAGGTCGGGATCCGTATGGAGCGGCATCGCAGTTCCGGACTCCCGGAGCCGAACCCGCTCGGTATTCCGCTCGCGAGCCACGACGGCAATGGCTCCGGACGCGATGCTCGCAATGTCGCACTCCTGGATCCTCGGGCGCGTAGGGGCTGCAAAATCCAGCAGATCTCTCGTGATGCGCTTGCAGCGAAACGACTGTTCAACGATAGCGTCTATCCGTTCGCGGATCGACGGCCACCGGTCCGAGTTGCGCAACTCCTCGAGCGACGAAAGCTGACGGTCGAGCGACTGCGCCGAACCGGCGATCGTAGCCAAGGGCGTATTTATCTCGTGCGCCACTCCGGTTGCGAGCTGCCCTATCGAGGCCATCTTGGAAGACTGGGCGAGGTTCTCGGCGATGGTCCTTTCGTTCGTCACATCCCGAATGGACAGGATGAACGAAGGATTCGACGCTGTCTCGAGACGCGACACTGAAAGGGCAAGCCAGCGTCCGAGCGCCGCGTCCTCCACTTCGATCTGGACCGGCCTCCGGCCCGAATCGACCCTGGACAAGGCCTCGACGATCGCCGTTCCGGTTTCTTCCGAAACCAGACTAGTAAGGGGCTGACCGACCATCGCGGACGGCTTCGATCGAACCATTGCGGCGAATGCGCGATTCGATCGGATCACGAAACTGGATGCGTCAACGACCACGACACCGTCGGGCAACGAGTCGAAAGCGCCTTCCCAGACCCGCTTGGCATCCGACACGGCCCCCAGCAGCGACGACGCACCGATCGCGAGTCCGACGTGCACGGCGACGGCGTCGAGCAACGCTCTCGTGTCGGGGTCGACCCTGGCCGTGCGCAAGTGGACCGCAAGAACACCGTCTACCCCATGCCGAGCCGAGAAGAACGACATCGAGAAGGAAGAATCGGCGTCGGTCGGCTCGCCATCCAGCGCCAGCCGGGCCCGAGCATCGAGACCGGACGATGCCGGGTCGGCTGAGACAATAGCGCCCTCGCCCGTCAGCTTCCAGCACCACGACTGGTAGCGATCCGGCTCCGGCCCCCGGCACAGGACCGACACTTCGTCCGATTCCGTTGCGGTCATCAGAAGGTCCGCAACACTAGAAAGCGCCTCCTCACGCGAGGCGGCCGAGTGAACGGCCACGGCGAGGCGGGCAACCGTGGATTCGTGCTCGACTTGCCTGCGCGCATTCTCGTGAATCTCCCAATGACCAATGGAAAGGCCTACTTGCGAGGCTATCGAGACGGCGAGCTCGACGTCTCCCTCCGTCCAGGACCGTGCACGATCCGATTGAAGGACGGCAAGCACACCACGAGGCTCGCGACGGACAGCGATTGGGGCGACTATGGCCGATGCGGCGCCCGATCGACCGAGCGGGCCGGAATCGGAGCTCGTCAACATGGCACTCGATTGCTCGATCACGACGGGCTGCAGTGAACGCAGGGCCTCGCTCGTCGCCGGCAGCAGGTCGAACGTCGCCGCAAGCCCTTTCGAGAATTCCTGCGACGCGCGCACGTGCTCGTGCGCGATCGTGACATCGCCCATCGGATCGACGAACGCGATCTGGCAGCAGCTCGCACCTAGAAGGCGACCCGTTTCGGCAACTGCCGTCTCGAGGACCGTCTCGAGGTCGAAGGACTGGTGCAGGAGGCTCGCCGTCTGTTGCACGAGCCGCGAGCGACGGGCGACCTCCTCCGCCTGGGCAGCCTGCCGTCTGAGTTCCGCTTCTGCCTTGCGGCGCAAGGTAGCGTCCGAGAGCCGAATTATGGCGTCGCACGTCGTGAATCCGCCCGCAATCATTTCCGCTTCAACGAGATGGCGGCCGAGTTCGAACTCGAAACTCTCGCGAAACGGGGCGTCGATGATCGAGCCCATCCAGGACTGATATTGCTGAAACACCTGGCGAGCGCCCGGTCCGGCGGCAACGTCTATAAAGAAGTTCCGGCCGATGAGTCCGCTAGGAAACAGCAATTCGATCGGCAGGAAGTGGTTGTGGTCGAGGATTCGGCCGCTCGTGTCGACCTCCACCACGCCGAGTCCGAGCGCATCGAGAAGCGTCCGGCGCTCACGTCCAGAGTTTGCAAGGGTTCGCGCGAGCAGCCGGACTCTCGACACGTCCTCTAGAACGATCAGGCAGGCAGTGCAGCCGCTAAGGTCGAGGCGATGTGCTCGGGCACGAACTTCAGCCGATGTCCCGTCGATGCGTTCAAAGTACAGGTCGACCGGCTCGTCGGAGGTCTGCGCCAGCCAGACTGCCCGCTCGACCGCGCGCTCACCGTCCAGGGTGAACAGCGACTCGAGCGCGACCCCGACGAGCGAGCCTCCGTAGAGGACTTCAGCATGATCATTGGCAGCGACGACACGCCAGCTTACGTCGTCGGCGACCACGAACGGCACCGGAACGATCGTGGCGAGCGCTTCGCCGATCGAGGCCATCACGGAGACGCCGAGCGCGCTCATCGGAGGCTAAGCTCGAGGATGGAACTTGCGGTACGCCTCGCGCAGCCGTTCGTTCGTGACGTGGGTGTAGATCTGGGTCGTGGAGATGTCGCTGTGGCCGAGCATCATCTGGACCGACCGCAAATCTGCACCGTGTTCGAGCAGGTGCGTTGCGAATGTATGACGGAGCATGTGAGGTGTCACGCGGCCGAGCTTGGCCCGCTCGCCATATTCGACAAGGCGCTTCCAGTAGATCTGCCGCGTAACGGGCGTACCTCGCGACGTCACGAAGAGGCTGTCGCCATTTCTGTCTCCGGCCATGCGCCTTCGAGCTGGCAGGTAACGGCGGATGGCCTCGATGGCACCACTCCCGACCGGAACACGGCGTTCCTTCGAGCCCTTCCCCAGACACGTGACGAGTCCGGCGTCGATGTCGACGTCCGAAAGCTTCAACGTGACCATCTCAGACACACGCAGTCCCGACGAATACAGGAGCTCGGTCATCGCCCGATCGCGAAGCCCCTCGTCAGTCGTGACATCGGGCTCTTCCATCAATTGGTCGACCTCTTCCCGGGTGAGGAATTTCGGCAACGTCTGCCAGCTGCGGGGAGTCTCGATATTCACCGTCGGATCGTGATGAATATGTCCGTCGAGGATGAGAAACTTGTAGAGGTTTCGGACTGTAACCATTGTGCGCGCACAGGATTGGGGCTCCAGTCCCGATTCCCTCAAGTGACGGATGAAGGAAAGCAGATCGGCGCGCTCGATTGTCAGGATCTCACGCCCGCACGACGCAGCATAGCTCACGAGCTTTCGAAGGTCTCGCTCGTAAGCCTCCATCGTATTTGACGAAAGTCCCTTCTCGACGCGAAGGTATCGGAGGAATTCCTGGCAGAGGTCGCGCGGCATCGCCTCGGGTGGCTCCTTGTCTCGGTCCGGAAACGGCGTTAGTCTTGCGACGCGTCGCGCCGGTGAATCTGACCGGCGCCAAACCATTGCGTTATCAGACGATATGTTCGTTTCGGGGAGACGTCAAGAATGAAATTGAGCGAGGTTGCTGCCGCGCTGGGTCTCGAGATGGGAGGCGCCAGCGAACCGGAGACCGAGATCACATCGCTAGGCAGCCTGATCGACGCGAAAGCTGGACAATTGACCTACATCGCGGAAGCCAAGCACGCACAGGGACTTGCGACAACGGGAGCATCGGCTGCAATCTGCCGGACCGAACATGCCGAGGGCGCGCGGATTCCCTGCCTCTTGAGCAAACACCCGGGGGCGGACTTTGCAAGGGCGAGTCGACTTCTGCATCCGAGGCGGCGAATGGCGGCCGGAGTGCACGACACGGCCGTCGTTGCCGAGTCGGCTACGATCGGGCACGGCGTCCACATCGGTCCGTTCGCTGTGATCGGCGAAGGCGTCATTGTTGGAGACGGCAGCGAGATCCATGCACACTCGGTCCTCTATGACGGAGTCCGCGTCGGCCTCGATACGGTTATCTACGGCGGCTGTGTCATCAGAGAAGGCTCGACCATTGGTGACCGCTGCATCCTGCAGCCGGCCGTCGTTCTCGGAAGCGACGGTTTCGGTTTCGCGCGCGATGGCGACGGACACTACGAGAAGATCGAGCAACTCGGCGTTGTGGTCGTCGAGGACGACGTCGAAATTGGCGCCGCAACCACTGTCGACCGGGCCACTTTCGGCGAGACGCGAATCCGCCGCGGTGCCAAGATCGACAACCTCGTCCAGATCGGCCACAACGTGGTCGTCGGAGAAGACACGATTCTCTGCGCACAGGTCGGCCTTGCCGGATCGACGATCGTCGGTCGCGGTGTGACGCTCGCGGGACAGGTCGGAGTGGCAGGACATTGCGAGATTGGCGACGGCGTCATAGCGACGGCACAGACCGGCATTCCCAACTCGGTCGAGGCGGGCAAAGTCGTTTCAGGCTACCCGGCTATCGAGAATCGGGCGTGGCTCAAGTCCTCGGCTGTCTTCAACAAACTGCCGGAGCTGCAGAAGGCGGTGCGAAGACTCGAAAGGGGGCTCGCTGATCGTGCCGGAGACGACGAATCCGGAGTTCTGTGATCTCTGTGTCTCTATGCTCTCTGTATGGCAACGCCTATGCCGTTGGCATACTGAGAGCACGGAGTCACGGAGACCACAGAGCCGAGACGTTCTCGGTCCCTACTGCAATACGACCGGTGCGGTGAAGATGCCAGAGATGAAGACTCGAACAGCAACCGGCTTTGCTTGAAGGAGTTGCGGTAGTCGCGAGTCTTTGCCGACCAGTCGGCTGCTCGTTCCGTCCGTCCCGACAAAACGCGGCGGAGCTTTCACTGATCCGAGGGCAGTCTCGCCAACGAAGATCTCCCCACCCGTAGCCGGCAAGCGCAGTCCGTCGACCGTCAGCTTCTTGCCGCTCGTGGCGAACCTGGCGGATCCAAGAACTGGAGCAAACGGATCCAGCGCGTCCACGGCGGCTGACGATGCTGTCGCCATCGATTCGATTCCCTCTCCATCAACGAAATCGACCCGCACAGTAGCCGATGCGAGCATCAGGCCATTCACGATTGCTGGCGCGGCCGACTGACCGAGCACGAAAGCTGACTTGGATCCCGTGGCCCAGTCGCCGTCCCCGTCAAGATCCACTCGGAGCACGGCGCCGATCGCATCGCGATCCGGCTGAGCATCTGCCGCGTGTGCGTCTGCGTCGGAATCCGTTCGAGCTCGCAGACGAAGCGTCCCCGTTCCGGAGCGCGGATTCTGCATGATTCCGATCTCGCCAGACGACGTCACGCCAAGATCAACGGTGCCGGAACCATCCCGATCCACCCATACCGCCGACGTCAGGTCCGCAGGCAGAGAGAAGCGCGCCGTCGCGTCGTCGAATCCGTTCGCACCGCGATTGCGAAGCACGTGGATGCCGTCCTGCCCACCCTCGACGAGCAGGTCCGTATCGCCGTCGGCATCGTAATCCGCCGGCAATACTCGAGTTCCCCCCGCAAGCCCCCCGATCGCAAGCTCCGACGTAACGTCGAGAAAACGAAGTTCGCCTCCAACACCGGCGAGCACCAGATTCCCTGCCAGACGCGTCGCAACGACGTCGAGCCATCCGTCTCCGGTCACGTCCGCCCACGCAACGGCCGACGCGGGAAAGCTCACGGCAGATCCGAACGCCGTCGACTCGTCAACCATTCTTCCTTCGGTGTAGCTATAGACTCGAAGTCCGGCTCCGGTCGCGACCAGCAGCCGCGGTCCCCCGGCAAGCCCCGTTACCGGCCCCGTTGGCGCGCTCCACGTCGACGAAGCATCGACGAAGCCGTCCGCCGTGTTCTTCAGTGCGAGCAGTCCCGTCGACCCGCCAGCCACGACATCGAGACGACCGTCCCGGTCGACGTCCATCCAGACGACCGCGCGCGGGTCCGCGAATCGGGGAAGAGATGTCGGCGCGCCGACACTGGTGAACGAACCGAGCCCATCGTTACGCCAGATGCTCGTCGCATTGACAGCGAGCACCGCGAGATCCGGAGTCCCGTCGCCATCGGCGTCGCCCCAGGCGAGCGCGCGAACATCGCCGGGAAGCGTCAATCCAGAGGCCTCGGTCGATTCGGTGAACGTCCCGTCGGCCTCCTGCAGGTAGAGGAGGACGCCTCCTGCGCTGCGGCCAACCACGACGTCCTGACGGCCGTCGCCGTCGACATCGGCCCAGGCCTGTCGCTGAAAGTCGCCGCCGAGAGGCGCCTCCGCGATTGGCACCGCCGTGGACAGCCCAAGCGGCGCGATCGTGAGGTTAGACCGCGACTGATCGGTTCGCTCGGTACCACCAGTGTCCACTACAACGACCCGGATCCGGGCATCGGTCGTGGCGAGGGCCTCGGGAATGGTCCACACGAATGACCGTGCGGTCGCCGGCAGATTGTCTGCCAGGACGGACGGGTAATTCTCGCCGCCGTCCGTCGAGAGCAGAACACGGAAATAGGATGGCGTGGCAGAGTCGCCATCGGTTGCGCTCCAGCGAATGACTACGCGCTCACCCGATCCGAGCGGACTGCCAGTCGTCGGCGATTCGAGTCGGACGCGAACAAAGCGTGTTAATCCATCGATAGTTACGCTCGTTGTGTAAATGTAATCGTAGAAGTCCGTGTGGTCACCGTTGGCCGCATTTCCAGCTGCGTAGAACGTCACGGGTCCGAGGTCGGTCGATGGCGCTTTCCAGACCATTGACCAGGATACTTCTCCGCGTGATCCGTCATAGGTCCCAGTCAAGGTGTGCTGTGCGTAATACCGGCCAAGACGCTGCGAAGGCCCGAGTGCCGAGACCGAGAGCGTGCTCGACTGGAAGAAGCCCGCGGCGTGACCGAGTTCGTCGATGGCCGTGATCTGGAATCCCCACTTCTTGGCCAGCGGATCCGAGACCCTAACGGTCACTGGGTACGTCTGGCCGGGTGTGTACTGTGTCGGAAGTCCCTCGATCGCCACACGGCCGGGGCCGGAATCGAGTGGATAGGTCCGGTGGCACGTATTGCACGCCACCTCGCTGGGCGCACCGGTCCGCTCGAGAAAGGGTCCGGTCGACAGCGCTTCCACCGACTCGGACGACGACATCAGTACGACCGCGGCTACCGCAAAGACGAGAAGGGCGAGTGACTTCAGTAGTTTCATGATCGCCGGGAATGGTACCACGACGCGTCGCGAACGAACCTCGGTGCTCAAGGGGACTCTGAGCTCTCTGTATGCCGACGGTAACTCCAGTGGGGTACTTAGAGCACCGAGACCCTGAGTCCGCAGGGCGCGAATTTGACGGCCTCCGCTGCATACCTGTACCCTTCGCCACCTTATGGCGATAAAGGTTGAACATCAGTCCTCCATCGAAGTGAAAGATCTGGACTCTCAGGTGCAGGCGGCCATCGAGTGTCTGCCGATCGAGCACCTACGCGGATTCAGTCGTATCCGGTTCGTCGACCGTATCGAGGATTCCCGACTTCCGCAGGACCTTCTCAAGGGTCTTCCGGCGCTCTACCGTCCAAAGCAGCCAGGGCACGCGTCCGCTTTTGGCGACGTTGCTCTGATGGTGCTCCAGCCGCAGGACCTGAACTGGTTCAAGCGGCTGGCGGCGAAGGCACAGTTGAAGGCGCTGATCGCGCAATCGGTGATGTCGCTCGTGGCTCAACATTACCTGGTCACTGTTTCGAGCAAGAAGAAGAAGGGTCCGGAGATCGAGCGGGCCGTTCGCGAGTACGTCGAGCGATACTTCAAGGTGTGGCGGGGTCGTCAGTCCGGCTGGCGGGCCCGTCTTTTCCGTCCGCTCGTGCCCTACCTCGAGAAGTGGCAGAAGTCCGCTCGCAAATACCAGCTCGAGCAGGCGCGCAAGAAAGCCGGGAAATAGCAGAATTGGCAGAGTGAATGGACAGGATTGCAGGTATTTCCGGGGATTAGCAGGATCTGTCTTGGTCCTTTGAACTCACCGCGAAGAACCTAAGGCAGATCCTGACAAGCCTCGGAAAATCCTGAAATCCTGTCCACTCACTCACTCACACGGCGACGTACTTTGACCCGGCGCGCTGCAGGCGCAGAACCGTGGCGGATCCGTCCGGATTCGTGACCTGAAGGAACCTCACAGCACCGGAAGGCCAGAATTGGCTGAGCTTTAGCCCTCCAATCTTTCCTTTCTGCGTGAGCTTCATGCCAGAACCGGCGACCTTCGCCGGCGAGTCGAAAGAGACCCAGGCGCCAGTCGGATCCGTAGCCGAGACCGTGGAGCCCTGCGCAAAGAGCCGGGTTGCCCCAGTGATGACCCGAAGTCGAAGGCCCTCATTGTTCACGACCTTGTCGCGATTGATCTCCGCGCCGGGAGCCATCACGTCTCGAGCATCGGACGCCATCACCACTCCGAATGCCGGTCCAATCAGATCGGGATTTGGCCGCCCGTGCCCGGTTGTGATCCATCCCTTCAGGTCGACGAGCTCACGCGGCGCGCGACGGTAGACAAGCTGCGCAGATATCGATACCGGATCAAAGCCGTCAGGGAGCGCGAAAGCATATTCGCTCCAATCCGTGGCACCTGCGGGAATTCGATTGTCCGAGACGATTCGTGTGGCTTCCGTGAAGAAGACTCCTGATTCGTTCTCGTTGCCGAAGATCTTTGCGAACGCCTTGCCGGGCTGCCCTGCATAGTAGCCCTGTGCAGGATCTCCAACGCCACCTATCGAAGGAACCGTCTCGGATCCTTCTGCAACGAATTCGAGTCCAGAGCCGAAGGCGTCCGATGCTCTGACGAGCAATATGGCGTGCCGGATCGCCTGTCCCCCCGGAAGGTCGTGCCCCGTACGGTCGTTCGTCACCGCAATCGAGACGCGAAGTGTTGATCCATCACGTCGTCCAATCGCACGTAAGGTCGCGGCATTCTGGACAAATTCGACTGTAGTACCCTCGAAATCGTGCGAGTAGACCTGCGACGGATCTCGAGTGACTGGCTGGTACTGCTCGCACATTGCACGATCGCCCTTCGGCGCCATGTGGCAATCCATGCACGTCTTCATCCCGGCTCCCGGGACCGCGTACGGGCTCGCAAGCCACTCGGACCAGGTCTCTTCGCTGACCACACTGCCTTCATCGAGGTAGTCGAGGTCGAAATCGTGGTCGTTGTTGTCTTCGTGGCACGCAGCACACAGTAGTCCGGTAGTGTGAATCTTGCTGTAGGAGGCCCGCATCACGCCCGGGAAGTTCGGCGCTGAATCCGGCAGCGGGCCGAAAATCGTCTCGCGCGACGAGCGAGCCATCATCATTCCCTGCACGCCCGGCAGCTTGACGTTCGAGATGTCGTAGGTCTTGTGACAGACGTCGCAGGACACGCCGAATTCTCGGGCAAATGGAGTGATCTCGGAGAAGTCGGTGTTGTCTCCAGGATTCTTCGCGGAGTCCATCGGCGCGTGGCACTCAGCACAGTCTCCCTTGAACCCGGGGTGGACGTCCTTGTAGACGAACCCATTCCCTCCGGTTCCGGGTGTGCCTTGTCCGTCGTACATGTCGCGAACCCAGGTGTTCTTCGCGGCATTCCTGTGCGCCGAGTCCTGCCAGTACTCGAACAGCGTACCGTGGCAGAGGCGACAGTCCTGCGGGCTCGTGAACTCGTAAGTCGGGTCGTCGGCAAGCACCGCCGGAGCGAGCGCCAGCTCGAGGCCAGAATCGCCAACGAGAACCGACAGTTTCGCGTTGTAGTAGCTCGCGTGGGTCGCCTCGCCATTCAGCGCTCCGGCCGCGATCGTGACTGCGGCGCCGGCTTCTCGCGTGGTACGTAACGTGAACGTGCCATCGGCGCCCGACGTCGTCTGCTCGGTAAGGCTCGCCTGAATGCGGACGTCGGCGTTCGGAATCGGCGTGCGAGTTGCCGAGTCGATCACCTTCCCGGTGATGGTCTGCTGCGGCGCCGCGAACTCGACGGCCCAAGGCCCGAACATCAGTCCGAGCCAGAGAATGGCGAAGGCAAAGAACGAGACTCTCTTCATTGATTGAGGCTAGGGAGCGACGGCCATCGCAGGGCTAGAATAGGCCGGACCTGGATTGACGGCCCTGACGGTGAGAACGGCACCTGACGGTTGACCTGGAATCGTCGCCCGAAGCTTCGTCCCGCTCTTTCGAACGACCGAGATCGTCGGGATTTCCACACCGCTCGCGTTGGCTACCGTGACAGTGGATCCTGCGAGGAAGTCAGCTCCCTTCACTGTCAGCCTCAGGTTTGCTCCCTTCTTCTGCAGCTTGATGAACGTTATCGACGGACCCCTGAGCGTTATCGCCGAAACGCCGATCGACGCATCGGATCCGGGGTTCTTGACCCGAGCCGTCACGAGTCCAGGCGTATTGCGCACCTCGGGTGCGTCATCGAGGCTGACACGCAGTTCCTTGTTGTTGATGAAGGTCGTCTGTACCTCCACGCCGTTCAGTATCGCCTTCGCTCCGGCCACGTACAGACCGTCCGACTGATCGGTTTCGCAGAGCAGCGTCAACTGAATTCCAGTCTGTCCCGCGTAGTACACCGTCGACGCCGGTGACACCGTCACCCTCGTCAGGCAGGGAGTGCCGGCGGGCCCGCGACCGGCGCGCAAACTGAATTCCTTTCCCGACAGGATGTACAGCTCGCCCGCATCGCGGCAGCAGTTGCCGAGTCCGTCACCGCCCATTCCATTTGGCATGAGATCGGTGAAGCCGTCGCCGTCAAAGTCGCCGACAGTAAATGAGTAGGCGAACATGTCGCCCGGATCCGCGGCGATCACCTGATATACAGACACGGAGGCCGGCGGATTCGCCAGGTCGACGACCGTCGGCAGCCGGTCAGCATCGCCGAAGATCACCTTGATGTCGCCGGCTTCGGGGCGAGATGCCGGATCGTAGGTCGGACTCGCGAAGATCATCTCGTCGAGTCCGTCGGCATTGACGTCTGCGAGCGCGATCGTGTCTGACCCGATGTCACCTGCGGCCTCGCCATAGATGCGCGTCATTCGCGGTTCGGTCGTTCCGAGAGCGCGAGTGTCGACCCGCTCGCCCCGAGATATGAACGTACCCCAGAAGATGTAGCCTACGCCGCTGTCGTTTCGCGGCGGAACGCCCGGAGTTCCGGACGGCGCGCTTGCCGTGAGTGCTCCGACCGCAAGTTCGATCTGGCCGTCGCCGTCGAAGTCGCCGACGCGCACATCCTCGCCGAAGTGATCACCGCCGTTCTGCCCGTAATAGATCGCCACGTCGGCTGTCGGGTTCGACAACTCCATGGTCGCCGGCCAGTTCGTCCGCCCGTAGATGATGTAGACCTCGCCAGCCTCGGTCCGGTCGTTGCTGGGTCCGCCGCCGCCGCCAAGTCCGTTGGAGCAGAATGCGCCAGCAGGCTCTTCTACCTTTGCCGTCGGAAACGCGCCGGAGCGGGCCAGGCCGGCGGAACAGACGATGTCGTCGATTCCGTCCCTGTCAAAGTCACCTGAAGTGATACATGAGCCGAAGTGGTCACAATCATCGACACCATAGATGATCGAAATGTCCAGACTTGCGAGTTGACTTGAGCTTCCGAGGTCGATCTGAGCCGGTAGAGTCGGCCCGCCGGGAATGATGTAGAGCTTTCCACGTGCTGATCCGATTCCAGCTGAGCTCTTCGCAAGGTCGGCTGAAACGAGGATGTCGTTCGTCCCGTCGCCGTTCACGTCGCCGTACGACGGCCAGAATCCGCAGCGTTCGCCCGCAACTGCGCCAATGATCTCGGTCACACCCGTCATCGGAGTGCCCGCAAGGTCAATCGTCTCGGGCCAGGTCGTTCTGCCGTTGATGACGTAGAGCTTGCCGGCCAGCGGACGGCTCGAATCGGTGCCTAGGCCATCGGCGTTCTGCGCCCCGACGAGAATGTCCTCCAGTCCGTCGCCGGTCACGTCGCCGGTCTCCACCTCGTTTCCAAGAAAATCGCCCGCTCGTGCGCCAAAAATCGTCGTGTGAGTACCGGGGGCCGCCGTCAAATCGGTCACGGTGCCGGAGATGGAATCCGGGGCGCCGAAATGGACCTGTAGCTCGCCTGCACGCGGTCGCACGTTGCCCGGTCCCGAGGGAGCGAGAAATGGAGCGAGGATGGCATCGTCATCGCCGTCGCCGTCGAGATCGCCGGAAGCGCACGGCATCCCGAGGGTCGTGCCGTCCGGGTCGGAGTTGTAGATCGACCTCTGACCGGTTTGCGCGGTGGTCTTGATGTCCCAGATCATCGTCGTCGCGCGCTCATCGGCTCGAGCCTGTCGCGCTGGTGCAATGACAGCAAACGCGAGGCACATCGCAACCGCAATTCCCGCAAGTCTTTTCATTTGATTCGCATCCCCAGTTGTTTGACCGGCCGAATTGTACCAGTCGGATTCAAGAGGCGGCCAAGAATGAAAGAGATACGCGGCCCTGTGCCTTCGCGGATGACCTGACACCTGGCGACGGCGAGGGGCGGCACACGCAATTGCGCACGTTGCTTTGCGAACTGCGTTCGTCCACAGAGGCACCGCGGGACCGAGAAAGGTATTCTCTGTCGTCGTGCCGCTGCTGCCGCGCGGACTCTGACCAGGGATAGTGTTCGGGAATCCCGGTATCCGCCGATAGACGCGGCTGATGCCAACGATTCTAGATCTTCGGGCCGACGCCGCTCAGGTTTCCCCGCTTGCTCCAGGGACCGGTCAGACTTTTTGCAGCCCACACGGCGCCGACTCCGTCGAGGACGAGAACTTCCCCCGGATTAGTCCACACTGGCCTCGAAAGCGGAGCGGGCGCCTGCAGTGCAATCTTCCAATCAGGTCGACCGGACTGGTTGACCGAAAGGTTTCCCCGGGCGCCCGCGTGTCCGACAACCCACGTGAGTCCACCGTCCGCCGGGCCGATTGCGTCAAGATCCTGTCCAGCCAGGACCGGGCGTGGCAGCCAAGTCTGTCCACCGTCACGCGATTCGATGACAAGTCCGCCATCCGCGGCTATCCACGCTTGCGTTGCCGATGCAAAGGCAATGTCATTTAGACTTGCGCCCGAGAGCGTTGCTCCACGCGCGTGGTCCTCACCATTTGCCCCGCCGAGAATCACGGTCGAGCCGACGATTGCGGCAAAAATCCGATCCGAGCGCCAAGCCGCGATTGCGGCACCGGCTATCCGAGTGCCAAGTTTCCAACCGGTAGAGTCGCCCACGAGAAGCGCCGATGACGGCAGCGGCTCGTTCCATCCCCGAATCACCGCCCACGCCCCGGCTGCGCTCACGCCTGCGACTTCCACCGCGCGCGGACCCGAGATGTCGGACATCGGCGCGAGGTCCGCCGTCGTTGTCCAGGTCCGTGCGGAATCCCGTGACTCGGCCACGATCCCGGACCGCAACACGCAGGTCCACGTACCGCCCGGTCCTACTCCGACTGCTACTGCCTCGTCTCCGTTACTCCCTACCGGGCCCTGCTGAAGCCAGGTGGCTCCACCGTCCCCGCTCGTCATAGCGCGCCCACGAACGACCGCCACCAGGAGCTGGCCCGATACGCCGACGATCGGACGCGGTGCCCAGGCCCGCCGGCGGGCTGGCCCACTCTGAGCGACGATATCCGCATACGACCGTCCCGTGACCGGAGCGACTCGCGGCGCGTCGGGAGCCTTCGGTCCTCCTTGCTTCTGGCCTCCCTTGTTGTTGGCCTTTTTGGCCTTCGGCTTCTGCACGGTCTCGGGACCTTCGGCCCCGGCTGGAGCCGCGAACAGAACGGCCAGCGCCGCGACCATGAACAAGCTCAACGCGAGGTGGAAGGGACGATTTCTCCGAGAGCAGTTCTGCCGATGCTCGCGGGTTGCCACTTGACTGGATTCCAGGGGTTTCATGGTGTTCGGACTACGCCGGCGGACCTCGCATTGGCCAACTGTGGCCGCAGCTGAATATCGGCAAAGCTGAGGCTCGACTTCAGCAGGCAGCCGAAAAGCTCTGGAATGACCATCTTCCGGTGATTAGTCAATGCTGCGTCGGAGGCAACGATAGTAAAACCACTGTGGCGATTGGCATTTACTGTTTCGTGTCCTTCTTGCTGGTTGAGATCCGGGATTCGACCTCCGTAAGGGCGGTCCGTAGCGCTTCAGCAAGGTCGTGATCGGAAACTTGCGATCGCTTGAAGCGGAGCTGGACCGAAAACTCCTTCGACACCGGCTGGAACCGGAACTCGTAGGGCCGCGGACGTGAAGACACCTCGGGCTTGCGAGCCGCCCTCGCCTCATCCCGTGTCATTCCCTGGTTTCGAATTCGCTCGACGAATGCACGCTGCTGGTCGGCATCCTTCAACCGGACGACCTGAAGCAGCAGTGATTTCGAGGAAATGTCGGCGCGCCGACAAAGATCCTTGACCTCGGCCGGAAGCGTCGCAATCGACAAGGCCTCGGTGATTGTCGAACGCGATTTCCCTATCCGCTGGGCGATCAACTCGTGAGTGTAGCCATACCTCGTCGCGAGAGCCTCGAGCCCCTCGGCTTCCTCGAAAGGCGTGAGGTCCTTGCGCTGCAGGTTCTCGATGAGCGCAATTTCGGCAACAGTTCGGTCGTCGACGTGCATTTCGATACACGGCAGCTCTACGAGGCCGGCCGCCATGCTCGCCCGATATCGACGCTCGCCCGAGATGATCATGAATCGGCCACCGATTTCTGCCGGGCGGACGAGCAGCGGCTCGAGCACGCCGACTGATTTGATCGAGGCGACCAGATCCGTGAGATCGCCGATCTCGACGCGTGGCTGGCCAGGATTCGGCTCGAGTCGGTCAATCGGGATGAGCCGGCCGATCGGGGCGCCAACCGATCGCGTTGCGAGTTGCTCGACGTAGTGCTGGTCATGGCGGAGCTTGAAATCCGTCGGAAGACCTCGCTTAGACACGTGCAATTACCTCCTGGCAGAGCCTGGCATACTCGGTCGCTCCCGTGGACGTGGGCGCGAACGTGAAGATGGGTTCCTTGTAAGCCGGACTCTCCTCGAGTCGGACCGACTTCGAGATCACGGTGTCGAACACCTTGTCGCCAAAGACTCCGCATATCTGGCGGTAGATGTCGCGGGCGAGGGTCGTACGCTTGTCGTGAAGCGTTATGACGACGCCGAGCACCTGCAGATTGGGGTTTGGCCGCTGCTTGACCTTCTCGACGGTCTCGAGCAGGTCCTCTGTTCCCTCGAGCGCGAAATAGCTGGATTGGATAGGAATGATCAGATGAGATGACGCAACCAGTGCATTGACGGTGATCAGTCCAAGTGTCGGCGGCGTATCGACGATGACGAAATCATAGGTGTGTCGAATCGGGTCGATCCGGTCCTTGAGGCGAAACGGAGCGTCGAACTCACCAATGAGCTTGGCCTCGACCTTGGCGAGCGAGATCCGCGAAGGAAGCACGAAAAGCCCGTCGACCGCCGTCGACAGCAAGCATTCACTGACCGTAACCGATTGATCCGTAAGGAGATCATAGACCGATAGCCCGATCTGGCTGGCTTCGATGAAGGAAATGGACGAATTCGCCTGCGGATCGAGGTCGACGAGCAGGACACGCTTTCCGAGCAGTGCAAGCCCGGCAGCGACATTTATAGCTGTCGTTGTCTTGCCGACGCCGCCCTTCTGATTTGCTACCGCTATGACAGGAGTCACGAGAATCGGACCTCCACGCTACATCTTGTAATCGCTGCTGACGTCGTCGTCGAAGTCATCCGGCCATTCGGACTCCTCGTCCTCACTGAACGGATCGTCATCGGCGGCGTCGTCATCGTCCTCTTCATCGACGTCATCTTCCTCATCGTCGGCAATATCGCTGGTGGCGATCGTGTTGCGCGACGAGTTGATGACTTCCTCGTTCACGAAAATGGGGCAATCGACGCGCAGCGCGAGCGCGATCGCATCCGATGGGCGCGCATCCAGCACCAGGCGCTTGCCGTCAAGCGTCATCTCGATCACTGCGAAGAAGGTGTTCTCGATGAGATCCGTAACGACAATCCGGTCTACAGTGGCACCGATCTGAGCAATCAGGTTCCGGAGCAGGTCGTGAGTCATCGGTCGTTGCGGTGCGCTCTTTTCGATCTCGAGAGCTATCGCATTCGCCTCATATGGCCCCACCCAGATTGGGAGCATCCGGTCGCTGATGACGTCCTTGAGGATCACTATCGGGGTGTTCGCCGTCGGATCCATCATCAACCCCCGGATCTTCATTTCTACTTCGACCATGGCCACGTCCTTGCTGCTCAATTGGTTACGGCAGGACAACTAATGTCCCGCACGAGCTCCCCATAGAGACTGTGCGCCTTCACACCCGTGATTCTTACCGGAACCACCGATCCAGGCCCAATTTCGGTCCCGGATCTGAAGTTCACAACTGCATTGCAGGTGGAATGCCCGGTCAGATCGATTGGATTGCGAGCAGACGGGCCATCAACCAATACTTGATGTATTGAGCCTAAATACCTGCCAGCTCGGCGATTTTGGACTTCGGCCTGAAGTAAGAGCAAGCGATCGAATCGCTCACGCTTTACATCAGGCGATACGTCATCGATCCACTCGGCGGCCGGCGTATGAGGTCTCGGCGAGTAGTTAAAGGTGTAAAGTGCGTCGAATTCGACCTGACGGACCAGATCGAGGGTCTCTTCGAAGTCATCGTCCGTCTCTCCCGGAAATCCGACGATGATGTCGGACGTCAATGTGTAGTCACGCCGGGCCGCCCTTATCGTGCCGATGAGCTCGAGGTACCGTTCGCGTGTGTAGCCTCGGTACATTCGCTTCAGTGTGCGATTCGAACCGGATTGCACCGGAAGGTGAATCCAGTCGCACAATTCGGGATTGTCGTCCATTACGCGAACGATGTCTTCGCTGAAGTCGCGTGGGTGTGAAGTGGTGTACTTGATACGGTCGACGCCAGACTCCCGCGCGACACGCTCGAGCAATGCCGGAAAGGCATTCTCCTCGAATCGCCTACCGGACGAACGCTCGACCCACGCGGAATACGAGTTTACGTTCTGGCCGAGCAGATGCACTTCCCGGTACCCGGCTTCGCCAAGCTTTCGAACTTCCTCGACGACCGAATCCATCGTCCGGCTTCGCTCGCGCCCTCGCGTGTAAGGCACGATGCAGTAAGAGCAGTTCTTGTTGCAGCCCTCGATGATGGTAACGAATGCCACGGAACCTGCGCGCCGAGCGCCAGAATCAACGTCGATGAAATCGGGACGGTTGTCCTGGCGAAGGTCAATGGCGCGCTCGAATCCGCGATCGAGCTGTCCGACGAGGTCGACCAGTCCGTCCAGCGCCTGTGGGCCGACGACGAGCCTCACGGTCGGCGACCGCTCGAAGATCTTCTCGGCTTCGGACTGTGCGACGCAGCCGAGAACCCCTACGATCGGATCGCGCCCCTTCGTCAGGTGTCGCAACGCCCGAACTCGATGGAAGACCTTCTCCGAGGCTTTCTCGCGGACGCTGCAAGTATTCAAGAGGATCAGGTCGGCTGCTGACGGATCGTCCGTTTCCGAAAAACCAATCGGACCAAGCAGAGACAGAGCCTTCTCGGAGTCGTGAACGTTCATCTGACAACCGTGTGTCTCAATGAATACGCGTCGCGTAGCTGCAGGGTCGTGCGACTCTCGCGACATTCGGGCGATCGGCGCGGCATCGATCGCAACTGGCGAATCGACGGCCGAATCCGACAAGACTGGAAGTTTGAGGACGGGCACGATTATCGGCGATCGGAGGACGTACCTACGAGATGGAGTATGTTCCACGTGACACGGTCACAAGCTGTGGTAGTCGCGTCGAAACGGAGAGGAGTCTATCACGTGCCAGCGAGCCATGCCAGCAACGTCGTTTCGAGCCATAGTGTCGGCGCGCCGACATAGTGCGCAAGTTACTGACTCAGGACATTTTGCGGCTTCTCAAACGGCTATAGACCCTGAATGTCTACTAGCAACCGGACCACCGGTATCACGTAAGCGGCCTTAGGCAGTCGTTCCACTGTCAAACGCGCCACGGAACCCTACCGTGGAACATTTCGAGCCGGAATATCTACCCTTTCAAAAGCAAGAACTCTGGCCCAGAAGCGGCCCTAAGGGACTTCGAGCCATCGTGACCGTCCCCGATCCAGGCTTCCCGAATTGAGAAGCCACGCGTCGGCCTTGTTACAGGGTCAGAACAGTTCGCTGGAACCTCTCGCGCGCTCATTAACTCGATCTGACGGGCCAGTTAGGTCTGCGTCGAGCTCAGTGCGGGCTTTTCCGGAGTAGTTCCCTGGCGTGGCGTCGAGCCGTCTCGAGAGTTCCGCCGATCATCCGGGCGATTTCGTCAACCTGGCCCTTTCCGTCCAGCAACTCGATCCTGGTTACGGCGCGGTCGTCAACTGTGTCTTTCCGGGCCGAATAGTGTACGTCCGCGAATCTCGCAATCTGGGCCTGGTGAGTGACACAAAGCACCTGATTGGCTCGACTCAACCTTGCCAGCCGATGCCCGATCGACTCGGCGACGCGGCCCCCGATTCCGACGTCGATCTCATCGAAAATCAGCGTTCGCGGGATCTGCGGCGGCGCAGACACCGTCTTCAGTGCCAGCATCAACCGTGACGTCTCGCCACCCGACGCGATCCGGGCGAGCGGTCTCAGCTCATCTCCAGGGTTCGTGGCAACGAGAAACTCGACCTGATCGATTCCGTTCGACTTGAATCCCGCCTGATCGCTCTCCGCAGAAGACCTGATTTCTACCGAGAAACGAGTCTCCTCCATTGCCAGCTCTCGTAGTTCGGAAAGTACGGATTCCTCAAGTCGCGCAGCAGCGCCTTTTCGCCGTTTCGATAGCTTATGTGCTACTTCAATAAATCGATCGCAAGCTGCTCTCATTTCTGCAGTGAGAGCATCTCGCCTCTCGGCTGAATCGAAGATCCGCGAGCTCTCGGCCGATAGCTCTTCGAGGGTCTCGCGCACTGCCGCGAGCGAGCCGCCGTACTTTCGTTTCAACCGGTCGAGCTCCTGTAGCCTGTCTTCAACGGCGCTCAGTCGATCTGCTGAAAAATCAATCTCTTGCAGGTAATCCCTGAGGTATTGCGCGAGGTCATCAAGCGTATACTTTACCGTTCTGAGCTGGTCGACATACGGAACAAGCCGTTCGTCGAATCGGGACAATGACTCGAGCTTGCGATCCACGTGAGCCAGAGTGGCAAGCACCGAACCTTCGGCGTCATAAAGGCCGACATATGCTTCGTTTGCGGCGTCAATGATGCGCTCGGCGTTCACCAGCATCTGCCGCTCGCGCTCCAGCTCATCATCTTCGCCAATCTTCACGGCAGCTCGTTCGATTTCCGCAAGCTGAAAGGCCAGCACGTCGGCGCGCTGCAGCCTTTCCGCCTCGGACTGATTCAGACTATCGGCTTCGGCCCGGGCCGCACTCCATTCAGCGTGCCGCCGGGCGACTTCCTCGCGAAGGCCCGATACATCCGCAAACTCGTCGAGGAGCTCGACGTGCGCCCCGGGATCCAGAAGCGTCTGCTGGTCGCCCTGTCCGTGAATGTCGACGAGAAACGGTCGAAGGTCTCGCAGGAGTGAAGTCGTCACCACAACGTCGTTGGCGAAGGCCCGGCCACGTCCCTTCTCACTTATCTCTCGACGGAGAATCAGTTCGCCTTCACCTGCCTCTATCCCTGCGTCGGAAAGCAGCGCCAGGGCGGCCAGATTGCCGGAGACGTCGAAGACACCTTGAACCGTTGCCGATTGCGAACCTGTTCGAATTACGTCCGACGAGGCCCGAGCGCCAAGCAGCAGGGCTATGGCCTCGACGAAGATCGACTTGCCCGATCCGGTCTCACCGGTGAGCAGATTCAGGCCGGGGCCAAGCTCGATCGAGGCCTCGGTGACGACTGCAAAGTTCCTGATCCGAACCAGTTTCAGCATACGTGCAGGGAGGGCGCAGTCTACCACAGGCGTCCGTTGGACAGCCTCTGCGATGGTCTGCTAGATTGCCTTTCGAGAGGCGCCACGAAACACTGCGGAGGAAGATATGGCTTCGTTTAACAAGATTACTATCGTCGGCTATCTCGGGCGGGATCCCGAGTTGCGATACACGCCGTCCGGAACGGCCGTCTGCGATTTTTCGATGGCGACTACCGAGCGAAAAGGACGTCGCGACAGCGGCGAGGGCGAAGACGTCACGACCTGGTTTCGCGTTTCGCTCTGGGCAAAGCAGGCCGAGCTCGCACACCAGTACCTCGCCAAGGGACGTCTGGTTTACGTCGAGGGTCGACTGACCCTTCGCGAGTACACCGATCGTGAAGGCAACAAACGAACTAGCCTGGATGTCTTCGGCACCGACATGCAGTTCATCGGTTCGCGCGCTGACGAAATGGCGGCCGGGGCCGGTGGCGGCGGCGGCCGTGCCGCTTCACAGTCCGGGCCGCGTGAGGCCGCGCCGGCCAGCGAAGCAATCGGGGATGATGATATCCCCTTCTAGGCAAGAACGTTCCCAATGGGGGCCGGCATCGCTGGCCCCCAGTTTTGCAGGTACCTCGCGATCCTGACGCGGGGACTGCACTTCAGTTCTCAGGTCGAGCTGCCTCTACGTAATGTCGGCGCGCCGACATAACGACTGTTTCGATGATTTGGTAAGAAATCCGAGTCTCGATCTCTCGGGTTCTACTCTCACAGGGCCAGTTTCAGTCACCATTCGCAGCAATGGACCTTCACCTAGCGGAGAAAGTGGCGATTGTAACCGGCGCGAGCCGCGGAATCGGTCGATCGATCGCTGAGACGCTCTCGGCCGAGGGTATGCCGGTCGTGTTGGTGGCACGTTCGCTGGACGACCTCGAATCTGTAGCGTCTTCGCTTACTGCGCCTAGCTTCGTGCTGGCAGTCGACCTTCGCGACGACGGAGCTCCTGAACTCGTAGTTCGCTCCACCATCGATCGGTTCGGGCGGATAGACCTGCTTGTCAACAATGCCGGCGACACGAAGCGGGGTGACTTTCTCGACCTGACTGATGACGACTGGGCCCAAGGCTTCTCGCTCAAGTTCCGAAGCGCCATGCGATGCTGCAGAGAAGCCTGGCCCTATCTCAAGGAAAGCAGAGGTTCGATCGTCAACATCGCCGGAATCGGAGGAAGAACCGGAAGCGCCGAGTTCACCATTGGTGGTTCCGTCAACGCCGCGCTCCTCAATCTCACGAAGGCGCTTGCGGATCGTGGCGTCCGGGACGGTGTTCGGGTCAACGCCGTCAATCCGAGCTCGATTGCCACAGACCGGCTGACCTCACGGGTTCGCCGCGTGGCGGAGGATCGCGGTATTGACGAGAGTGTGGCCGCAACGGAAATGGCCGGCAGGTTGCGCGTCTCGCGATTCGGCCGTCCGGATGAAGTGGCACACGTCGTGGCTTTTCTCGCATCAGAGGCGGCGTCGGGCTACTGCAATGGGTCAATAGTTGATGTCGACGGGGGGCAGACGAGGACTCTTTGAACGATTATGCCCACGAATGCGCTGGGACGTGATGCCGTCAGTTGATTCAGCTTTTACATTATCATTACGTTCGTAAACATCACCTATCGTGACTGTTTTTGACATCAAGCGATTTATGAGCATCTGCCGGGACTGCTAGCTGACTTGGTCCACTTGCCCTCGCTGAGCGGCGATTCATCGAAGGATTACCGCGCGAATGAGAGCGTTGAACAGCGAGTCTGGAAGCAGCCGGCGTAACACGAGCAGCTGCAGTGAGTTCGCGCTGTACCTGAGCTTCCTGGATCCATCTGTCAGCGCGCGTTGCACAACTTTCGCAACGAGCTCAGGGCCAGGAGCCGTTTCTCCAGACCTCTGCATGTTCGCCATAGCGCGTTCAACGAACGCATCGTATGCCGTAAGACCTTCTTTTCGAATAACATCCATCGATCTATCGTAGAATTCAGTGCGTATGGGCCCCGGCTCGACAATCTTCATGTGAATGTTGAACTGACGAAGCTCAAACTGAAGCGACTCTGAGAATCCTTCCACAGCCCACTTTGTCGCGTGATAGACGCTGTAGAGCGGAAACGTAATTCGTCCGCCGACCGAGGCCACGTTGAGAATCGTCCCTCCACCCTTCTCACGCATATGCGGAACTACTTCGCGGACTACATTCATTAGTCCGAAGACGTTCGTCGAGAACTGTCGCTCTACCTGCTCGGAAGTCGACGCCTCGAACGGGCCGACGAGTCCGTATCCGGCGTTGTTCACGACTGCGTCAATCCGGCCGAATCTCACAATTGATTCGCCGATCACGCGCCTGATCGACTCGGTATCCGTGACATCGAGACTGGGCGCTATGAAGCGGTCACTCGTCGGCACCCAAGTCGCTTTCTCCGGACTCCGCATCGAGGCAACGACGTTCCAGCCGGCTTCGTGAAGCCGCAGAACAGTTGCCTTTCCAATTCCGGAAGATGAACCTGTGACAATGAGCGTCTTCGTCATCAGTTCGAAGCGCCTCCTGCCTCGTAACCGCGAAGGAGAGTTCTGAGGCCTTCCGTAAACTCCCGGTCGAAATCGAGCGCAAAGATTGAAAGCGATCGATCGTCGGCTATCACACGTTCCACCGCCGGTGACGGAGACGTCATCATCGCGAGACCGAGAAGGAATGCCCGCAACTGGAAGATGAGCCGCGCTCCATCTCCGGGTCGCAGGAAGGTGATCCTCCGCTCGAGCCGCTGGCCAGTCGCAGCCATTCGACCGGCGAGCCATCGCTTGAACACCCGGAGCGTGTCGACGTCCACGTTGTACTCGATCACGGACTCGAGAGCAGTCAGCAGCCTGATGAGAGACCGGCGCCCTTCGAAAGACAGCGCGATCTCTCGCGCCGCCCGATCGCTGCTCCAGGAGCCGAATGACGAGTCAAGTGCAGCGTCGATCGCCGAGAACCAGGCGTCGAGCTTCTCTCTGAGGATCTCGAGGAGCAACTGCTCCTTGGTGTCGAAGTAGAGATACACGGTGGCCTTCGAGACTCCTGCGCGCTGACCGATGCCGGCCATTGTCGTCGACTCATAAGTCCCCAGGTCCCAGAGATCTCGTGCGGCCGCAAGCAGCGCTTCTCGCCTCTCGAGTTTGTGCTCGGTATTGCGGGCCCTCTGTCGGATCGATACTGCCACCGCGTACCTCACTTTACTGACCGCTGGTCGGAAAATAACCGACCACCGGTCAGTCGTCAATCGAAAAGTGAGAAGTCAGCACGCGTCCGTGCAGTTCTGGAAGCAGTTGAAGGCGCGCGTCGTCCGCCTCACGCATCCGTACGGGGCGCGGCAGTGCTCGGGTCGATCTCGGGAGCGTGTTGCCACAAAAGGCGCGGGCTACCGGAGAAACTGGCGCGAGCGCTGCCGCGCCCGGTCCTGATGTTTGGACCGCCCGTCTCGCGGGATTGCCGGCAGCCTCCCCGCTGCGACTGTGTGCCTGTCGCTACATAGCGACAGGCTGGCCCAATTCAACCAGCCGCAACGCAATACTCTCGGAAATCGAAGCGGGAAATACGGCGCCGGCCTGGATGACCCGGGACCCGGAGGCAGCGAGCGCTCCTCGGGGCATTCCACGCTCGACCACGACAACCGCCGGACCCGAGAGGCCTGCCTCCCCGAGCGACGGAGCGACGACCCGGGCAACGTTCACGATTCCGGCGTAACCGGAGACGGCGTCGGCAAGCCAGGTGGCGGCGCGTTCATCTCCGGCCACCACTATTACGGAGCTGCGCGGCTCGATCTCGAGTATCTCGCGGATACAGGCTCGATCGAGAAGCAGCGCGACGTCCAATGTCGGCGCGCCGACAGGAGGCGCTGCAGGGTCGAGCACACCGAAGAGCGGGCGGACAACGAGATCGCAGCCCTCGATGCCAGCCGGCTCCGAAACGGGCCGCACGCGTCCGGCTCCCATGGCCCGAAGCGATTCGGCGAGCTCGCGCGCTCGCCACGCCGGCGACGCCAGGACCCCGATCGTCGGGCCTGCCGGAGCGCGGCCGCCGGCAGACTCGAGCGCTGCCTGTGTCCGGGCGATGACCTCTGCCGGATCGAGTCCAGCCGAAAGCGCGTGCTCGACCGCCGCGGAGATCATTGCATCGATGGACTCCGGCACTTCGCCGGTCGCGCTTCGATAAGCCGTGGCCGATTCCGACTCGGTCCGGAGGATGACGGCTCCCTTTCCGCGCGTGCTCTGGATTATCCCATCGCGCTGGAGTTCCGCGTATGCCCGCAGCACTGTATTTAAATTCAGTCCGAGTTCATCTGCCACCTGTCGCATCGGCGGCAGGTATTCGCCAACTCGAAATCGCCCCGCAGCAATGAGATACCGGAGCTGATCGACAACCTGCAAATAAACCGGAAGGCCGCTGCCGCGTCGCAATACGACTCCGGTTGGCTCTGAAGCGATCTGTCTTCGCATCTTCCTCGATTAGAACAGATTCGCTGCTATTTTCAATATTTACTATTTAACTAGGTATATAAGTATTTAGTGAACCCCTGCCAGGGAGCATCCTTTCACCTGGCGCGTCTCCTATGCAGGATCTGCAGCTCCTTGCCAACGGCACTTTGCATTCTCCCTTGCCCGCCATTGTGACTGTCGTCGGGAAAATGGCGCAGCACGGGTGAAACGTGACGGAGACCGACTGCAAATCTCGCGAGTCGCAAGACTGAGCAATTGCGATCGCGTGCGGTCTGACCGTATCCGTCGCCTGCACTGTTGATCGAACAGCGATCTGAGTGATCGCCGACGTGAGAATCGACGAATCCTGCGCCGCAGACCGCTCTAGTTCAGGGCCCCGATACTTCGACAGCGAGCCGGATTCCGACGGCCAATCGAAACTGAAGGGCGTGCACTGTTCAGCTCGCCTCGGCCTCGTCGATGTCCAGAGGCCACTCCCCGTCCTGAAATTCCAGGTGGATCCGGGCGATGTTGTCTTCTCCCGTGCGACAGCGGAGCACGACTGCATTGGTCGCGAACTCAGTCTGCTGGGAGGTGACCCTGACGACGCTTCCAGGTGTCGGCTTCATGGACGTGTAGCAGCTTGCGCCGTGCCGGCTGATGTTCTCGGTTACGGTCACCTCCGACCCAACCGATCGTCCACGATCATCCAGTAGATCCAGCTGCACCATTAGCGCCGCCAGGATGCGTCCTTCACGGCGCTCGTCTACTCCGTCCCGGGACGGCGGCTGGGGTATGTTCTCGTCGTCAACCTTGGAAGTACCATAGATCCGGGAAGGATCGTGAATCCAACTTGCCGGCGGGTTCTTTCCAACGAACGCGACGCCAACAGCGTACCCACCGTCGTCACGCGGACGCACCCACCGAACGAGCGCATAGATTCGGTACAGCTCTTCGGAATGGTCGTACTGACGCAGCCTCCAGGGCAACGGGAGGCTCATGTGGAGGATCCGGCCCTGCTCGATCTTTCCTTCGAGAGTGAAAGAAGCTCCAATCTGCGTCACATCGAGGATGTGGGTGAGTTCGCCCCACTCCTGCCCGTCTGTCTCCTTGACACGTACACGAACCGGTATATGCAACTCGAGCCGGCCACGTTTCCGAAAGTCGCCTGGTCCGCTAGTCATGCCACGCCTCGCATTACTGGGATTGTTCGCCGTCCGCCTCCGAATCGCATTACTCAACGCAACTTCCGAGCCGCAACTGAGTCATTTCGACTCAAAATGCAGTTCGATGGAAATTGTTCGCAAATATCTATTAACTTTAGGTTTGCTGGAATGCGGCGGCAGGACTCGCGGAATCAGCGGATCTGTTTGGTCACCGTTGTGACAAAAATTGTCAGTGCGAACGTCCCACAAATTGTGAAGCGCGATAGTCACAGACAGCTGAAGGTCTCCCTTAGCGCACGAAATCGCCTACGACGCACGTCGTCCATGGGACTGACGATGCGACCGCTCCGCGGTCGGACCGAGGTGGGCGGCGGTACCGCGGGTCTCGTGTGCTCGTTGCACTCACTCCCGCGACCCATGGCTATTTCCTTCGACCGCTCCGCGGTCGAATAGCGAAGGACTCCCTTCTTGAGGGAGACCTTCGCTGATTGATGATCCAGGGCTCGCGGTCGACGATGTCCCGACTACAACCGGATACGTCGCGCAGAGAGCAGGTCCGGCAGCCCGGAAATCGCGTCGATCTGAGCGTCTTCGACGGGACCATCCACCTGTATCAGTGCCATTGCTTCATGTCCCGCCGCCTTGCGGCCCAGGTAGAAGTGACCGATGTTGATGCCCGCATCGCCAAGTAACGTGGCGATGCGCCCGATCACTCCCGGCACGTCCCGGCTTCGAGTCATGACGAGGTGACCTTCCGGCAGAGCATCGATCGTGAATCCGTCGGCTCGGACGATACGGAGATCGTGGCTGCCGAATACCGCTCCTACGACCTCGTGTTCGAGGTTGCCTGCCCGAGTCCTGATGGTGATAGTACTGGCGTAGTCGCGCGCCTGGCGATCGGTCGTCTGTCGGACGCGAATACCGCGCTCGCCCGCTATGACCGAGGCGTTCACGAAGTTGATTCGTTCGATCACGGGAGTCAGCAGCCCCGTGAGCACGGCGTCGGCAATCGGTCGCACGTCATACTCCGCAACCTCTCCGCCGAACTCTATCTCGATCTCATTGAGGTCGTGGCCGAAAGCCTGGCCGAGAAAACTCCCGAGCTTCTCGCCCAGGAAGAGATAGGGCCGCAGATGCTCGAGCTGCTCGGGGCCGATAGCCGGGAAATTCACGGCGCCGCGAATCGTCCCTCGCACCAGATATTCGGCCATCTGCTCCGCGATCAGGATGGCCACACCTTCCTGCGCCTCCCCCGTGGACGCGCCCAGATGGGGCGTGAGAATGACCGCATCGAGAGCGAGCAGCGGATGGTCGGCGGCGATTGGCTCCTTCTCGAAGACGTCGAGTGCCGCGCCGGCGACCTTGCCTTCCACGATCGCATCGTAGAGCGCGGCTTCGTCGACCAGGCCTCCCCTGGCGCAGTTCACGATGCGCACGCCCTTCTTCATCTTGGAGAACGCATCCCGTCCGATGATGCCTCTCGTCTCGGTCGTCATGGGCGTGTGAACGGTCACGAAATCGGCGCGAGAGAACAACTCGTCCAGCGTTGCCCGCTCGACTCCGGCCTTGACCGCCTGTTCGGCCGTCAGATACGGGTCATATGAAACGACGTGCATGCCGAGCCCTATCGCGCGACTGGCGACAACTGATCCGATCCTTCCCATGCCGACTATTCCAAGCGTCTTGTTGCAGACCTCGACGCCCGTGAACTTCTTCTTTTCCCACTTGCCGGCCTTGGTCGTGGCACACGCGATGGGAATGTTGCGAGCCATTGCCATCATCAGTGCAATCGCGTGCTCGGCAGTCGTGACGGTATTCCCGGCTGCGGCGTTCATCACCACGATCCCTCTCCGGGTCGCCGCGGCTACATCGATGTTGTCGACTCCGGTTCCCGCCCGTCCGATGACCTTCAGGTTGACGCCGGCCTCGATTACAGCAGCCGTGACCTTGGACCGCGAACGCACGATCAGGCCGTCGTACTGGTCGATGACCTCGAGCAACGCCTCCGGCGTGATGTCGTTCTTGACGTCGACCTCGATCGACGATTCCCTGGTGAGTACTTCGGCGCCGACGGGATCAAGGTTGTCAGTCACGAGCACGCGCATATCGTTCGGTCCTCCAGATCATTTGAAGCCCGGAATTTACGGACCCGTTTCGAGGGTGTCAACCGGCGAGGCCGGACCAATCACCGTCTATCCCCGAATCTCCGCACTTACCCGTGTACCAGCGCCATCCGTTATCGGACTCTCGATGCGCATGTGCCCGCCCAGTTCCACAAGACGGCGCTCGACGATCGCCAGGCCGAGTCCCGTACCCCGCTGTCGCGTCGTGAAGAACGGCTCGCGAACCCTCAACTTCAGGTCGTCCGGAATTCCGCTCCCCGTGTCCTCGACCGCTACGTGGACGACGCCGTTCGAGCCATCGAGAACAATACCGACGGCTCCGCCATCCGGCGTAGCCTGAACGGCATTGAGTCCGAGGTTCATCAGCACTTCTCTGAGCGCATTCGAGACGACACCGCTCACGAGTCGATCTCCCCTGACGTCCATCGAGATCGAGACGCCGCCGGCCCTGGCATCTGGCTCGAGCAGTCGTGCAACAGTGGCTGCAATCTCGCCGAGCGGTACGTCTGTCGCCTCCGACACAGCCGGGCGTGAGAAACTGAGCAGTTGAGTCACGGTCCTGTTGAGCCGGTCCACCTCCCCGACGATCAGCCTCAGATCCTCCTCCTGTTCCTTTCCGGTCGACTCCTCCCGCAGGACCTGAACTATCGACTTGATGGCGCTCAGCGGGTTCTTGATCTCGTGAGCCACGGTCGCCGCCATCTGTCCGAGTGCCGCGAGCCGCTCCTTGTTCATGAGCGTCCGCTCGAGGCGAACCTTCTCCTCGACGAGTCTCGTGTTCTCGATTGCCGTCGCGATCTGGCCGGAGAGCACGCCGAGCACTGCCGTGCGCTGGTCGTCCAGCGTTCCGGGAGTCGCCGAGATCAGCATCACTCCCGTCAATTCGTCGTCCCTCCACAGACCCCACGCCGCCTGCGCTCCAAGCGCAGCGAGTTTCGGGCCATCCTCGGCAAAATCAAGCCGATCGCGAACCATTTCGTGCCACAGCGCCGTGAACGCCCGCGACTCGGCGTCGTCACTTTCGTCGGCGCCGTCGGTGTTGGCGAGGCGGATACGCACTGCCTCGACGCCAAGGGCGCGCGTCACGACCGACTCGACGTACGGCAACAGCTCCCGCAACTGGTTGAAGCTGTGCGACTCGGTCGAGACCTGTTCGACGACCGTCCGATAGTGGCCGATTTCGGTCACGAAAAGGTGCCGCACGCTTCTGTCCATCGCCCTTCGCACCGGCCACGCGACCAGCACCATGCACACGACGCCGATGGCCTCGATGACTCCCGGCCGGACGTTGAACTGGGCGACGAGGAACTGGTCGAAGGTCCGAACGACGAAGACGTAGACCACGGCTGCAACTCCGGCAAGCAGCGCGTAGACGAGACTCCTCTGTATGACCAGTTTGTAGAGGTTGTAGCGGAAGATGTAGTACGCGACGATCGTCGTTGGAATGATCGACGCCAGTTGCACGAGCACTTCGAACCAGGGCCCGAGCGATGGAACTTGACGCAGCCCCCCCGGATACACGATCAGATAGAAGACGGCGATGGCGACGAGCGTAATCGAGAGTCGCTCGAAGAAGTCCCGCTCACGAGGATCGGTGAAGTAGCGCCGCATGAACCTCTCGACCGTCGCCGACTGGAACAGCACGGCGACGTGCCAGATCGAGAACGCTATGAGCCATCCGCCCATCGCATCCACCGGGTTCTCGTACGATCCGATCCACAGCCTCGACAATGAGAAAGGCAGTAGCACCAGCGGCGAATAGCCCAGGACGGTGAAGAAGCGGACCCATAGGCGCGAAAACCGCTCGTAGTCATCGCGCCAGCCCAGAAACGAAGTGTGGGCGTGCGAGAGAGTTGCCGGCAGGAATGCCAGCGCGGCGAAGACGAAAGTATCCGATACGCGAAGTAGCGTGTGCCCGCTCGGGACGCCGAGGATCCGAAAGAGCGCCGCGGACAGGCTTGCGAAGTGCCACAGTCCGAGCGTCAGCCCGAGTGCGATGAAGGCCGGTTCCGGGCCCCATCGATCCTCGCGACGCGCAATGAGCCACGTGATATACAGATGAAGGGCTGCGCCCGACGCGAATCCGACGAGCATCACGATCTCGAGGGCGGACATCTCGATGCCGATGATAACAAAGCGGAGCCGGGGACTGTTCCGTCGACGGAGTGCGACCTCTCGCGGGGCAGTGCCGCCTTCGACGAAGACGTGGTCGCTCGTGGCGGCACTCTCTCTGGCGCTCGCGGTCTCGGGATGCGGTTCGGCCGCGGGCGCCGAGCCGAGCTGGGAGGTCGAGCTCCCGTTCAGTCAGGTCGACGTCGTGGCGGTCGTCGACGACGCGGTCTTCTGTCTCGGCTCCGATGCGGAGCTGTCTTACGGTTCGGCTCCCTGTCGAATGGTGGTTTATTCGTCATCGTCCGGCGCCGAGCGGTTTCACACCATCCTGGATCTGCGTGCACTCGGCGGCTACGATGGCGGCCGCGCGAATGGCGCGTTCGTCCTGCTCGTCGGCAAGACCGCTGTCGTGATTTCGGCTAGCGGACGCCTTCGCGGGTTCGACGCCACCTCAGGCCGGGAAATCTGGTCCGCCGAGGACGTCGGCGAGGTCTTCGGCTCAGGTGACGGCTATGTATTCGCAGCCGACGGAAGCTCGAGGCTCGCGGCGTACGATGCAAGGACGGGCTCTAGATCCGCAGTCGATACGAGTCTTTCCTGGAAACAACAGATCTCGACGTACGCCAGCGCGGTGGCCGCCCGCGGCCGGCTCTTCGTGGCGACGGGAGAATCGTTATGTGCCGTTGACGTGCCAAGCTGGCGCGAACGATGGGTTCAACCGTTCGAGTCGGACCGTTCGGACCTGCAGGTCGCGAGCGGTTGTGTCATTGCAACGAGCCGGCGTGGCTGGGAGGTCTTCGACGCCGAGACCGGCGCATCGCTCTGGCGATTCGAGGCTTATGAGACGAATCGCCCGATGCCGCCTACCGTAGTTGGCGAAATGCTGTTCACCATGCGCGGACGCTCGAGCAACTCGGAACTCGAAGACGGGTACCTTCGGGTCTACGACCTGAAAACTGGGGTATTGCGGACGCGCTTCGCAATGGCTCCGCTCCCTGAACCCGATGGAATCGTTGCTGCCGGTGGCCGTCTGTACCTGGCGTCCACCGAGCCCCATTACGGAACTCTGCGCCGTTCCCTGGTCGCCGAGGAATTGGCCAAAAGCCTGGACTGCAGGCCGTCGGCTGTCGACTGCGCGACCGGACTGACCGTCTGGACCGGCGAGCCCGCCTCCTGGGGCTCGCTGACACGGCCGTCGGTCTCGGACGACGGCTTCGTCGCCGTCGCCGCCATGACTCCCAGACGGAACAGACCCGCCAAGCTGATGGCCTACCGTCCTGTCTTTTCGAAGTAGCGAGTCTGCGGGAGCAGGAATCCCGGTCGTTTCTCGGTGTCTCCGCGCCTCTGTGGCTCCGTGCCTCCGTGTTCGTAGAGCATTCACAGCCACGCACACCGAGCCACAGCTACACGCAGGCATCGAGAAAGCCCAAAACTTCCGGAACCTCAAGCGTCTTAAGCCGTTCGAGCGTCAGGTATACTCGCAAAGGTAGTGCTATGTATCAGGCAAACGTCCTCCAGGCGCAGGTGGCCGTGAAATCGGCAGTAAATGTCGAGGCACTCAGCGACCACGAACTCGTGGCCGCTGCACGTGATGGTGACGAAATGGCCTTTCAGGAGGTCGTCCGTCGCTATCGCACCCCGATTACGAACTTCGTCTACCGGATGTTGAACGACTACGAGATGGCCGTGGACCTCTCGCAGGAGACTTTCGTCCGCATCTTCACGTCGCTCGGCAGATACGAGGCGAATTTCAGCTTTTCGACCTACATCTACCGGATCGCGTCGAACCTCGCGATCTCCGAGATTCGCAAGCGGAAGCGCCGCCGGGTGGTGTCGTTCTTCAGCGTCTTTCAGAGCGACGATGGCGAGACGGTCGAACACGACCCGGCCGATACGCGACAGATCGCCGAGGACGTGCTTCTCGAGGATGAGCGCCGTAGCGCCGTCACCAAGGCGATCGCCACGCTTCCCGAGAAGTACCGGACGGCCCTCATCCTGCGCGACATCGAGGACCACAGTTACGAACAGATTGCCCAGATCCTCGACCTTTCGGAGGGCACGGTTAAGTCGCGCATCAACCGGGCGCGAAACCTCCTTCGGGAGAAGCTCGAGAAGTTCATGGCGGAAGCGCCAGTCCGCGACTGAGACAGTCAGAGAGTTCCTATGAAGTGTGCACAGTGCCAATCGATCATCGACGAAATCGGTGACATGGATCGACTTCCGAACGACGCCGCGCGCCACGTCGCATCGTGTTCAGCGTGCGAGCGGTTCGGCGTCGAGTTGCTGGCGCTCCGCCGCCTGTTGCGCGAGCCGGCGCGCGTGACGGCGCCCGAGACATTCGACATTGGTCTGGCGCGTCGCCTTCGCGAAGCAAGGACTAAGCCTCCCTCGCGACTGGCCGTGCTGTGGTCGTTGCGGCCGCAAACGAGCCTCGCTGCTGCCGCCGCGTTTCTGATGGTGTGCTCGGGCGCGCTCGTCGTGTCGAGATATGCCGCGTCGCCGGATTCGCTCTCGAATCAGCCCGTTATCGTGGCAACGAACAGGGCGACCAACTCGGTGGTGCAGCCCATCGATGCGCCGGTGTTCCCACAGCCGGCGGAAGCCGGTCCTGGATCGGCCGGCCTCCGGACGGTTTCGGCGCTTCCGTCCGACGGCGTCAGGGCACAGCGAGCAGGCGGAAGGACGCGGATTACCGGCCGTTCGTCGAACTCGGGCGACGCGATGCTGCTCGTCAGCGACGAGAGCGGATCACGTCTCGTCAATGTCCCTGGAGTCCTCATCGGATCAGAGATGATCGTTCCGATTTCCACGGGCGACGGCGGCGACTCGCCGGAAACGGTGTCGTTCTGAGAAGTCCCGTGCGATTCGAAATGCTGAAGAACAGCGCGATTTTCCTTCTCCGAAGCCGTCTCGGATTGGTTCTTTCAGTGACGGCGATACTGGTGACTGCCGGACTCGAGGCTCGCGCGCAGGGCGTCGAGCACAAGCCGGAGCCGTGGATCGTCTCGGTGAACCACCGGATCGACCTGAACGCCCACGCGCAGCAGGTTGGTCGGGCAGCGAACGGTCAGGACGTCCGTGTCGTGAAGCCAGCGCCCCGTCCGGTGATCAATCTGGCTTCTGGCGTGCTCATCGACCTGGACGGACACGTTGTCACGCGACTAGTTAATCTCGATCCGCGCGAAACCGAGCACGACATTCAGATCACGACCTCGGCGGGAAAGATTCTCGGCGCAAAGTTCGTCGGATTCGACGGTCCGACGGGACTCTCGCTGCTGTCGGTGCCGGAACTTCGCGGGACGAGGCCCGCGCCCGACCTCAAGTTGTTGCCGCTCGCCGAAGGTGGCGCCCTGCGACTAGTCAGCACCGAGTACAAGCTCTCCCGGATTACCGTTCCGGTCGAGCGCGTTGCACTCTACCCCGCCCTGCTCGACTTTCCGGCGCGTGCGTCGGTGGCAGCCGTGTCACCCGCGCTCTTGCGGGCCGGAGTCGTAGGAATTGTCGAAAGTGCGGCTTTGACGTCCTCGAAGGACCTCAGCTCGGTCGAGACGACCGACGGGAGGCTCGTTGGCATCGCGAAGTTCGTTTCGACGGGACGTGCACACATTCTCGGCGTCGCATTTCTTCGAGACGTTGTGGCGCGTCGCATACTTGTAACGAAAGGCAGCATTGCCGCCGGATGGCTCGGCGCCGACGGAATGTCGCTATCGGACGTAGCTCAGGAGCGCCGCCCCGCAGGAGCTCCGGCGACGGGTGGCGTGCTCATTCGTCAGATTTCGCCGCGCGGCCCGGCCGAACTGGCCGGTTTGCGCCGCGACGACATGATCGTCGGGTTCGACGAGATTCCCGTGCTCGGCACGAGCGATCTCGTTACGGCAGTGCTGGCAACGCCCGCGGGTACGACGATCGAGATGAAAGTCATTCGCGAGGGTCAGCCGATGACATTCGCGACCGTGCTGGGTGGAAAGCCCCTTGCTCCGGGAATTCCGGCCATCGCCGTACCGAGCCCGATGCGCGCGGCCGAGCTCCAGCTCCCGGGGTTGCGTGAGAGGCTCGCGCGGGCCAACGACGCAGCAACACGTGAGCGGCTCGAAGCGGAGATCCGGGCGATCGAGGCGGAGGTTGCGGCAGCCCGTCGCGAATCCGATCCGAACGACGCTCAGTTCGACGCGATCTTCGACGACCGGATCCTCGCCGATCTCGGCCTCTCGGGGTACTCGCTCAAGGCACAACTGGCGCAGGCGCTCGGGGTGACGGGCGGGATACTAATCGACGACGTCAAGGCGGGGAGCATTGGCGACCAATCGGGACTGAAAGCGGCGGACGTCATCGTGAAGGCCGGCGACTCGGCGGTGACAAGCGAAGAGGACCTGGCTGGTGTGATTCTCGGCGCTGCCCGCGCCGGAAGAACCGTTATTGAAGTAGTGGTCCATCGCGACGGAAAGTCTGTGCCGCTGCCACTGCCGATAGGGACGTTTCGCCGGCCGTAGAAGCCCGACAGACCAACCGTGTCCGGGGGGCGTGCACGGTTTCAGGACGCTGTTCCCAGGTCGCGCACACGAGCTGAGCGCGCTCCGGTCACACGCGAGCACCGAAGTCGCGACGCCGCCGCGCAGTCAGGTCTCGCATCTTCAACTCACTCAGTTACTTCGGTGTCAATCTCGAAGTCTCTGGCCACACAGACGTCTCGCCAACGGGCGGCACACTATTTGCCCCTCCAGATCTGGACTGCCAACCGCGAGGAATAAGTCGCGCTTGAATCTTTAGTCCTGAGGTGAGGCTATGAACTCGGAGTCCATCGGTAATGCATGCAGCCATCCCGGATGTCGGTGCGAATCCGTTCCGGGAAGCGAATACTGCGGCCCACACTGCGCATCACTCGGCACGACAGCCGAAGTGTTGTGCACCTGCAAGCACCCCGCCTGCGACGTCGGACTGACCGCAGTCCACGCTGCCGATCATGACGAATGACCAGTCGTTGCCGGCACGGCGACTGGCTGACTTCTCCTACTGGTCTGCGCGGTGTTAGGAAACGCAATTTGGTGCCAATCACCCGTATCACACTGACTGGAAATCTTTTCGATTGACACTGTGAGTCTACGGCTCGACAATCCCTATCATCTTACTAGGAGTTCTGGAACTGCGACGGACTGTTGCAGGAACAGGTCTCAATCACACGACGTTGCTGCCCCGGTGAACTCTACATTTCGGGCAGTTACGTTAACGGGAAGACCTCATGAACGTAATGACTGGAGCCAGTCGGCTCGCGCATCACAAGTCGATCGATTCGAAACACGGGATGAAGCCCTCGTGGCTCGAGTTGGAGTACGTGGACGTAAGAAGTGATTCCCGAACGTCGTGGATTGTCGTGACGCTGAACTGCAACGGCCGGTTGATTTCAGGCAAGAGTCCGGCGATCGAGCAACGAGAGGCGCGACACGGAATCCACAGAGCGACGCTCGCGGCGCTCAATGCCCTCGAGCTCTTCAGCGATCACTCCCTGTCTTGTGAACTCCTCGATGTTGCGGCGGTCGCATCGCGTGCGCAGTCCACGATTCTCGTCCGGCTTCGATTCCACTCTACCGGTGAGAGCATGGAGCTTTTCGGTAGCGCTCCGGTGGTTGGCGACTTCGCCGAGGCCGCGGCGCTCGCGGTACTGGATGCGGCGAATCTCTACGTTCACAGTCTTGTTGCGGAGACCTGATGGCAGGATACCGCGCCCCATTGGGTGGGCAAGACAAGGCAACGAAGCCGAGATTGTCGAGCTTGGACCCACCGAAGGAGGAAGCGATGCGAGACGTAACGCGAAAGCAGGTAAGAATCCTGTTCGAACTGTCAAACGGCAAGCGACTGATCGTGAACGAGACTACCAGGACGGCCTTCTTATCCGAGACCGGCACACGCGACGAGGCCGATGTTGACCATTACCAGAGTTTCTTGACGCTGCTCGACAATGATTGCCTCACGCTCGACAGTCTCGGTGCGACGAAGGACGAAGCTGTCTACCGGATTTCGACTGAGGGGATTGAACGGCTTCTCGAAACGAGCATGCGGCCGGAAGAAGGTTGACGCGTGGTCGTGAGACTCGACTCTTACAGAACCGCGAGCGGTAGCCGGCCGTGGGTCGTCTCCAGGCAGGGACGTCAAGTTCGCGGTTCTGAATCGTGGCGCTGCGGATTCAACCGATCGTGACGGAACCGTGAGCGATTCAGTAAGCTAGGTCCGCGGAAAGTATCGTCCCAGACGGAGCGAACGGATGACCGCAGACGAGTTTCGCAGCCTGGCGCTTGGTCTCCCCGACGCCGTGGAGAGCTCACACATGGACCATCCCGACTTCCGTGTCGGCGGCAAGATCTTCGCGACGCTCGGGCCGGAGGACGACTGGGGAATGGTCAAACTGACGCCAGACCAGCAAGCCTCGCTCGTTCGCGGCGAACCCGACGTGTACAGGCCGGCAGCCGGTGCATGGGGAGCGAAGGGCGCAACCATCATCACTCTCGAATCGGCGGAGTGGGAGGGCGTTCGGACGGTCCTTCGCCTGGCCTGGCGAAACACGGCGCCAAAGCGGCTATTGAAGGCGATCGACGGGTCGGCTTAGGGTCGAGGTTCGAGATTGCAGGTAAATGGGCTTCGCATACAGAGGACACGGAGTCACAGAGAATCACAGAGCTGTTACTCAGTCAGCTCTGTGATTCTCTGTGACTCTGTGTCCTCTGTACGCGAAGCCTTCTCAGTTCCCTACTACTCAGCTTCGTGCAGCCGGTTGTCCCGGAACGCCTGAACGAGCATCTCGAGGACGGCAATCTCTCCCCGAATCGTGGCGCCGGCTTCCGTGTCTCCGACCGTTCGCAGAGTCTCCCAGCTCCGGATCTCGTCGATCGTCGGGACGATGTCCGCTCCTGTCGTTATCGCGTCGGCCACCGACTCGAAGTGATGATGCTGCGCCAGGTAGATGCGCCCTGCCCGGATCACGAGCGTGTAGCCCCGATCGCCGTACGCCTCCGAAAAAGCTCCGTCGATCGTGACCGCCCGACCGCTGTCCTTCAACGGTGACTCTCCCTTCTCGACCTTCACCGGGACGTGACCGTTGACGATGAGCCCGACCTCAGGATCGGCGCCGAAGTCGCGCATCACACGATCGCAGAACGCCTGCGTATGAATGAGGTTGAAGTAAGGGTTCTTCGTCTCCTTGTGCGTCGACGGATCCTCGACGAAGTACGTCTCGAACGTAGCCATACGGTCCTTGCCGAACAGCGGCGATGCGGGCCCGGTCCACAGGTACCACATCATGTCGAGCGCGTCGGCGTCCGGCTCGCGGAACGCGCGATGGACCGCGCGATCGATGGCTTCGAAGAGCTCGCGGCCCGCAAGCCTGCGTCCGCCGATCGGCATCGGGATGAACTCGCCCGCATCGTCGACCGGCACACATCCGTGAAAGATGAGGTTGTTGTCGCGAAGCGCAAAGGTCGAGCCGTTCCGCGCTATGAACCTCATCTGCTGCCACAGCACGGGGCTTGCGAGGAATGCTTCGCGCAGGTGCGTCATGCACGACGCCTCCGCATCGGACAACGCGTACGGATCGGCCCAGTCGATTGTCGGAAACCTGGTGTCCCGCAGCGGCCATCGCTTTCCGTCGATCTCGACCGTGCCGTCACCTGGATCGATCCGGTGCAGCAGCGACCGATTGTCCATCCCGTATTCGGGATGCCTCGCAACGGCCTGTCCTTCGACCTTGAATTGCAGTATGGCCGCCGCCTTCTGCATCCGCGACATCGTCTGGGCATCCCGCATGCCCTCGCCGCGACACTTGAATCGGTCGGCAGGATCGTCGGCGTACGCCTCGCGCGCGAGTTTCTCGAGCGGAGCAAGGGCAATGCCGTATCCTTCCTCGAGCTGCGCGGTACGGTTGTACCGGAGCGAGATCCGCAGCACCGTTGCGATCGACGGCTCGTGGCCGAGGCACGCCGCCATCCACGTCACATCGTGGTTGCCCCACGTGATCGCAACTCGCGGCTGTCGCATTATCGTGTCGATCACGCGGTCGATTCGGGGACCGCGATCCCCAAGGTCGCCAGCGACGATCAGCTCATAGATCAGAAGGTTCCGGACGACGTGCGAAACCGTACGCAGCAGCTCGCGATCCGCTCCCTGGTCGACGTAGCAGTCGAGCATCGCGTCTATGTAGGCGCTCTCCCGTCCGAGCCCCGACTCGAGCAGAAGCTCTCGAAGCAACAGCCGGTTCGCCTCCGGGAAGACGCGCTCGATGTCGCGCTCGCTGTAACGGCTCGCCAGCTCGTGGACGAGCTCGAAGAGCCGTCGAACCGTAACACGCACAAACGCCTTGCGGTCGGCGTCGTCCTCGAGCCGCGGCACCAGATGGGCCAGCATCTCGCGTGGATAGTAGATGAGATTCAGCAGGTCCAGCTTCTCGGCGTCCGTGAGCCGACCGTCGAACACCCGGTCCACCAGCGGACGAAGGGTCCCCGACGCGTTGTTGATGATGTGCTTGAGCTTTCGGTCCTCACCGTGCACGTCGCTGACTACGTGGATCGTGCCCTTCGGAAGGGTGAGCACGGCGCGAAGGTGAGCAATTTCGGCCAGCGCCGACTGCGCCGTCGGAAATCGCAGCGCGAGCGCTCGCAAGTAGATGAGCGTCGAGTCGGTCGTCGAGCGTTCCGGAACTGGTGCGGACATGTTCGGGATTCTCCAGTGCGCCAGGGCGCAATCATCGTGATGGATGCCGAGAGAGGGAGGACGCAATCCTTTGCTGCAGACGCTCGGACCGCTCGAGAATGGATGAATGGAATGGCGAACCGCACGACCGAGCCGGATTTTGACACGTCCCGTTTGATGCGTGTAGCGTTCGCGAGCCCGATTCTCGGCTTCGCCGGGAAGCCATGTCAACGCCGAGGACGCGCCGCGTGCAACGAGACCTCCACATTCCCGACGATCTCTGGTTCGAGACGCCGTTGCGCGTTCGCTATGCCGAGACCGACAAGATGGGCGTCGTTTACTACGGCAACTACTTCACGTGGTTCGAGATCGGACGGACCGACGTCTGCCGTCAGTGCGGGTTCTCATACCGCGACATGGAAATCGAGGACGATGCGTTCCTGATGGTCGTCGAGACCCAGTGCCGATACCGGCGACCCGCCAGGTACGAAGACGACCTCATCGTTCGGACTCGGCTCGACGCATTCTCGAAGCGAACGATGCGCTTCTCGTACGAGATCGTCGATGCAACGTCGCGCGACCGGCTGGCCGAAGGAATGACAGCGCACGTCGTGACGACGAGTCTGGGCCGGCCCCGCACATTCCCTGTCCGCCAGGCCGAGCTCATCGCGGCACGCTTGATGGCTGCGGAAGGCGGCTGATACGCTGGACGTGGTTCCACGTTCAAGCTGGGTGAGGGAGTCCGCCGTGTTCAAGGTCTTCGCTATCGTGTGCTTCGTGCTGATGACGGTGTCGGTTGGAGCTTCGGCGCAGCTCGAGTGGGACAAGAAGAAGCCGCTCAAGCCGGTCGAGAACCCGTCACCGGTTGGTGCGTCTCGAGTCGACATCATCTCCGAGACCAAGGCTCTCCTTGCGAAGAACGAGATTCCGATCCTGTCCGAGACCGCCGAAGAGGAAGGCGGCAAGGTCACGATAGTCACCGAGCAGGTGGTCTTCGGGCGCGGGATCGTGGCTAAGACTCAGCTCGGGCACTTTGCCGAGATCGGGGCGTCGAGCGTGACGGACATCTCGAGGGCGAGAGTGCAGATCCGCATCGAGATTTCGCCTTCTACGCCGACGAACTCGCTCGTTGGGGTTTCGGCCAAATTCGAGGGGCTTCAGCAGGGTATGGGCCAGCGGTGGATCGAGACGCCGTCGCTCGGGTTGCTGGAAGACAAGATCCTCAAGTCGCTGATCACGAACCTCACGGGACGGACGTTCGAGGACGTGAAGCCTGACGACGGCATCCTGACGGTGAACTGACTACGAAGAGCATCGCGGATTTGGAGGATCATGCGGATCGGGCGGATCTGAACTGAAACACAGTCAGATCCGCCCGATCCGCATGACCCGCCCAAGCCGCAAGGCCTACTGGTCTTCCTACGCCCTCCGGTCCACGAGGTAGCAACTGCCCGCCTTCGCCCCGGACCGTTTCAGGTAGTTCTTGATCTCGGCTGCCGTCTGTCCGATCTGCGCCGGATGTTCGTAGGCTCCCGGCGTCACGCTCACGACCGCGATCGAGATTCCCATCAGAGGCACGAAGAGGTTGTTCCCCTGCCGGTCGCTCGCCTCGACCCCTCCCCGTTCGCGATCTTCTTCCGTGTAGAACCGAACGACCTCCACGTCGAATCGTGTGGTAATGGCCGCGCAGATCTTCTCGACGCGTGACGGCACCGTCACGATGACGAAATCGTCACCACCAACGTGTCCAACGAAGTCGTTGTCCACGTCACCGGCGTCGGCGACGGTTCGCGTCAGAAGCTGCGCCGCGAACCCCAGCATCTCGTCGCCCGAGGCAAATCCGTACGTGTCGTTGAACACCTTGAAGTTGTTCAGATCCGCATAGCAGACCGAAAACGCCTCGCCTGCGAGGATATTCGCCCGGATCACCTGGTCGATCTGCCGGTTTCCCGGAAGGCCCGTTAGCGGGTTTGCCTGCAGCTCTCGCCACTGTCGCCGGAGGTGGCTCTCGATGCGCGCCTTCAGTTCCGAGATCTTGAACGGCTTGACGATGTAGTCGTCGGCGCCTGACTGTAATCCGCTTACGACGTCCTCTTCACGATCGCGTGCCGTGAGCATCACGACCGTCATGTGACACGTCAGCGGGTTGCGCCTCAGCCGCAGGCAGACCTCGTGTCCGCTCATTCCGGGCATCATCAGATCGAGCAGAACGAGCCTGAAGTCGCCGGTCTTCGATAGCCGCAGCGCTTCTTCGCCGTTGTCCGCTTCCCCGATCTCGTATGTTTTCTGGAGCGCCGTGCGAAGTAACTGTCGCACCTGCGGCTCGTCGTCGACGATGAGTATCTTGTCGGGCATCGTTCGTTTCGCCAGCTTACCGCAACTTCGGCTAGATCAGTCCGGTTTCTCATACACCAGGACGCCGGGTTTTCCCATGAACTGGCTCCGCAGGTGCTTCATCGCAAATGACTTCCGATCGACGAGTCCGGCTGCACGAAGATATGCCCCGAGATCGATGTCGTGGTCGAAATGCATCGGATGGGACTTCGTGGCTCCGAAGTAGGCAGTGACGATCATACGGCCACCCGGGGCGAGTTTTTCGACGAGGCCGTCGACCACCGGCAGCGGCTCCGCGAGGTGCTCGAAGACATCGAGCGAGACGATCGTGTCGAACGGACCGTCCACTTCGTCGAGGTTGCTGGCGAACGTCACCGGCAGCCAGTCGCGTTCGGCGCGCCATCGTGCGAACGCCTTCGTCCTGCCGTCGACATCGAGGTAGGTCACGTCGTGCCGGCGCCGGGCGAGTTCAAGTACGAGATCGCCAATCCCCGCTCCATAGTCGAGGATACGGCCGTCCGACAACTCGACGATGTCGAGCATGAAACGGATGTGCTTGTAGGCAAGATGAAACTGCGCGAGGTCGTAGAGGTAGTACTCAGAGTTCGCTTCATACCAGCGGCCAACCGAGTCGGGATCCAGCGGTGGGTCCTCGTTCCAGTTGCGGGCGAGGATTCCGGTCGCCGTCACCAGCATTTCCTCGGCGTACTCGGGTGTGACGATTGCGAACGCTGTGAGCTCGTCGACGGTAGCCGAGACGTTTGCCAGATGCTGCCGGCCGGCCATCTGCACGAGCACAAGTGTTCCCGAAGCGACAACCGCCTCGACCAGGATGGCGAAAACCGCAAATCTCCACGAGCTGCCGATTCCCGGAATGCATGCGAGCGCGGCTGCCGCAGACAACAGACCGAACCATCTCGTCCTGCCTTCGGCGGATACGAGGAATACCGTCGTTGCGAACGCAAGTCCGATGACACAGGCCACGACGGCGTCAGCTCCCTGGTTGACCGCGATCAGTACGACGATCAGGTCGCCCACGAAGAGTCCGAGCGGCACGGGCGGCACGGCGTCGACGTCCTCGTTCAATTTGAGCGCGCGCCGGGCCGCGAGAACGCCTACGGCCGTGATGGCCAGGCACGCGAGCCACGCGAGCCATTGACCGAGACTCCGCAACCACGGTACGGCCAGGACCAGAAGGAGGCCCATTGCGACCGGGTGAACCTTGACGACCCAGGTGTACCGTTTACGCCGCTCGACGGTAAGGCCAAGATAGAGCGGTAGATAGTAGGCACCGAACGCAGTCGCGACGGCCAGCAGCAGGCAGATCGTCGCAACGGGCCAGCTGATGGAAGTGGCGGCCTCGTTGAAAAGTCCGGCGACGATCAGTCCAAACAGAGCGAACCAGACGAGCCACGTTCGACGATAGGCTCGAAGAGACTGCTGCTGCTCAACGTAGTTCACGCGCAGCCTCCTCGGTTTTCTCGATTCGCATTACCGCAAACGCGATCCCGGCGACGGCCCATGCCAACTGCATCGGCTCGCTGTCTCCCCAGTTGAAGTGGACGAGCGAGCTGGCGAAAAACCCAAGAAGTCCGCCCCACGCCCCCAGTACTGTCGCCGTCACGCGCCAGTCTCCTCCTGCCTCCGCCTCCTGATCAGCCAGCCTTCGCGCGAGCCTGGCGAGACTTACGAGCAGCATCACGACGAACGCGATCCACGCGAGCAGCGCCGGAATGCCCCGATCGACGGCGATCTGCAGAGGGGTCGAATGAAAATGCCCTGGCGGCAGCTTTCCGCCCTCGAAGAGTTGCAGCTCGCCTGCGCGGTATTTCGCGGCGTCAGGACCGATGCCGAAGAGCGGGTGCGCTGCGAGAATCGGGAGCGCCTCCCTCCACACAGTCAGCCTCATCGGTCGGATTGACGAGCGCCACTTCCCGGCCGCGGAAAATGAACCATCCGCCAACAAGAAACAGGACGACCGTGGCGACTCCGGCTCCGACAAGGACTCGGCGACCCGCGCCGCGCAGAAGCACCATCGCCGGCAACGCGAGACCGAACGCCACGATCGGCGCTCGAGTCTGCGTCTGAACGAGCGCCCCTATCGTCAACGCAAGCAGAAAAGCCAGCCAGAGGGCCCACTTCCGGTCTCGAAGCATACCGCACACGACCCACGCCGCGATCATCGACGCGATGAGTTGAAGCGTCTCGGCGTACGTCGCCGCGTGCGAGAAAAACGCCCGAGCCCGGAAATCGCGTCCCGGTGCAACGGTGACCGCCAGCCGTTCCGCGCCCGACCCCTCGCGAAGGACGCGCCCGCGGCGATATGACCGCGTCTCGTCCGACTCGCCGTGAGTGAATCGAACGTTGATCATCTCGCGGCCCCTGTCGCCCTCGAACGCGGCGTTCAGACTGTCGAGGTCGTGGACGGGCTTGCCGGCGACCTCCAGAATCGTGTCACCGGGAATGACCCCCCATTTCTTCAGCGGACTCGCCCCCATCGTCACGATCTTGACGCCACGTCCCTGCGCGCGCTCGAGATAGGTCCACCAGAGATTGCCGGCCACCGAAACCATCAACGCCAGCGAGAGCATCCACGCAACACGCCGTGTCGGAACGTTGGCCGCAAACAGATACATGATGATGACGAGCGAGACACCGCGCATCCGGCTGAGGCTCCAGGCCGGGTCGAGGCTCGTCGCTACCGAAACTGCGGTCCAGCCGACGAAAACCAGGAGCGGCAGATCGACCGCCGTCCGGACTAAAAGCGGCCGGCGGGCGACAACCATTCTCGCGATCCACAGCAGCAGCCCGAGAATGAACGCAGTCTGCGTGACCGCGATAGAGTGCGGCGCGGCGAGGACGAACAGCGCGAGCGCGCCAACCGTGCCTCGTTCCAGCAACCGCTCGAAACGGCCGTCCGATTCGAGCGCCACAGCGTCCGCGGCGAGGGCCCCCTGTGAGTTCATTCCCACTTCACCGCCGCATCAGCGCGCGGCAGCTCTGGCAGCGGGCGGCGGCGTTGCAGGTTTTTCGGACTTGGGCGGCGCGCCAGAGTCGTCGGGCTTTGCCGGCGCAGAAGGATCCGCGGGCTTCGGTACCGGCGGCTTCACGGGGGGCGGTTGACCGGCCGGGTCAGCAGGCTTCGCGGGGTCCGTCCCGGCGCCGGTCCCCGGAGTGGTGGCCGGATCCGTCTTTGGCGCGAGCGGATCGACAGTCGGCGAACCAGGCGCAGCTGGCAAGCCTGCGTTGCCGTTCGAGGGCATCGCGGGCACCACCGCGGGAGGGGATGCCGGAACGACGGCGCCGGCAATCCTGGCCTCTTCGCCGACGCGACGAGCGGACTCGCCGATGTCACGGGCACGCTGAGCGATCTCGCGGGTTCTGTCACGCCCAAGCTCGAGGTCCTGGAGCTCGCGGTCCCAGTTCTGCAGCTGGAGGAGACGTCCGCGCAGAGGGCTGTCGATCGGGAGCGACTCGAGCCGCGCCTTGGCATCCGCCACGGTCACGCGCGCCTGAGAGATCTGCGAGCTGACTTCGGCCGCAAAATCCGACTGCTGAGACATCCAGACGTAGATGAAAAGCGCCGACGCAACTACGGCCACGAATCCCAGAGCCGCAACAACCGGCCAGATCGGTCGCTCACGATAAACCTGATCGGGAACTCCGGTCGGCGAGACCACTACTTGCGGCACGTTCAGCGGAGCCGACGACCGTCCGCTTTCGGGGATGTCCACGCGAACCTGCGTGAAGCGCGGCGACTCGAGCCCCGAGTCGGCGGCGATCGGTTGCGCGCGCCTGGGGCGGACGACGGTCTCGGGATCGGCCTCTGAACCTGCCTGGGAAACCGTGGCAACTGTCACTGACGAGAGCGGCTCGCCGTCGGCCTCGCAGAATTCGATCTCAGCCGGATACCGGCGACCGCACGCGGGACACGTTCTCATTCTCCGCACTGCCTCCCCTGCCAGAATCACAGCCCCGGACGCTCCGGACGCACTCATCGGAGTGTAACCGCTGGTCCGACGACGCGCCAAGCTGCAGGTGATACCGCTGCCCACGGCCGGCTTGCTGCCGCTCGCGGTTACATAGCGCCGGCGCCACTGACCCGGCCGGGCGGGCTCCGGCCATTCGTCTCGGAACGTTCTCCTGAGTGCCCGATTCCAGCCTCAGAGCCACAGTCCGGGCGAGATGACCCCGCGTTTGACACCCTCGAAAACCGGGGGCTATAGTCCGACCCACGATGCCAAGCGATCAAGCGAACGCCGGCCGATGGCGCAGCACGACGGTCATCGCTGTCCGGCGCGACGGAAAGGTTGCGGTGGCGGGCGATGGACAGGTGACCCTCGGCGATACGGTCATGAAATCTGGCGCCCGCAAGGTGCGCCGCCTGTACAACGATCGCATCATCGCCGGATTCGCCGGCTCGACGGCTGATGCGTTTGCCCTCTTCTCGCGCTTCGAGTCTAAACTCGAGCAGTATCACGGTCAGCTTCAGCGGGCCGCGGTCGAGATGAGCAAGGAATGGCGAACGGACAAGTACCTTCGCAATCTCGAGGCCCTGCTTATCGTCGCCGACGACAAGACGTCACTTGTGCTCTCCGGCAACGGCGACGTCATCGAGCCCGACGACGGCATCGTGGCAATCGGCTCGGGCGGACCGTATGCCCTGGCTGCGGCGCGCGCGCTGATCCGCCACACGGATCTCGCGGCCCGGCAGGTTGCTGAAGAAGCGTTGAGCATTGCCGGCGAGATCTGCATCTACACCAATCAGAACGTCGTCGTGGAAGAGCTCTGATGGTCATCTATCTCGCCGGTGAGGTCGACAAGGAGAGCCCATTGAGGCTCGACGACCTGACTCCACGGCAGATCGTTGCCGAGCTCGACAAGCATGTCGTCGGACAGTCGGCCGCCAAGCGCGCGGTCGCCGTCGCCCTGAGGAACCGCGTCCGCAGGCAGAAGCTGCCCGCCGACCTCGCTCAAGACGTCATGCCCAAGAACATCATCATGATCGGTTCTACGGGCGTCGGAAAAACCGAGATCGCGCGACGCCTGGCGCGTCTGTCGAATTCCCCGTTTCTCAAGGTTGAGGCTTCGAAGTTCACCGAGGTCGGCTACGTAGGTCGAGACGTTGAGTCGATGATCCGCGATCTCGTCGAGATCGCAATCGACCTCGTCCGCGAGGAACGAATCGCAGAGATTGCCGACAAGGCGGAACTCAATGCGGAAGAACGACTTCTGGACCTGTTGCTGCCGCCGTCCAAGCAGGTCGTTGTCGGCGACGAGGACGAGGCTACCTCCCTCGAACAGTTCCAGCGCACGCGCGAGAAGCTCCGTCAGCAGTTGAGGGAGGGTCGCCTGGACAGCCGTGTCGTCGAGATCGAAGTCCACGAGCGCGCCAACCCAGGCCACTTCGAGATCTTCACGCCGCAGGGCGTTGAAGAGATGGACATCAACCTGAAGGACATGTTCCCGAACCTCTTCAACCAGAAGCCGCGCAAGCGCGGAATGGCGGTCAGCGAGGCCATCGACTACCTCGTTGCCGAAGAAGAGAACAAGCTGATCGACATGGACCAGGTCGCGCGCATCGCCATCGAGAGGGCGGAGTCGGCCGGGATCATCTTTCTTGACGAACTCGACAAGATCGCGGGTCGCGAATCCGGCCACGGTCCCGACGTCTCGAGAGAGGGAGTGCAGCGCGACATCCTGCCGATCGTCGAGGGAACGACGGTCAACACGCGCTACGGGATGATCCGGACGGATCACATACTCTTCATCGCCGCAGGCGCATTCCACGTCGCCAAGCCGTCGGATCTCATTCCCGAGCTCCAGGGCCGGTTTCCGATTCGCGTCGAATTGAATCCGCTCACGGTCGAGGACTTCAAGCGCATCCTCGTCGAACCGAAGAATTCGCTCGTCCGCCAGTACGTCGCCCTTCTCGAGACCGAGGGCATAAAGCTCCAGGTCGAGGAAGATGCAGTTGACGCCATCGCCTCGTTCGCGTTCGCAGTAAACGAGAATACCGAGGACATTGGCGCCCGCCGATTGCACACCATCCTCGAGACTCTCCTCGAAGAAGTCTCGTTCGAAGGTCCGGACCTCGAGAACAAGGACGTCGTCGTCGACCGCGCGTACGTCGAGCAGCAGTTGGCGAGCATCGTGAAGGATCACGATCTCAGCCGCTACATCCTCTGATCCTCCTTGCACGATCGAATGCGACGACGATTCCTGATTGCACTCACGTTCGCCTTCGGCTGCCTTGCATCGGCGGCTTGCGGCAAGGTTGGTGCGCCGCAGCCACCCATCGGTCGCTCCCCGATCCGTCCGAACCAGGTGACCGCAATGCAGGTTGGCAGCACGATTCGGGTTTCGTGGCTGGCGCCCCGGCTGGACCTGCGAGAAGACGTCTCGACGTCTGTCCGCCGAGCGGACGTGTATCGACTGCGACAGTCGCGCGACGCGACGCCGGTGGCATTCCCGGCAGATTTCGAGGAGTCGGCCGACCTGATCGGTTTCATCGACTACGAGGGTCTCAAGTCACAGCTCACGTCGGGGGACACGGTCGCGTTCGACGATCCGCTCGATCCGAAGCAGTCCGCCCTGCTCGCCAACACCCGGTTCCAGTACGCCGTCCGATACGTAGACAGACGCGGCCGGCCGCAATTGCTCTCGAACATCGTCTCGATCGAGCCGGTTCCAGGCATTGCGCGTCCCCCTACGATGCTTGCCGTGACACAGGCCCAGGACGAAGTGACGCTCACGTGGACGCCGCCAACGGAAAACGTGGACGGATCCGTTCCTGCGCAGGTCGTCGGCTACAACATCTATCGCGCCAAGCCGAACGCCGAGCGCCTCGGTCGTCCGATCAACGATCGGCTCGTGACCGAAACGCGATTCGTGGACCGCAAGTTCATCTACCTGACGGCATATGTCTACGTTGTGCGGTCGGTCTCGCAGGCGCCCGACGCATCGGTCGAGTCGAGCGACAGCGACCGCCTGGCGGTGACTCCCCGAGACACGTTTGCGCCGATGGCGCCGACGAACGTGACCGTGGCATCGGCAGGCGGAGTCGTCAGTCTCTTCTGGCCGACTAGCGGTGAAGCCGACGTGGTGGGATATTTCGTGTCTCGCACCGAAGGAGAGCCGTCCGATACTTCCAACTGGACAAAGCTGACGGACAAGCCCGTCAACCGGACGACGTACCGGGACGAGAAGGTGAAGCTGGGCACACGGTATTCATACCGGATCGTCGCCGTTGATCGGTACGGAAACGAGGGCCCGCCAAGCGCTGCCGTGGCCGAGACCGCGAGTCCGTAGCACGAATATCGGCAGCGAATGGCGGTGCCGTACGGAGAGCACAGAGTCACCGAGAGCACAGAGTCATCGAGACAATGAAATCTTGATGCTTGGGTCTCGGGGTGTCGATTGTCCCTCTGTGCGCTCTGTGCCTCTGTGATCTCTGTACGGCCACGCCTGTCCCCCGCATCCGCCTGTGGCGCGATGGACCGTACACGCCCATTGCGCCACAGTACCGGCCTTACTTGCTTCCGGGCGGCATCGCCGTAAACTCGTCGAATTGCAGCAAGTTACGAAAGTCTCTCAGTTGACGCCCTTCGCGGCACGGCCATTGCACTAAGGCCGCTCGTCAAGATCGAACCGGATCGACCCCGCACGACGTGGCGTACCCGGCTCCAGGGAGGAGGGTTCCCCGCAAACTGCTTCTCCCCGATCTCCAGCGGCGCCGGTGCTCCAGCAAGCCCGGCGCCGCATTCCATTTCGGCCACCGCTATCCTGCGACCCAGCGAACGATTCCGATAACCCCCCCGAAAAGGATCACCAGCGTCACGTCCATTTTCAGCCGCTCGAGCGCGACGAACGCCGCGATGGCCAGCGCGACGGCGAACCAGTCCGGCGATCCAGACCATCCCGCGGGAACCATTACGGCCGCGCCGAAGACCAGGGCCAGGTTCAGAATTACACCGACGACGGCGGCGGTTACGCCCGACAGTGCGCTTCCAATGCTCCGGTTTCCCCGCATCGTCTCGATGTACGGCGCGCCTGAAAAAATGAAGAGGAAACACGGCAGAAACGTGGCCCAGGTCGTCAGGAGTGCGCCAAGAACACCGCTCGCCAGCGGCGTCAGCTCTCCAGGGTTGTTCCATCCCGCCATGAATCCGATGAACTGGAGAACCATGATGAGCGGACCGGGAGTGGTCTCTGCCAGCGCCAGTCCATCTACCGCCTGGGTTTTCGTAATCCAGCCAAAATCAATGACGACGACCTGCGTTACATATGCCAGCACGGCATAGGCTCCGCCGAACGTGACGAAAGCGGCCTTCGTGAAGAACAGATACTCGTGCACGTGAAGGCCGGTCCAGCCCTTCCACAGACCGACCGCCAGCAGTGGGGCGAGCCAGAGCACCAACCCTGTTACCAGCACGGTGGCAAGGCGCGACCTCGACGGTCGGGTGTGCTCCGGCGGCGGTCCCTCATCGCGGATCACGAGTGGCAAGGCGTTCGCCGCCGCCTTCGCCTCGCCAGCGCGTGCGGCATCGAGCGGCTTCTGCAACGAAGAAAACAGTCGTGGAAGCCAGCGTGGTCCGGCCAGGCCCGCAACCGCCGCCAGAAGCACGATGAGCGGAAACGGAACGTGCAGCAGGTAGATGGCGACGAAGGCGGCCCCGGCGATGATCACGTAGCCGCGCGCCTTCAACGCCCGGCGGCTGATGCGCACGACGGCCTCAACGACGATGGCCACGACGACGGGCTTGAATCCCCACACCACCGCCGCAACGGCCGGTTGTTCGCCGTAGGCCGCGTAGACATACGACAGCGCCAGCAGTAAGAAGACGGAAGGCAGGACGAAGAGCGCTCCGGCAATGATCCCGCCCGGGGTGCGGTGCATCAGCCAGCCGATGTACGTCACGAGCTGCATCGCTTCTGGACCGGGGAGCAACATGCAGAAGTTCAGGGCGTGCAGGAACCGCTCCTCGCCAATCCACCGGCGTCGCTCGACGAGTTCCCGATGGACGATGGCGATCTGACCGGCCGGCCCCCCGAACGAGATGAACCCGAGCTTCAGCCAGAATCGAGTGGCTTCCGCGAGAGTGACTCTCCGGTCCGACTTGGCTGCATCGTGCGCCATTGAGGTATCCAGACGGCGATCGCCGTACCTGACTGGAAAGGCGGACTCTACCCGACCGTTTCCGCCCGTGTCGACGATTCACGGATGAGCTTCGCGCCTTCACCCTGTTGGCTCGGCCGCTGACCATCGCCTGTCACCGGCGTGAACACCAATGCGAACAGGAGCCGTCGATTCAATGCCTTGACATCTACAGCCAATCCCGCGAGATTGAAACTGCTCTGCCAGTCTGGTCCACCATACCGTTCGACTCACGGAGGCCTCTCCCAATGCGATCCGTACGAATGCCGAATCTCAATAGAATTCGCTCTCTTTTTCTCGTGCTTGCCGTCGTGACGTTGGCGCTGCCGTTCAACCCAGGTCGGGTGAGCGCATCGGCCTGGAAGCCTCCGCAATCTCCAGGCGTCCGCGCTGGACAGGTTGCGGCCGCTCCGGATCCCGCGATTGCCTTTGAGCGGAACACGGGACAGTTCGACGCCCGGGCAGACTTCGTCGCGCGAGCCGGTGACGCCGCACTTTTCCTGACCCGATCGGGCTCGGTACTTGCCATCGGCAACGAGAAAGCCACAGCGGCGGTGCGAATGTCCTTCGTCGGTGGACACTCGAATCCGGGCATGCTCGGCCTCGGTCGCCTTCCCGGTTCGGTCAACCACATCTCAGGGTCGGACCCTGCCCTGTGGCTGACTGCCGTAGACCGGTTCTCGTCGGTCAGCACTGCCGACGTGTATCCCGGAATCGACGTCCTCTACCACTCGGCATCGGGCGGCCTCGAGTACGATTTCATTGTTGCACCGGGAGCCGATCCCTCGACGATCGTCGTCGAATTTGACGGCGCTGATTCTGTCTCGATCTCTAAGGACGGAGATCTCGTTCTCGAGACGTCTGTTGGCGAACTTCTCCAACGCCGGCCGGTCGCGTATCAGGACGTGAATGGCTCACGTCGCTTGATCTCGAGCGCCTACGTCAGTCTCGGCGCCGATCGGATCGGATTTGCGCTCGGCGAGTACGATCACGCTCTTCCGCTCGTCATTGATCCGAAGCTCACTTACTCGTCATTCCTGGGTGGATCGAGCCCGGACCGGGCCTTCGGCATCGGCCTCGATGCGGCTGGCAACACGTACGTGGCTGGTCGCACGTTCTCTCTCGACTTTCCGACAGTCGGCGGCGTGCAACCAGTGCGCGCCGGGGACTACGACGCATACGTGACGAAATTCGACGTGACCGGTGCGACGATGGTCTATTCGACCTACTTCGGCGGGCTTGGATACGACGAAGCACTGGCACTCGCCGTGACCCCGTCCGGTGAGGTCGTCATCGGCGGTGACACGGATTCCGGCAATTTCCCGGCCGTCGCACCGTTTCAGCCCACCCTTGGCGGAGGCATCGACGGGTTCATCGCTCGACTGGGGACGACCGGAGCGACCGTGGTCTATTCCAGCTACTGCGGCGGATTCACGACCGAAACCATCGAGGCTGTCGCGATCGACAGCGCCGGTATTGCCTCGTTCGGCGGCAAGACGAATTCCGATACGACCTTCCCTCTCGTCCTGCCGCTCCAGGGCACATACGGAGGTGGCCCGTTTGACGGTATTTACGGCAGGGTGAGCGCTGGCGGCGCGCTGCTGAACGCCTCATACATCGGCGGTCTGGGTACCGAGCTCGTCGATGCGATCGCAGTCGATGGCGCCGGCAACGTCTACATGACGGGCCTTACGCAGGGTCTCGGCTTCCCGACCGTCACTCCGTTCCAGATGTCCGGCGGTGGAAACGACGCTTTCGTGACGAAAGTCGCTTCGGACTTTCTGTCGCTCATCTACTCGTCGCCGCTCGGCGGCGGGCTCGAGGACGCCGGAACCGGCATTGCAGTCGACGCGGCAGGCAACGCCTACGTGACCGGCTACACCAAGTCGACGAACTTCCCGACCACGAATCCGTTTCAGCCGGCGCTCGACAACAACTTCGACGCCTTCGTCACGAAGGTGAACGCTGCTGGCTCGGGCAAAGTCTATTCGTCGTACCTCGGCGGAGATCTGGAGGATCGCGGTCGGGCCATCGCCGTCGATGCAACGGGCAGCGCCGTCGTCGTCGGTCAGACACGTTCGGTCGATTTCCGAGTTGTTTCTCCATCGCAGCCGGCCAACGGCGGGAACCTGCTGAACGACGCGTTCGTGTCGAGAGTAGGAGCGACCGGGCGCCAACTGGTCTACTCAACCTATCTCGGCGGATCACAGACGGACATCGGACTTGCGGTGACAATCGACGCTGCCCGCACTGCTTATGTCGCGGGATATACCGATTCGGGCAACTTCCCCGTCCTCGGCGCTGAACAGCCGACGATTGGCGGCGTCGATGATGCATTCATCACCCGGATCGCCGAACCGGGCGACACGCCGGGCCTTGTCTACCAGGGCGCATCGCCGCCGGCGTGGTTCCTGCGCAATGCACAGAATGCGGGTCCGGCGGACATCACGGTTTCGTACGGGCCGACGGACGCAACCTGGGTTCCGATCACCGGTGACTGGGACGGTAACGGTACGGACACGCCGGGGCTCTACAATCCCGCGACCGGCACGTTCTTCTTGAGGAACTCAAACACGAACGGCCCTGCCAACATCGTGTTCTCGTTCGGCTCGCCGTTGATCTACCGCCCGATCGCCGGCGACTGGAACGGCGACGGCATCGACTCCGTGGGCATCTACAATCCGTCGACGGGACTGTACTTCCTGAAGAACACCAATGCGGCGGGCCCACCGGATCACGGTTTCACGTTCGGAGTCGGCGGCGGGACGTTCCCCGTGGCGGGCGACTGGGACGGTAACGGCAGCGACTCCGTGGGATTCTACGATCAGGGGACCGGCACGTGGTTCCTCCGGAATTCCCTTTCGAACGGACCCGCGGACCTTGCGTTCAGTTACGGCCCCCCGGGATTCGTGGCCATCACGGGTGACTGGAACGCCGACGGAATCGATACGCCGGGCGTCTACGACCCGGGGACCGGATCCTGGTTCCTGATCAATACCAACGCTTCCGGGCCGGCAGACGTCGTCTTCGGATACGGCGGTGGCGGCGGGACGCCAATCGCTGGAGACTGGAACGGATAGGGTTTGACTGTTACGGATCGATGAGAAAGAAGGCGTTGCCGTACGGCAACGCCTTCTTCACCCTAGTCAGCGCCTCCGGTGTTCTACGGCCCAGGCAGCAGCGACGTCAGAAACGACAGGTTCCCGACGGCTGACCTGGTTTCGACCACGAGCGCGCCGTCGCGAAGATCCCAGCGACTCGTCGCGCGCGGCATTCCGGAGCGCGCCGCCACCACGTCGTCCCGCTCGAGCGTGTCCGGTGCACCGTCCGATGTCCGCATTGCGACCGACAGCGCGAGGAGCAGTTCCGCCGCATCACGATCGTCGCGCCGATCCGTCCCGATGAGTGCCGTGTTCGGGCCCGACATCGTCTTCGCCAGATCTGTCGCGTTCCTGCCCCCGGCCGCGCGAGCGTCGATCATGCGGACGAGTTGATCTCGCGTCCCGTACACGCCGAACCGCCCGATGAATGCGAATGCACGCCCGTCGCCGTGCGTCGATCGCAGGAGTTCGAAGCCTCCGTACAGCTCGCTCGTCGATCGGTTTCCATCCTCGGACAGGTATCGGGCCACGATCGGAAGGGTCTTCTCCGCATCGAGCGCCTCGAAAGCTACCGCAAACGGCTCGCCGTTGCCGAAATCGAGAAACGCGATCTCATCCCCGACGAGAGGCGAGAGCACGTCGGACGCTTCGGCGCCGAACGACCGCCTCGATCCGATCGCCATCTGTGTGATCGTGGCGCTCACGGTTACGTCAACACTGCCCGACAGCGACGTAAGCAGGCCGTCGACGGTTTCACCGGGCCTGCGTACGCGAACGACGTTCACCTCCTCGACGCTATCAGGTACGAGCGCAAGCGACTGCGGCTCGCCCTCGGCCGCGGTCACCGAGCTTGCCATCGCCTCGGCGATACGCGGCGTCAGGATCGTGGCTGTTCGCTCCACGAATCGCCCGTTCTCGAACCGGCCGGCATAACCGACCGCATGCGCAGCACCCTTCGCCAGCCCTGAGAGCAGCCCGCCCAGCGGCGCCGGCTCCGGCTCGGCTGCCGATGGCACGCCTACCGGACGAGAGTCCTCCGTTCCGATACCCCCGAGCGAGATCCCGACAATGTCGCCGCCGGTCTTCGCCGCGGCGTATGCGAAGACCAGTGCACCGGGCGCGTCGACGAGCGACCGGGCCCGTTCCAGGTAGAAGGACCCCGCGAGCGAGGGCGAGCGCTTGCCGGCAGTGTCGAGCACGGCACGAACGGCTGCGACGTCGTTACCGAGGACAACCACGTCCTCGAAAACTGCCCATATCATCCTCCTGGACTCCGTCGGACCCTGTGCCATCGTCATTCGGTCGCCCGGGCCCGCCACGTCCGAGATTGGCACCTCGCTCCCGTAAGCCTTGCGGGCCAGCAGCGGCATGCGGTCGCGCGCGATGCGCTCGGCCGCGGCGGCTCCGGAATGCGTCTTGATCACGAGCGCGAATCGCGGGCGAATGACGAGCGCGCCCGACTCGGCGTCGCCCTCGGCACCGGCAGTCAGGTTCATGACGACTACGGCAAACTGCGATCGGCCAAGAACGACCGCGTCCTCGGGCCCCATCTCGATCCGGCCGAGGATTTCCGAGACCGGCCCAGCGTAGTCGAGCTGACTCGACAATCCGAGCGGTCTGGCGAGTCTGGCCCAGGCGTCCGAGCCCGTGAGTCCTTCTGCGACGTCCGGAAGGCTGTCGAGCTCGATGAAGAGCGCTGACGCTTCGGGTGCGAACGTCGCCATGTCGACGTGTGGCCGCGGTCTCAACAGCCACCACGCGAGAACGACGACCGCCAGCGCCACGGCGGACCCAGCCAGAACCAACCGATACCCGCGCGCGCGCATCGAGGCGGATCGTAGCACAGCAAGCACAGCAGCTCTCGAGGCGCGGTTTGACAGCCGTCGATCAACGGGGCTATTACCTCTGGTTCGAATTCAGCGAGAGAGGGCGACCATCCGATGCCGAATTACGTCCCGATGCCGTTTCGCGAGCTCAAGCCGCTTCCGGAGGCCGAGCGGGTCTTCGATCGATTTCTCCTCGAGCTCGAGGAGCGGCTCAACAATGACGCGGTCGATCGCAACGAGCTCGTGCGAACCACGCTCTGCGATCTGTATTTCGGCACGCCCGGAGAGTTCGAGCGGATAAACGACGACAGCCTTTCGTTCGCCGCGCGGACCATGCTCGCATGTTTCGACCCGCGAAACACGACGCTCGAGCCTGAGTACTACGCCAACTGCGATCCGTCCCGCTACTACCCTCGCAAGCCGATCACATGGCTCTGGCAGATGTTCGACCGTTCTCCCGTCGGACTGCACGCGGGACTCGGGCACCGCTTTCGCCGCGTACTCGCTCCGTACATCTTCGAGAAGGTAGGCGCGAACTTCAAATCGTGGCACTTCGTCGAGTGGTCGTTCGGCTACAACCTAACCTTCGGCGACAACGTGGTCGTTCACAAGAACGTGCTCATCGACGATCGCGGCAAGGTGACCATCGGCGACGACGTGTCGATCTCGGACTTCGCGAACATCTACTCACACTCACACGACATCGTCGAGATAGACAGCGTGCGAACGGACCTCACGTCAATCGGCAACCGTGCGCGTATCACCTACCACGCGACCGTGCTTTCGGGAACGAGCGTGGGTGACGACGCGATGGTCGGCAGCTTCGGCGTGGTCACGAAGGCAATACCGGACTTCAATATCGCCACTGGCATTCCGGCTCGGCCGGTGAGTATCAAGCCGAACGCTCCTGAGGCTGCCCGGAGAGCTTTCGACGAGCGCGAGGAGAACCTCACGGGTCGAATGCGTGGCGACGCCCTGCCGTAGTCTCTGGCCGAAGTGCGATAACGGGGACTCCAGTGGCGCAGAGTCGCACCGCTGGAGCCCCGTGCAGGAACGATTGCCGCCTATTCCGAAGCGACGGCTCCCGCTCGCGCGCTCTCGGGTGCCGCCTTGGGCTTGCGAGGCACCGGTTTGCGTGGCGGAGTCGCCGCCGGGATGCCCAGTGCCTTTCCGGCGGCCTTGTGCGATACGAGGAGGTCCTTGGCCGCGAGGTAGAGGTCGGTCACCGCGTCGGCAACGACTTTCCGATCGGGCGAAGCCGCTTTGAGTGAGTCGTCGAGCTGGGCTGCGAGCCGCACCATCGCCGACTCGCCCGCCTGCTGTGCCCCGCTCTGGGCCGTCACCAGGACGCGCTGGTCGCTTCCGAGCGCGGCGAGGTAGCCCTTTACGTGACGCGACGCCGACGCCGCACTGCGCGTGATCTCGGCGGCGTGCTCGCGAGCGAGCTCGGCCTTGAACGGTCCCTTCGCTCGTGCGAGCCGATTCACGGCCTTGCAGTGCTCCATGAGCGCCATCGTGTAGCCGGTCGCACTCCGGAAGTCATCTTCGCCCGGCACCGCGCCCGCGGGAGCCTTTTTTGCCGCGGCACTCGCGCTCGCGGCCACAAGAACGGCGACCAGCACCGCTCCAAACATAACCCGTACCCGGTTCAACATGATCGAAATCTCCTTCTGATAGGTATGACCGGCAGGCGATTGCTCGCTCCGTCCGGCGCCCCATGATCGAGAGAAGTGCCCAGAGAGTTGCGTCGACCGCGCGTCATGACGACCGTTGAACCGATGGACCGGCCCTGATATTGTATCGCGGCCAATAACTCGAAAAGAGAAGACCTAAATGAGTACAGAGACGCTCACCAGCATCCATTTCAAGCCGCTCAATGACGCAGGAGTCAAAGTCGACATCGAGACGCAGAAGACCTGGTACCGACTGATTCACCAGGCGCGCCTCGTCGATGATCGCGCCAGAAAGTATCTTCGCCAGGCCAAGGGGTGGTCCTATCACGCATCACACGCGGGCCACGATGGCATCCAGGTCGCGCTCGGCCTTGCGTTCCGACCTAACCGGGACTGGCTCTTCCCTTACTACCGGGACATGCTCACGTGCCTGTCGGCAGGAATCACACCTTACGAGCTCATTCTGAATGGCCTTTCGAAGGCGAACGATCTGGCGTCCGGTGGACGCCATATGTCGAATCACTTCGCGAAGCACGAGATCGGGATCTGGAATGTGTCGTCGGCTACGGGCAACCACACACTTCACGCGGTCGGCATTGCCCGAGGCGCCAGGACCTACGGCGAGGATCGCATCGCGTTCTCTAGTCAAGGCGAGTCATCGACCTCGGAGGGCTACGTCTACGAGGCTCTCAACGGCGCATCCCGGGAACGACTCCCTGTCATCTTCGTCGTTCAGAACAACGGATACGGCATTTCGGTCCCTGTCAGCGTGCAGTCGGCGAACCCGATCGTCTCCGAGAATTACCGCGGCCTGAAGAACCTGCTCATCGTGAACTGCGATGGCACGAATCCGTTCGACTCGCACCGCGCGATGCAGGAAGCAGTGGCGTACGTCCGATCGGGCGAGGGTCCGGCGCTCGTGCACGCGCTCTGCCGTCGAATCCACGCTCACTCGAACTCGGACCGGCACGAGTTGTACCGAACGGCCGACGAGATCGCCGAGTGCGAGACGATGGATCCTTTCCCGCGCCTGCGCACATACATGCTCGAGCAATCCGGCGTGACCGCCGACCAACTGGCCGCGATCGAGGCCGAGAACATGGCCATCGTCGACGATGCCGCCGACCGGGGTGAAGCAGCTCCCGATCCGGATCCTGAAACGGCCACGATGTTCGTTCTCCCCGAACAGGCGCAGGTCGAGGCTTCCGAACTCGTGGAGCAGACCGGCGGCGAGGTCATCACGCTTCGCGAGGCCATCAACCACACTCTCATCGGAGAGTTCCAGCGCAATCCGCACACCTTTCTCTGGGGTCAGGACGTGGCCTCGCACGACAAGGGCGGAGTCTTCAACGTCACGAAGGGAATGCTGCAGGAATTCGGCGAGAAACGCGTCTTCAACGCACCGATCGCGGAGGACTACATCAGCGGTACGGCCAACGGCATGTCGCGCTATCGCGACGACCTCTGGGTCTGCATCGAAGGCGCGCAGTTCGCGGACTACTACTGGCCGGCGGCCGAGCAGATCGTCGACACGTCTCACGACTATTACCGATCGAACGGACAGTTCTGTCCGAATCTGGTAATCAGGCTCTCGTGCGGAGGCTATATCGGCGGCGGTCTATATCACTCGCAGACGCTCGAAGCGTTCTTCCAGACCCTTCCGGGACTTCGCGTGGTAATGCCGGCGTTCGCCGATGACGCCGCGGGACTGCTGCGACAGGCCTTCCGAAGCCGTGGAATCACGATCTTCCTGGAGCCGAAGTACCTCTACAACCAGATCTTCGCGAAGACGGCGGACCCGGGTCCGGACTTCCGCATTCCGTTCGGCAAGGCGAAGATTCGCCGCCCCGGCTCGGATCTGACCATCGTGACCTACGGCACCACAGTTCACTGGTCGCTGCGCGCGGCAAACCAGCTGAAGGAAGAGCACGGCGTCGAGGTCGAGGTCATCGATTTGCGATCCATCGTCCCGTTCGACATGGAGACGATCGTCGAGTCGGTGAAGAAGACGAATAGGGTGCTGATCGTCCACGAGGACAAGGTGCTTGGCGGCGTCGGTGGCGAGATCGCCGCGCGGATTTCCGAGGAGTGCTTCGAGTACCTCGATGCACCGATCGGAAGGGTTGGCTCGGCGTACGCGCCGGTGCCCTTCTCGCGAATCCTCGAGAGGGCGGTGCTGCCCCAGGTCGAGGACGTCTACGACAAGGCACTCAAGCTGATCGAGTATTGAGCGGAAGAGCAACGTGGATATCGCGGATCGAGCGGATGGGGCGGATCAGCACTCGATTGTTCTGATCCGCCTCATCCGCTCGATCCGCTGAATCCGCATTGCCTCGTATTCAGCACGCGTCACCCGCCGGACCTTCCACCTCTGTCTCGACCGGATCCACGTGCACGAACACGCGCGAGTTCGGCACCTCTCGCTCGATGAAGCGCAAAACCTCGACGGCTGCGTCGTGACTGTCGCGCAACGACATCCCTCCGTCCATTTCGAGATGCAGTTCGATGAAGCTCTCCGACCCAGCAACTCGGGTCTTGATGTCGTGAACGCCCCGAACATGTTCGTGTCGGCTCGCGAGCTCCGCGATGCTCTCGATGAGCTCGTCCGGCACCGCCCGGTCCATCAGATGGTCGATCGATGTTCTCAGCACTCCAATCGCCGCCCAGACGATGTACGCCGAGATTCCGAGTGAGGCGATCGGATCAAGGATAGGAAGCCCCGTGACGGCGACCACGGCCAGCAGCAGCAGCACTCCGCCGTTTGCCAGCACATCCGTGGAGTAGTGAAGGCTGTCGGCCTCGAGCGCCAGCGATCCGGTCTCCTTTGCGACGCGTCGCAGGTAGCGAACGAGAAGGTAGCTGGCAACCATTGAGATCGCCATGACCGCGATGCCGATGACCTCTGCCTCGATCGGTTGAGGCTTGAACAACCGCACGACGGACTTGTAACCGAGGTACCCTCCGGACAATCCGATGATCACGGCCTGAAACAGTCCCGCAAGTCCTTCCGCCTTTCCGTGCCCGTAGACGTGCTCGCGATCCGCCGGCCTCGATGCGGCGCGAATGGCGAAGAAATTCACTGCCGACGCGAAGATGTCCGTCAGCGAATCGACCGCGGACGCCATCAGGCTGAGCGAGTTCGTCAGCGAGCCAGCCACTACCTTGATCAACACGAGTGAGATGGCCACGACGACCGACATCGCCGCCGCACGGGTTCGCCGCTGGCCTGCAGCTGCGACTTCAGAAGTGTTCGAGCTCATTTCAGGGGCCGGATTCTAACACCCCATGCTTGTTTCCCTGCGAAACGCTCGTGTAAGCTGCAAACGATGGGAGCACAGCCACCCGAGCAGCCGAACGCGGGTTCCAGCGACCGGATGCGAGTCATCGTTGTTGAGTCCGATTCCGGATTGCGACAGAACCTCTCGACAGCGTTTGCCAGGCGTGGCCATACCGTGACGCCAGTTGATTCGACTGACGAAGCGGTTCGCTGGATCGAGTCCGGTGTCGTCGACCTCGTTGTGGCCGACTTGCCGAATGCCGCGGCCCGCGACCGCGCCATGCTCAGGAGCATTCACGCACAGCGCCGTCCGATCCCGCTGGTGATCACCACGAACGGCAGGCCCGTCGATCTGCGGGAGACGCTTGGGCCGATCCGCGCCGACACCCTCGCGTGCCCGTTCAGCGACGAGTCGATCGATGATGCCATCGAGCGCGTTATGGCCCAGCAGCAACTGCACGGGGACACGCTGAAGATCCTGCCGTATCTCACCGAGACCGTGCGGTTCGTGATTCCGAGCCGCGTCGAGTTCCTCGACGGTGTGCTCAATCACCTGACCGAACGCCTCGTCCACCTCGGATTCGTGCGCCCCGAGTCGATTGACGTCGTAGTCGCTCTCGACGAAGCCATCGTGAACGCGATCAAGCACGGCAACGGCTACGATGCAGCAAAGCTCGTCACGATCGAGGCCGAGTTCACCTGCGCAGCAGCGCGCTTCACTATCTCGGACGAGGGCCCAGGATTCCGGGAACAGGACGTGCCGGACCCGTGTGCACCGGAAAACCTCCTGCGACCGAGCGGGCGGGGACTTCTGCTCATCCGGAGCATCATGGACGAGGTTTCGTACAATGGTCAGGGCAATGTGCTGACGATGGTGAAGTACTCCGAGACTAGGCGCGGAACGGGATAGTCAGCGATCATGTAGCGGTACGCCGGCTGGCTTCTCGAGACCAAGAAGGAACTCCCGATTGCCATCCGCTCCCGCGATCGGAGACTCGATCGCACCGAGATGCGCGAGTCCGAGTCCTGCGGCGCACTCCTCTATCGCCTGCAGCGCCGCGTGACGCTTCGCATCGTCCCGGACGACTCCTCCCTTCCCGACATCCGATCGCCCCACCTCGAACTGCGGCTTGACCAGAGCGACCAGCACGCCGCCAGGCCGCAGCAATGGCGCAACCGCCGGCAGGATCAGGCGGAGCGAGATGAACGACACGTCGATCACCGCGCCGTCGAACGCCGTATCGAAATCCGAGCTCTCGAGGTGACGGGCGTTGACGCCCTCCCGTATTTCGACCCGAGGATCCGTGCGCAGTCGGTAGTCGATCTGATTGTGCCCGACGTCCACCGCCACCACTCGACCTGCGCCGCGCTGAAGCAGACAATCCGTGAATCCGCCAGTCGACGCGCCGACATCGAGAAAGGTGCTTCCGGACGGGTCCACGCCAAACGCGTCGAGCGCCGCGGCGAGCTTCACGCCACCGCGACCGACGTATGGGTGGACGGCTCCCTTGACGCGAATGACGGCGTCGCGACGCACGGTCTGTCCGGGCTTGTCGATGCGCTGCTCGTCCGCGAGGACGAGTCCCGCGAGCACGAGCGCCTGCGCACGCTCACGCGAGTCGGCGAGAGCGCGCTCGACGAGCAGCTTGTCGATACGCTCGCGTTCCGCATGTGCTTTCGGCACAGTCTCGACCTCGCACGACAGTGTCACAACTACTAGTCGGATCAGAACCGGAAGCGATAGCGACCGGGTTGCCACGAAGACGCCGGATGATCCGACCAGGTGTCAACCCGGCTGCTATCGCTCCCGGTTCCGAACCTGAATGACGAACCAGCGAGCATCACGGAGGCAGCGACGCTGCACTCGACTACCGATGCAAGCCGACACGTCTGTCCGCGGCGATGAGATCGCGTACGCGTTGCGCGATGCCGTCGGCATCCATGCCGAACCGGGCACGCAGAACCTCGGGCGGGCCGTGCTGGTGCACGCCTACCGGAACTCCGATCCTCGCCACCTTCACGCCCGAGCGTCCGTTCGCCTCGAGCGCCTCCAGAACCGCGCTACCGAATCCACCGTCGAGGAAGTGATCCTCGACAGTGACCAGACATCCGGTCGTGTCGGCCAGAGCAAGAAGCATTTCCGTGTCGAGGGGACGCACGAACCGGGCATTCATGACGGCGACCTCGACGCCTTCCGAGGACAACCGCTCGGCCGCCTCGACCGCAGCGGCGACCATGTGCCCGATGGCTATGATCGCGCCATCGGAGCCTTCGCGCAGAAGCTCGCCCTTGCCGATCTCCACCGGCTCGAGCGTCTCATCCATCGGGACACCAAGGCCGTTGCCCCGCGGGAACCGGACCGAGGCCGGATGGTTGGCCTCGACCGCCGTCTTCAGCATTCGCGCGAGCTCGTTCTCGTCCTTCGAAGCCATGACGATCATGTTCGGAAGCGCCCGAAGGAAGGTGAAGTCGAGCAATCCGTGGTGCGTCGGCCCGTCGGCGCCTACGATCCCGCCCCGGTCGATGGCAAATGCTACCGGAATGTCCATGAGGCACACGTCGTGGACGACCTGGTCGAATGCACGCTGGAGGAACGTCGAATAGATCGCACAGATGGGCTTCATGCCCTCTAGCGCCATTCCGGCCGCCAATGTGACCGCATGCTGCTCGGCGATGCCGACGTCGATGACACGGTCAGGGAATCGGGGTGACACCTTGTTGAGTCCCGTCCCGTCGGGCATGGCCGCCGTGATCGCGACAACTCGCTCATCCTGTTCCATCATTTTCGCCGTCGTCTCGGCAAAGACCTGCGTGTACGTCGGCGCCGCGGCTTTCGACTTGATGAACGTACCGGTAGCGATGTCGAACGGCGTGGTGCCGTGCCACGAGTACGGATCACGTTCGGCAGGCTCGTACCCCTTGCCCTTCATCGTCAGCGTGTGGATGAGAACCGGGTGATCAAGGTGCTTCGCTTCCTTGAATACCTCGAGCAGCGCATCAGTGTCGTGACCGTTGATCGGCCCGTAGTATCGGAACCCGAGCTCTTCGGCCAGTACGCCGGGAACGAACGCGCGCGAGATGGCGTCCTTCATCATCTTCGCGCTCTTGAACATCATCTCGCCAACCCCGGGGATCGACTTGAGAAGCTCCTCGATCTCGTCCTTGATCGTGTTGTACGGCTGCCCGCCGCGGATCCGGTTCAGGTAACCGCTGACCGCGCCAACGTTCGGCGCGATCGACATCTCGTTGTCGTTGAGCACGACGATCAGCCGTCGCTTGTCGTGACCCGCCTGGTTGAAGGCCTCCATCGCCATTCCGGCTGTCAGACCGCCGTCGCCGATCACGGCAATGACGTGAAAGTCCTCGCCCTTCAAATCGCGGGCGATTGCCATGCCAAGGGCCGCCGAGATCGAGGTCCCGGCGTGGCCGGCATTGAAGACGTCGTACGGCGACTCCTCCCGGCGAAGGAACCCCGAAAGTCCGCCGTACTGTTTCACCGTCGGAAAGCGATCACGACGCCCGGTGATTATCTTGTGCGAGTACGCCTGATGGCCGACGTCCCAGATCAGTCGATCGCGTGGCGTATCGAAGGAGTAGTGGAGTGCAAGCGCGAGCTCGACGGGTCCGAGACTGGCTGCCGTGTGGCCACCGATCTTCGAGAGCGTCTCGATCATGTACTCCCGGATCTCCTTGGCGACCTGGGGCAGCTTGGACGTGGGCAGTTTTCGAAGATCCGAAGGATCGTCGATCGTGGGCAGCAGAGGCATGTCTGTCACGTTTTGTTTGTGGCCTTTCTGAGCGCAGGATCGGATAGCCTGAGCTGGCATGTGCCGCTCCGGACTTCCCTTTCTGCCGCAGCGGGCATTATTTCCGACGATCGATGACGAAGCAAGCCATCTGCCGGAGCCGCTCGACGCGCGGGCCCAGCGATTCGATCTCGGCGAGGGCTTCCTGGATCGCCGCGCGCGCGCGTTCACGCGATCCCTCGATGCCGAAAAGCCCCGGATAGGTCGATTTCCCTGATGCCGCGTCCTTGCCCGGCGTCTTGCCGAGCTCTTCAGACGTGCCGGTAACGTCGAGCACGTCGTCAGCGATCTGAAACGCCAGCCCGAGACCCGCTCCGAAGCGCCGCAGACAATCAAGTTCCGATTCGGAAGCATTTCCGCAGCGCGCGCCTGCGGTCACCGAGACGGTCAAGAGGGCCCCCGTCTTCGCTGCGTGGAGCCGATCGAGACCCTGCGCGTCGACCGGAGTGCGCTCGCCCTCCAGGTCGAGCACCTGCCCGGCAACCATGCCGCCCGGCGTACCCGCAGCTGCCGCGACCTCGGCAATCGTCCGCAGACGAACGACCTCGCGGCCCGCGGCGATTCCCTCGACTGCGAGAATCCTGAAGGCCAGAGTCATCAGCGCGTCGCCGGCGAGAATTGCAGTGGCCTCGCCGAAGGCCTTGTGGCACGTCGGCCGACCGCGGCGGAAGTCGTCATCATCCATCGACGGCAGGTCATCGTGAATGAGCGAGTAGGTGTGGATCATCTCGAGCGCGCACGCAACCGGGAGCAGATCGGACTGCGGTGCGCCGAAGGCCTCGCCCGCGGCGATACACAATGCAGGGCGCAGCCGCTTGCCGCCCGCCAGCAGGCTGTACCGCATCGCCTGGTGAAGAACCGACGGCTCGATCTCTTCCGACGGGACGAGTCGATCGATCCAGTCGGAAACGCGTTCGGACTGTCTTGCGAGATAGTCGTCGAGCGACTCCTCGATTCGTTTGTCCCGATCCATCATTGAAGGCGGTGTATATCGCAGAATCGGGTTCGGGCGCACGGCGTTGACAGTCCAACCTCGTGGGGTACCATTGGCCATCACTTTCGCCGACAGGACCACGCCATGCCGCTATTCAAGAAGATCCTCGCGCCAACTGACTTCTCCGACAACGCGGCTGCGGCAGTTCGACTCGCCGCGAAAGTCGCCGAGGAATGCCATGGCGAACTGTACGTGATCCACGTCGTCGACAGCTCGCGGCTCAGATACGCCGTCCGCGAAGGCATGCTTACCGGCGAAGACACGGACGACTCTGTCTCGCACAAGACACAGGTCGAAGCCGATCGCCGGCTCGCAGAGGAACTTGTCCGAATTGGCGATGGAATCGTTCCATCGGTCTCGTCGGCGCTGTTCGGCGAGCCGTGGCGGACGATCGTCGATTATGTAGAGACCCATGGAATCGACCTCATCGTCGTTGGCCGGCGCGGAGTGACGCTCGCGGACGTCATGCTCGGCAGCGTTGCCGAACGCGTGATTCGCCACGCTCCGTGCCCGGTGCTGGTGACGAAGCGGACGGGCGCCTGACGGCGACGGCGTCCGTGCGTCCGATACCCGCGATCGTTGGTCCGACGGCTTCAGGCAAGAGCGACCTGGCCATCGGGCTTGCGCTCGCACTGAATGGCGAGGTCGTGAACCTCGACTCGGTCCAGGTTTATCGCGGAATCGAGGTGGCCACGGCGAAAGTGCCGATTGCGGAACGCCAGGGCGTCCCGCACCACCTGATCGACGTCGTCGATCCGACGGTCAACTTCACGGCCGGTGACTGGGCGCGCGCGGCCGCCGCAGCAATCGAGGACATCGAAGGACGCGATCGAACGGCAGTTCTTGCGGGAGGGACCGGTTTCTACCTGAAGGCTCTGACGACGGGGCTCTTCGAGGCGCCCGTCGTAGATCCTGCCATACGCGCAAGGCTGCTGGAGCGAATCGAGCGACGTGGTCCGGAGAATCTCCACGCCTTGCTCGCACGTCTGGATCCGGTGTCGGCCGCGCGCCTTGCTCCGCGCGATCGATCGCGCGTCGTGCGCGCGCTCGAGTTGCGAATCGCGACGGGCCAGTCGGCTGCCGACCTGCACGCGGCTCTGCCTCGCGAGGTGCCGTCTCGGGACATTGCGTCTCGCGTTCGGGTCATCGCTTTGTCGCCGCCCCGCGAGACGCTCTACCGGATCATCGACGAGCGCACCGACCGGATGTTCGAGGCCGGTCTGGTCGAAGAGGTCCGAGCGCTGCTGGATGCCGGACTGCCGCCCGACGCCAAGGCGCTCGGCGCCCACGGTTACCGTCGGGTCGTGGAACACCTCACAGGAAGCCGGACCCTCGCATCGGCCATCGAGCAGACAAAGCTCGATACACGCCACTACGCCAAGCGCCAGCTCACCTGGTGGCGGTCGACTCCCGGCGTCTTCTGGATCGAGACGTTCGGGACGTCGCCGGATGCGCTTCGGGAAGCATTGCTTTACCTCGCCGGAGCGTTTGAGTAGACTCCCGCCGCATCGAAATCGCGCCGCAGCCCCTGTCTCTCCTGGCGTCATGAGTGTCAATGCCGAAGACCCCGTCGTGACGACGGGTGCCGATCTGAAGTCGGCGCCGGTCTACACGCATCCGCTCGCGTTCCGGCGCGAGTATGTCCGCTCTTACATCGAAAGCAGCTCCGGGGCGCCGCTGATGCTCATCCAGGCTCCTCCCGGACACGGCAAGACGACGGTCCTGTCGTTCTTCGCTGCGCAGGAAGGCGCTTCCGCGAGGTGGATTGGCCTCGAGCCGTCCGACGCGTCCCTCGATGCGCTGGTCGCGTCGTTCGTCTCGGCGATCTACGGTTGGCCGATCGCAGCGCCGGGTCCCGTTCCGGACGTTCGCGAAGCGGCGAAGTGGATCGTCGGTGCGATTCAGGAGCTGGCGGTCACATCGGTCATACTCGACAACTACGAGAACGTCGCCGAGTCCGAGGGTGCGAACACTCTGATCGAGGCGATCGCCGAAAAGCTGCCCGCCTACATCCGGCTCGTCGTTGGGTCTGAGACCGCTCCGCCGTTCCTCAAGCGTGCGCGCCTCAGGAATGCGATCGTGGAGCTGGATGCGTCGGACCTGCGATTCGACGCCGATGACGTCGCGCGCTACATTCGCGAGGTACACAACTACGACATTTCGGACGAAGCGGCCTCGTCGATTGCCCGGCGATCGGGAGGCTGCGCGACCGTCATCAACCTCGCCGGGCAGTTGTGTCACGACCTGCCCAGGTATCTCAGGATCGACTTCGAGGCGCTCCCGCTTGGACCGACCGAGGAACACATGACGCTGCTCCTGCGCGAGGTCCTCGCGCGATCCGGGCAGCCGCCGGCTCGCGCCGCGCGCGAGTTGATGAGAGGCGACATCGGGCATCCGAGCGGAAGCACACCCACGGATTCCCTGCTCGAGCATCTCGCCGATCGCCATTGTCTGGTCCAGCGCCACGCCACGGATCCGGTCTCGCTCGTCCCGCACAAGTTGCTGAAGCGGATGGCCGAGAGGCTCTAGCGTACCCGGACACTACCTGATTGCAGGGGAAGGCGTGGCCGTACAGAGAGCACAGAGGCACAGAGATTACAGGCTTCTTTGTGGTCTCCGTGCCTCTGTGCGCTCTG
>CAZQBW010000002.1:0-43878 GCA_964591515.1 uncultured Clostridia bacterium
CTTGGGAGGCGACATGAAACTCACATCCAGACACTTGTTGCTTGTCATTGCCATGCTGCTGGCGAGCCCGTTGACGAACCTGGGCGTCCCGGCACAGCCCGCTCGGGGAAATTCCGGTGAGAGGCTCTCGCAAGAGAACGGCACGGATCAGGCCGGCACCTCCACCGAATCAGTTGCGTCGGCACCTCGCGGACAGGGTGACAACTGGAGTCAACAGACCAGCGGCACGAACAACGAGCTGCGCTCGATTCACTTCATCAACGAGAATGAAGGCTGGGCGGCTGGCGCGAATGTGACATTGCTTCACACCGTCAACGGCGGAGCCACCTGGTCGCCTGTCACCAACACTGGAGTCGATTCAGCCAATGGCTTCAATGCGGTGCGGATGGTCAACGAGGACACTGTCTGGGTGGGCGGAAAGGCCTGTGCCATTCGAAGCACGAACGGTGGGACATCGTGGTCCGGGGTGCAGTGGACCGCGACAGCGGGAATACCGTTTCAGAACCGTCTCTGCCCGGCTTCGGCGGAGACCGGGTGGGGAGTCGGCCCCGGACCTCGCACCCACATTCGTCACCGCCTGAGCTCCTCGTTCAACATCTCTACCGTCTTCAACGAGGTCACTCCTGAGATGAACGACGTCGACTTCGTCAGCGCGGATCAAGGCTGGTCGGTGGGGCTCTCAGGCGAGGTCATTCACATTGCCTCGGACACCCTTTCCGCCCAGACCAGCGGTACGACGCAGGCCCTGAACGGGGTCGACATGGTCGACTCAACTACCGGCTGGATCGTCGGGAACAACGGGACGATTCTGAAGACGACGAACGGCGGAGGAACGTGGACCGGGCAATCGAGCGGCAGCGTCGCACACCTGCGTGACGTGAGCTTTTTCGACGCGCAGAACGGATGGGCCGTTGGCGATGGTGGGACCATTCTCGGCACACACAATGGCGGAGCGACGTGGACGCCCGAGGCCAGCGGCGTCACGGATGACCTGCTCGGGGTGTTTGCCGTGACCGCAACCGTCCGCTACGCGGTGGGAGCGGACGGCACGATTCTGGCAGCCGGTGTCGTCGGCCCTGACTTCTCGCTCGTCATCGAGCCGGCGACGCTGACCGTGAATCTGAGACAGACGGGCAGCATCCCGGTAACGATCGTACGTTCCGGAGGATTCGCAAGAAACGTGACCGTTACGGCGCCGGACACCAAGCCGATCAAGGTGAAGCTGTCACCGAAGTCGCAGGCGACGACGGGCTCGAGCGTGACGTTCGACTTCAAGGTGAAGAAGAAGGCCGCGCTGGGAACCTACGACCTGGTTTTCTCAGGCCGCGATGCCGACGGTCGGGTGCGCACCGCGACGGTCACGATGACGATCCAGTAAGCAGAATCGCTGCTACCGCGCGATCGACTCGGCAAATGAGATCGCGAGGCCGTCCGGATCCAGACAGACCGCGAGCCGGATTCCCTCCTCCGGCTGGTCCGTCGGCGGCATCACGAAGCGTGCTCCCCGTCCCTGAAGTTCGGCGTGAGTGGCGTGAATGTCCTCGACCGAGAAGCCGATCGAGCACGTTCCCGCCGTCGGTCCTCCGTGCGCGGCACCCTCTCCCGCTGGCGCTCCGTGCAACGCAAGCGTCGTCGAGCCCGTCTGGAACTCGCTCCATCCGGGCGACTCGAATTTCAGCGGAAGCCCGAGGATGTCGCGATAGAACGCAACTGACCGGCCCATGTCGGACACGTTGACCATGACGTAATCGACCTTGCTGAACATTTCGTTTCTCCTTGGCTCAAGTTCCACGCACGCTGACGGCGGCGTGATCAAGTCAGATGCCTGCCGCGGCCTCGCCGAATACCAGATCCTCGAGCTCGACTCCCCGAGCCGCGCAGAGCATCGCCTGAATGCCTATGTAACTCTCCGCGACGTATCTACTCTCGTCGATTTCGAGCGTGTCGGCGATGCTCCGGACCGAGGCCTCTGAGCCCTCCAGCTCGAGAAACTCGCCGAAGGGCAGCTCATCGCGCATCGCCAGCACCTCGACATCACCGAGGCGGAGCCGATACACGGTCCGGTACTTCTCGTAGCGGAACGATCGCCGAAGCCCGAGCCTGCCAAAGATCTCCGCCAGTGTCTCGGGTGATGTGACGTCGGTCTCGAGCTCTTCGCGGATCTTCACGTTCGTGCCCGCGCTCTCAGCCACGAGTCCCTTGTACGTGAGAGTCGCCCGACCGCCTGCGACCCGCAAACGGAGAATCGATCCGCGCCGCTTCAGCGCATCTTCCGGCTGCTCGAAGACATCATTCGACTCGAAGTGACGCGGCTCGACAACGGTCCAGCCGAGCTCGCGATGATTGTCGACAAGGGCGCCGAAATCATCACACTTCACCTTTATTTCGATTTCGAGGGGGGATTCCATTGGCTGAGCCGGCGGTCCTTGATTGAGTACGTTGCGAGCCTCGGGCGATCGGCGCCGTCTCGGCGAACATCCCTGTCTGTGACTGAACCCGTCGAACGTGCCAGTGAAGCGCCTTGGAGTCTCCTGGAAGCCGCAGCAGCCTTCGTGCGAATTGCCGCGAGGTCAGACAGGTTGCCGATGAGAATCCGGCTCGCCGAGCCGTTGACCTCGATCGCGGCAATCGCTCCGGAAGCGCGGTCGATTGCGATCTGCCCGGGACCCTTTCCAAGCGGCAGCTCACCACGCAGCGCACCAGTCCTGGGATCGAACGCGATGAGACTCGATCGCCCGTAGTTCGGCACGTATCCGGAGGATCCGTCCGCCGACACAACCGGGTCGTTCCCTACCAGCACGAAGCCGTTCTCGAGCTCGTCAATCGACGTCGCGGCGCGGGGCGATCCAGACTTCTTCAGGCGGTATGTAAGCGTCGGATCGGTGCCGAGGTTCGCTACGGCAAACATCTGCGTGGCGCCGTCGGCGAAGGCCGCCGGTACGACGGCGTTCGTTTTCTCGAGCGAACCGGCGATGGTCCCGGTCTCGACGTTTATCGTGAAGAGGATCTCTGAGAGGCTCGCGCCCACGAAAACGAATCGGCCGTCTACCGAGAAGCGGGGGACATTGTTGAGTGCGACGAAGAGGTTCTTCGGAAGCGGCGTCGTCGAGACGATGCTCATCGCCGCGGGATTCGTCACATCGAGCACCGTGACCGACGTGCTGTCGCTCGAGGCATTCAGGACAGCGAGACGCCTCTGGCCGCGATCCTCGAACAGCGAGGTCGTGACGGGTATGAACCCGGTGCCGACCGAGCCGCGCGTCTCGCCGGTCGCAACGTCGATCGCATAGACGAACTGATTGCCGTCGGCAACGAATGCCGTCGAGCCATCGAAGGTCACGGCAACGTTGGCGAACTCGAGAAAGAACGGATAGGGCGTTTCGATTGGCGTCTGGTGCTCGAGCCGCAGGTCGGAAGGATCCGTGACGTCGACGGCGGCAAGGGTTGCGTCGCCGAAACAGAGGGCGAGCACCGTGCGTCGCCCTTCCACGGTCTCGGCTATCGCGAGTTGCGAGGGCTTCGAGCCAAGCTCGATTCGGTCGACGACGGCTGCGGATGCTATGTCGATGGCCAGCAGCTCGTTCGTCCGTTGCGAAGCCACGTACGCGGTCGTACCCGATCGATCGATGACGATGTTCTGGTAGAGCGAGAAGAGCGCGGCACCCGCGGGACCGGCGAATCGGAATCCTATGAATGCGCCGTCGGTATCTCGAAACGTCGTGACGTCGGACGAGTTCGCCGCGGCCGTGCACACGAAGCGCTCCCCGCCTCCTTCCCACACGGCCGTCGAGATGGGGCGCTGGCCGGTAGAAACTTGATACCGTAGCGCGCCGGTCGAAAGATCAACGACGTAAATCCGGTTGCCGTCAGTCGTCCCCGCATAGGCAGTCGATCCATCGGACGATATTGCCGGCTCGACGTCCAGGAATACCGATGGCGCGTCATACACGCCGAGAAGCGCCGGTGCGGCCGGATCTTCCATGCGGTAGACGAATACTGCCGAAGCGTTTTCACCGGTCACGAGCAGCCTTGGTGCTCCGCCCGATGTAAACAGTCTCGAATAGGTAGGAAAGGCGCCTGTTACCGTCTTTGCAAGAACCCGACCGCTCGCCGGTTCGAAGGTGAAGAAGACGTTGCCATCTCCCGTTGCGACGACACCGAACCGTGCGTCGTCCGAGAGCTCCACGTTGTTGACGTTGTACAAGCCGGACTTGCGCGGGAACTTGATCGTCCGCAACACCTGCATCGACCCGACATCTGTGGCATCGACGATCGTCACCCTTCCCCGAGGCGCCACCGACTGCGAAACGGCCACGATCCGGCGAGTGCCATCGAAGCCGATGTCGAGGCTGCCGGGAGCGAAACCGACCTCGACTCGTCCAAGCTCGGATCCGGTTGCCACGTCATACGCCATGAGGAGCGCGACGGCAGTGTTCTCGTTGGTAGCCGTGACGAGCATCACCTGACCGTCATCGATGAAGCGGAGCGTTCGATATCCGAGGAAGAAGACGTGTTGCTCCGGCAGCGCAACCGTGCGAAGAACACGCATTGACTGCGGTTCGGTCGCGTCTATGAACGTGATGACGTTCGACGCCGCTCCGAGAAACCCGTCGCAGCTCACGGCAAGCATGCGTGAGCCCGCACGCTCGAGGACTTCGATGTAGAGCGGTCCGTCCGCCACTTCAACCTGCCCGATCGCCGTCCCAGTCCGCGGATCGAACGCGAATACGGTGTCGGTGTCGCGTGAACCGATGAACGCGACCGGGGCCATCCGGCTCACGGCAACATTGTTGAGAGTGTTCGGCTTGAGCGCCGTCGGGAAGGTAACGGCGCGCGTCTCGGCAAGAGCCGGAGACGCGAACGCCGCGAAGAACAGGACCGCAATTGCGGCGGCGACCCGAAGTGCAATGATTCGAAGCATTCCCGGGGAGTCTACGGTCGGGCGACGGAGACCGTCAAACACGGTATGCAGCGCGACCGCGCGCGAAGTCCCTTCGGACAGGAAGGCACCTCGCACGCGGAGACAAAGAGCCATCGAGGCGCCGGGCCGTCCGTCGTCAGTTGCCGTCCCAATTGCCGGCAATCGGGGTCAGGTTCGGTCCGCCGAACGAATACACGAGGTCCGCCGCACCCGGAGTGAGCAGGTTGCGGAGGAAGAACGTTCCAGTAGAAGGCGCATAGAGGCCGATGGACACCTTCGTGTCACCGTTCCAGTCGCCGACGACCGGAAGCCAGCCTGACCCCGGAGGTCCGAACGACACGACTGTGTTCGCGGCGCCGGCCGCGTGCACGTTGCGCAGGTAGAACACACTGTTCGTCGGATCGAAGACGCCAGCCGTGTCGATGCCGTCTCCGTCCCAGTCGCCGGCAATCGGGATCCAGCCCAGCCCGCCGGGACCGAAGCTGAAGACCCGGTCTGCGGCACCGGGCGAGAGGCTGTTTCTAAGGAAAAACGACCCGGTAGTCGGGCTGTAAAGCCCTACCGTGTCCACGCCGTCGCCGTTCCAGTCACCCGCAATCGGCGTCCAGCCGACGCCCGCCGGTCCAAACCCGAATACGACGTCAGCGCCTCCACCCGACAAACTGTTTCGAAGGAAGAAGGTCCCTGTCGATGGGGCATACAGGCCAGGCGTGTCGACGCCGTCGTTGTTCCAGTCACCCATCAGCGGCACCCATCCGGAGCCCGCCGGTCCGTAGCTGACGAGGAAATCTGCCGGCCCGGGTGCGTGACTGTTTCTGAGGAAGAAGGCGCTCGACGAGCCGATAAAGATGCCGACGGTATCTCGCGATACGTTCGGAGTAGCGGTCAGACAGAATGCCGCCTCACTCGCAGGTCTGATTACGTCGATGCACCGTTGGTGGAAGACCATCGTGATACCTCCACTCGTCAGGTGGCAGTAGCTCATGATCGTTCCATTCACCGGAACTGAAGGACCGCTGTAGCAGCCCGGCTCCGATCCGTAGCACATGTCGATGGGCGGGCTGAAGCAATGAGTGTGATTGCTGGCGAAGTTGTGGCCGAGCTCGTGCGCCGTCACGTTGATGTCCCACTGGTAACTGGCCGTCGGGAACGTCACGCCCGTGTAGATATTGCTGACGCCGTATCCGAACTGACCGTCACATAGGACGTCGAGGTAGGCAATTCCACCGTAGTTCGTCACGTTGCCGTTCGCGAAGAGATGCGCCAGGTCACGAGAGACTCCAGTGCGGTTCGTGTTGCACCAGTTCCGGTAGTTGTTGAGCTGTCCGCTCGAATTCGTCGCGGAGAAAGGATCGGCCGAAGTCCAGATCGTGAGCGACGAAATCCGGAGTCGCACGTTCACGTCGCGAAGGTAGATTGCGGAGACGGCGCCGATGAGGAGGTTCATGTAGTTCGTCGCATTCACCGTGCTGCTCCCGAACGGTCCCGTGTAGAGGCTCTGATTCACGTCGAGCATGAGATCGGCATCGAGGATCGTCGTCGTGGCGACACTCTCGGACATCCGTTGTTCGAACTCGGGCCACTGCTCGAGGAACGCACGATTCTCGGGAACCAGATCGGTCGCGCACGGCGTCTCGACCGAGGGAGGACGAAGTGCCGCGCTCTTGGTCATGACGAGCCTGCCGCCTTCCTCTTCCATCGGGAGGACCACGTGAGTCTCGCCCGAGAAATTCAGAAGCAGTTGCACTGCGCCTCCGTTTACACCGAGCACGGCATCTGCCGATCCGTCCGTCGACCGGCCGCGATACACCTTCGAAGTGGGTCGAGGGAGAGACACCTCACCGCTCTCGGTCATCGCGTTGATCCGGGCGTCGGGGGTGAACACGTCGAACTCTTCGAGGAGGAAGTCGGCAGTTTTCGAAGCTCCAGCCGGAACGCCGACGAGGCGAATGCCGGACGGCAGCGCACCTGCAGGACGATCGATCGCCACGAAGCGCGCACCTGAAACTCCCGACCTGGCGGCCGCATCGCCCTCGACCCTGAACGACCAGACGGCCGGTCCGTCAACAGGCTGGATGGTCGGCCTGGCCTCGGTCGTGCCACTGCCGAGCACGAGAACGGGCAGCGCGAATACGATGGATGTGATTATGGCGACCAGGCGGCCTCTTCGCGGGACGCTCGAATTCTTCATTGATGGATCCTCCGGACGCGAACTTACGGGGGAAATCGGCAAATGAGGGCAGAAGATTAACTTTCGGGCGTTTCCATAAGTCGTGTCAAACCGAAGACGCCCGTTTCGACGCGGTGAACGACAGGGAGGCCTCAGCGCCGCCGGTTGATACGGGGATCGCGACGGTGCCTTGGCCAGCCCGGATCCAGGGTCGCCACGATCCGATCTGCGTCGCATTCGGAGGACCCCTCGACTCATTTCGCGTGCGCAGCGAGAGCACGGCGCCAATCGTCCGAAACCGAACCTCTGTTTCCAGTCACTCTCACGAATCGGGAGTTGTCGTCACCATCGTGCCATCCGCAAGATCGTTCGGCGGATGAAGGATCAGTCGCTCGTCCTCGACGAGACCCGAAACGACCTCCACTTCCTGCTGATTTCGGTGGCCGACAATGATGCGACGGAATTGCGCGCGTCCGTCGACAACCACGAAGACACCCCAATCCTCCCCGGATCGCACCAGTGCACCTGTAGGCACCTTCAGAACATCGTCCCCAGTCCAGACAACGATCGTCGCCTGTACGCGGTATCCGACTCCGATCTCGGTCACGTTCTCCGGAAAGTCGACGATCACGTTCACCCGCTGCTCCTCGACACCGAGCGCCGAGACTTTCGTGAACGCTGCCGGCTCGATGGTTCGGACGGTGCCGCGACGCATCCCGCCTCCCAGGCCGCTCAGCTCCGCTTCCGCACCGGGATGGATCGAAGCCGCATCCGACGACAGCACGTCAACAACTGCCTCGAGCCGCGAGGCGTCGCCGATCTCCAGAATAGCGGTTCCGGAGGCGACTATGCGCTCGCTCTCCTCGAGGACCCGAAGCACGATGCCGGCCGCTGGAGAACTGAGCGTGACTGGAGTGGAACGCATTTCGGAGCCTGCAGCGATCAGCGCCGATCGAGCCTGCCTTACCTCTGCACGAGCTCGCTCGAGCCTGAAAGTCGCCGCCTGAACCGACTCCAAGGCCGTTCGCGCGGCTGTATCGGACAACTCGTACTGCTCCCGTGAGATCAGGCCGTCTTCGACCAGTCGCTGCGCGCGTTGCCTGGACTTCGCTGACTGCTCGGCCTCCGCCGTTGCCAGGGCGACATTCGCCTGGGCCTCGTTGAAGGACGATTCCGCCGCCGATACCCGCGCCTCGGCGTCCGCTCGTTGGCGGCTGTCGATCGGCGGCGGATACATTCGTCCGACGACCTGGCCCTTGGTCACGACCTGTCCTTCGTCAAGTCCCACACGTTCGAGCCGACCTGTAATCGGTGCGGCTACAACGTAGCGCACTCGACATCGAGTCTCGCCTTCTTCCTCGACGGTGACCCGAAGCGGCCCGCGCCGGACACTCGTCGAATCGGCCTCGATGGGATTGGGCAGGAGCGCGACTACGACGGCGATGAGAACGGCGACTACGATCACTCCCAGAACGGCTCGGCGAATGATGCGCTTCATGACGAGTCACTCCTTGACCTTCAGCGCGCCGACGAGATCGAGCCCCCGTACGCGCCTGTGAACGAGAATCCCGGAGACTGCGGTCGCCGCGCCCACGACGATGGTTGCAATGGCGAACCCGGCCGGATCGGTTCCGACGGGAAGCCGCATCAGATCAGAGCCGATCGCCTGCTTGATCCACGCCGAGAGTCCCCACCCGAGTGCGAATCCGACCGGTATTGCCGCTGCCGTCAGGATGACCTGCTCGCCGAACACCAGGAATCCGATCTCGCGAAGCGTGAAACCGAGTACTCGCAGACTCGCGAGTTCGTGTTGCCTTTCGGAGAATGAAATGCGCGCCCCGTTGTAGACGACTGCCAGGGCGATGACGATCGCAAAGCAGAATATCGTGGCGTTCGAGATTCGCATGTTCTCGCTGATGGTTGTCTTGAAACTGTCGAGCGCCGCGCTTCGCAACGAGACCCCGCCGACAGCCGGCGTCGTTTTCAGATCCCGGTAGAGTGCCGCCTCGAACGCTGGGTCCACATCGAGGTAAGCACCGGACCACGCACCCTGTTCTCCCAGAAGCGAGGCCAGCGCTCGGGCATCCATGTACGCGTTGAGTCCCATTGCTTCCTCGACGACGGCCGTGACCCGCGCGGCTCGTACCAGACGTCTGCCTTCGAGGATCTCGATTCGAACGGCATCACCTAGTCTCACGCCGAGGATGTCTGCGAGTCGCGTCGTCAGCAACAGACCCTCGGGCGGCACCGATGTTGTGGTCCGTTCCAGATCGACTATTCGCCTAAGTGTGCCGTCGTGCTGAAGGCCGAGGATCGAGCCCCGATGCGAGCGATGATCGTGCGACAAGCGCACCGGCGCAGACCGGAACGGCTCGACTCGAAGGACTCCCGGCAGATGAGCGAGATCCGAGAGCACATGCCCGGCTTGCGGCTCGACGAGCGTGACTGTGACGTCGTCACGCATCACCTGCTGGAACTGCACGTCCGCGATGTAGTCGACCGCGTCGAACATCGATCGCCCGAGGACTACGATCGCGACTGCGAGGGCGATGCCGAGTATCGACAGCCCTGCCCGGATCGGACGCCGCTCTATGTTCCGGAACAGCATCCGCGCCGCCGGCGCCAGCAGCTGCTGCAAGCCGAGTCGCTCAATGATGAGCGGTCGGAAAGTCTCCGGCGGCAACGGTCGCATGGCCTCAGCCGGCGGCGTAGTTACCGCACGCCGCACAGCGCCGTACGCACCGAGACATGCCGCGGCTGATGTCATCGTGACCCCAACGGCAATCTCGGACGCATTCAGTCCGAATATCAGCTCGGGGAAACGGTAGAACTCGAAGTGGAGCTCCGCCAGCTGTCGGCCGAGCCAGAGGCCAAACGGTATTCCAGCGACCGAGCCGGCCACTACTGCCACCAGGGCGAGCTTGAGGTAATGCCACCCTATTGAGCCGTTCGAGTATCCGAAGGCCTTGAGCACGGCGATCTGCTCTCGCTGCGTTCCGACCAGCCTTGTGAGAACGAGGTGAAGAAGGAAGGCCGCGACAACGAGAAAAACCATGGGAGCGAGGAATCCGGACGCCCGCTGACCGCGAATTTCGTCGGAGAGGAACCGAAAAGACACCTGATCCTCACGACCGTATGCCCCGACTCCACCGTACTGCGCGAGAACTTCGTCGATGCGTGCAATGACCGCTTGCTCCGATGCGCCAGCTGAAAACGTAAGCGCAACGTCGTTGAACGCACCTGTCAGATCGAAAGCGGCGGCGAGTGCTTCATCGCCCATCCAGATAACGCCAAAGCGCCTGTTGTCGGGGAGCATCGAAGACAAGCCGCGGATTTCGTAGACATACTCGGGAGACAGGGCAATTCCACTCACTCTAAGTCTGCGCCACCTTCCGTTGAGCACGGCCCCGACTGAATCCCCTGGCGCGAGTCCGTTGGCATTGGCGAATGCCTCACTGAGCACGACGTCGTCGGGCCGATCTCGCGAAGGCGCGCTCCCCTGCCGGTAGAACAGCGCATTGAGTGGCGACGGACCGTCCGTCGGTATCGACACGAGTCTCCCGGTAGCGGGCTCGTCGAGGCCAGGCACGTCAAGCGTGACGTCCGACACTACGCGAGCCTGGATGACCTCCACATCCGGGATGGCTCTGAGCTCGCTGACGACGTCGATCGGAGCGCGTTTGACGTGCGCGAAGACTTCGGCAAAGCGGTAGTTCTGGAAGTAGCCGGAACGCGAGTTCAGCAACGCTCCGTAGCTCGACCTCATTGCAACAAATGTCGTGACGGCGCAACAGACAACTGCCGTCACGGCGACCATCTGCCCGCGCAAACGGCCGAGATCCCGAAGCAGCTTTCTGTTGAGCATTCGCATTCGGCTACCACTCGAGCTCGTCCGGGTGCTTCCGGTCGGCGTTCTGTTCGACGGAGACGATTTCACCGCTGCGCATGCGCACAATGCGGTCCGCCATACGGGCGATTGCCGCGTTGTGGGTGATGACGGCAGTTGTCGTACCGAACTCCGCGTTCACTCGATCGAGCACCTCGAGAACGACTTTTCCGGTGGCGTAGTCGAGGGCACCCGTCGGTTCGTCGCAGAGCAGCACGTCCGGCCGCTTCGCTACCGCGCGAGCGATGGCGATGCGCTGTTGCTCGCCTCCCGACAGCTGTGCCGGGAAGTGGTTCATCCGGTCGCCGAGGCCCACCAGGCACAGCGCTTCGGCCGCGTCCATCGGATTGCGGGCGATTTCCGTCACTAGCTCGACATTCTCGAGCGCCGTCAGGCTCGGGATGAGATTGTAGAACTGAAAGACGAATCCGACGGCATTTCGGCGAAACTCCGTGAGCTCGCCTTCCCCAGCCGAAGTGAGATCGCTGTCCCGGAAACGCACTTCGCCCGCGGTCGGCGTGTCGAGGCCCCCTAATATGTTGAGCAATGTAGACTTGCCGCTTCCTGAAGCCCCGAGAAGCACCACGAACTCGCCCTCGAAGAGGTCCAGGTCGACGGCTCGGAGGGCGTGAACGTCGACATCGCCCATGTGATAGACCTTTGAAACGCCACGTACAGAGAACACCGGCTGCGATGAAGTCTGACGCCGGCTCTTACTATCGACTTCCCGCGTTTCAGAGACCAAGATCATTCCAGCCTCCTGGCTTGCCCTCGATTCGCCACGTGCGCGGCAGGAGCAAGTACCCTTTCATGCATAAGAAAGGCCACGAATGGTCCGCAGAGCAGGCAAAAAGAGCCGCAAATACCCTGTCTGACCTGTCCTAAAGGCGGAATGGCCGAAATTCGTGGGGAAACTCACCCAAGAGCGTGGCCATAGTCACGACAGATAGCGGTTCGGATTCGCCGGGATGCTTTGCCCGTTCGCGCAAAGGCCTGTTCATCGTGTGCGAATGGCCCGGCAACCGTCGATCACAATCTCCAGGGTCACACGTTTGACACCATTCCAGTCGCCTCGTACTCTCACCGGCGTGCTGACCGAGCAGATCACGAGCCGACAGAATCCCCTGATCAAACGGGCCCAGCGGATTCGCGACGGTGAAGAACCGCTCCACCTCTTCATGGAAGGCGCGCGTCTAGTCGACGAGGCGCTGCGGTCATCGATTCACCTCGAGGCGCTCATCTACACGACGGTGTTCTCGGAGAGCGAGCGTGGAGAGGCCTTGCTCGCACGGGTTGCCCGCGCGCACGTTCGGGGAGCCTTGGTTCCCGAGGCGATCATGCGGACGATCTGCGACACGGAATCGCCTCAGGGCGTTGTAGCGCTTGGTGGAAGGCCCCGCTTCGAACTCGACGACGTTCTCAGAGGTGAGAACCCGCTCGTGGTAGCGCTCGATGGCCTGCAGGATCCCGGCAATGTCGGCACGGTGATTCGCGCCGCGGAAGCGGCAGGGGCTTCGGGCGTCGTCACGGCGCCTGGAACTGCGGAAGTCTATGGGCCCAAGGCACTTCGTGCCTCGATGGGATCGGCGTTCCGACTGCCGATCGCCCGACGGATTCCGATTGACCTGGTGGCGGACGAGATCGGAAAGCTGGACGGCGTTGTTGTCGGGGCGGTGGCCGATGGCTCAATCGCCTACACCGAGTTCAACTGGAAGCGGCCGACGATGGTCGTCATCGGCAACGAGGGCGCCGGACTTTCGTCCGACGCCCTTTCGTCGATTGCCGAAACGGTCTCGATTCCACTGGCGTCACCGGTTGAGTCGCTGAATGCCGGAATCGCGGCCGCCGTCATCCTGTTCGAAGCCGCCAGGCAGCGGGGACGCGGCTGACGTCCTCGCGCCTGGCGAGACGAACTACTACCTGACTGCCGCTTTGAGCTCGTTGATCTTCGAGCGCATGCGGGCCGAGAATCCGCTGACCTCGGCGGGTGTCGCTCCGGCCGCCCGGAAGGCATCAGCCAGCTGGGCATCGGTCAGCTGGCCGATGATGCCGGCGAACCAGCGCGCATGCTCCAGTGGCACCGACTTGAGGATGCTTCCACCCTTGCCGGAGTACTCGAGTTGAAGCCGCCCGCCCGAAACGCCCTTGATGAAGCCCTGCTTGTTGAAGGCGTCGATATCCCACTTCGAATGCGAGAACACGCCGCCCATCTTGCCGAACGTGCCGCCCCAGTCGGCCACGATGTACCACTCGTTGACGGCCGACTTGTCTTCGTTCCACATGCCGAGAACGTTGTTGTTGTCGACCTTGGCGTCCCAGTTGTTCATCATGACCGCGAGAATCGCGAGTCCAGAGAGTTCCTTCGTGCCCACGAACGGGTTCGAGTCCCAAGACCAGGGTGTCTTGCGACGCGCGATGTCGTCGGGACGACGCTCGAACATGGCCGCCGTGAACGAGCCGTCCGAGCCGACGAACTTCTTGGCGCGGCCCAGTCCGGAAACGCCCTGAACCGTTCCCGAGGCGACGTAGTGGCTCTCCTCGACCATGTAGCCGCACGCCCAGGCGAAGCGGCTTCCCGCAATCTCGGCGTGCACTTCCTCGTCAAACTTCATGTTCCATGTCATGCCGTTCGCGTCCGTAATCCGGATCTTCGGATTCGTTCCGGACACGTCTTCCTTCACGAACGTGAAGGGAGGCTTCGGCATGGTCTCGGCGCTACCAATACCGTGGATGAGGTCGAGTCCCGCGATGTTGCCGCGGTCCATCCACATGATCGGCTTTCCGGTCGTCGTCGGCGCGTTCGACGGACCGCTGGCGTTCTTGGACTTCTTGTCCTTCGACTTTTGCGCGGCGAATGACGACGACGCCGGTACGGCGACGAAGCAAGCGAGTACCAGCGCGATGAAAGCGGTCCAGCGACGCGCCTGGGGTGCAATGGCTGACATAATGACCTGTCTCCTTTGTGGGACGCGGACCAGAACGGTCCGCCATCGAAATTGCCGGGTCGATTTCTCGTGATCCCGACACTGAAAACTGGACGGAGTCTGCGCTTCGGATAGCCGAATTGCAACCGCAATTCCCTGAGGCCTCGGTCCGACGCCACGATCTGTAGTCGGGTTGCCCTGTGGAGCGATGTGATGGATTTGGGCCTGGCAGCTGCACTGAGGCAGAGCCTGATCCACGACCGAGCGACACTGCTTCCTGCCGCGAGCGGTTTCGTTCAGCGAGCCGGCCTCGTGACGGCGCGAAGATGCGCCTCCGGTCCCAATGAGACCGCATCATCGCGTACGCCGCTTCTCGATCAGGCTAGAATGTCCGGACACCGTGCCCACTACGGCACGCGACAACCACAAGGGACATGGGATCGATGCATCGAACACTCCGCCTTCTTGTTTTTCTGGTCGCGACGTCGCTGGTCGTTGCGACGGCAAACCCTCAGCAGCACTCGGCTTCTCCTGCGAGTCTACCCGCGGCTCCGGCTTCAATTCGCTTCGCTGTCATCGGCGACCAGGGGACCGGCAAGGGCCAACAGTACGAAGTCGCACGTCAAATGGTCGCTGAACATGACCGTGTAGGATTCGGATTCGTGTTGATGGTCGGCGACAACCTCTACGGAACCAGCTGGGCCAAGGAACGCACTCTCGTCTTCGACATTCCGTACAAGCCTCTGCTCGACCGTGGCGTCCGCTTCTACGCAACACTCGGGAATCACGACCAGAAGAGCGCGAACGAGCAGATGAACTTCCCGCTGTTCAACATGGGCGGCAAGAGCGCCTACAGCTTCAAGCCGGCTGGAGACCTCGTCGAGTTCTTTACCTACAACTCGACGCCGCACTCCGAGAAGGGCGATCGATCGCAGCTTGCCTGGCTCGACTCGGCGCTCGCGGCATCGACCGCGAAGTGGAAGATCGTCTTTTCCCACCATCCGCCGTTTTCGCCGGGCAGCCGGCACGGCGACGACAAGGAACTCGTGGCGACCCTGGTACCGATCCTGGTCAAACACGGCGTGCAGTTCGTGGTGACGGGCCACGAGCACTTCTTCGCGAAGCTAAAGCCGGTCGATGGGGTGCACTACATGATTTCCGGCGGCGGCTCCAAGATCCACGCCGGCGGGATCAACCAGAAGGATCCGCGCCTCGAATACGGAATCGACACGGCGTTTCACTTCGTGTCGCTCAAGCTGTCCGAGGACGTGCTCGAGTACTCGGTGATCGACAGTACCGGAAAGACCCTTTACACCGGCTCGTTGCCGCGAGTTCAGTCGGCGGCTGCAGCCGGAACCCGCCGGTAGGCCGCAGCCGTCGGTTTGTACGGCCGGTGCAGCCATAATGGCCGGCGCAGTTCACCCTGCGCCGGCACGGCCTTGGCCATCCACTCCCGATAGACCGCCTCCGACAGCTTGAGGTCCACGAAGACCTCTCCTTCCCGAAGTCCCGCTGCCGGCTCGATGCGCACCCGCTGATGCCAGCAGTGCTGACCGCTCACGGGGTCGGGATGTACCGGGAACGTCAGGTTCTGGTGGACGCCCGCATCCCCCCACCAGACACGCCTGGAATCCGGGTCCTGACTCTCGAACGCTTCTACACCGCCGAGCTTGGTTACCTTTCGCGTACCGTCCGTTCCCTCGTCGATTCGAACGAGTGACGAACCCCACTTGTCGTTTCCCGGCGCTTCGGGACTCGTGTTGTCGCGTCGCCACCGGCCCATGTGATGCGAGCACGCCACCACGCCGGGCCGGATGCCCTCGGTCACCCAGACCTTCAACACGAAATAGCCGATGTCAGTAGAGACCTTGGCCAGGTCTCCCGTCTGCAATCCGAATCGCTTGGCGTCGACCGGATTCAGCCAGAGCGGGTTCGTATGAGCGATCTCCACGAGCCACTTCGCGTTGTTCGACCGCGTGTGGATCATTACCGGAAGGCGGAACGTCGGAATGAGCACGAACTCGTTCCGGCTCCGTTCGATCGCGGAGTGGTGGACGTGGCTGCGAATGTAGGTCGGGACCGCGTATTGCGGCCAACCCCACTCGGCGAGCGTCGGGGAATAGATCTCGAGCTTTCGTGACGGCGTCGGGAACCCGACGACCGGGCCTCCGTCGACCTGCAGTCCGACGCTCTGGCCCGCCGCATTCCGGACGATTCCAGTTGCGGGGTCGACCGTGCTGTTCGCGCGCTCGATTTCGGAAAGCGCCCGGCCGTGCTGCTGCGCGTCATATATGTCGCGCTTAACCTCGAAGACTCCGTACTTCCGCATGTATCCGAGCGGATCGAGCCCCTCGGCCTCGGCGGCGGCCGGCAGCCCCGGCACGGAATGCTCGAACATCCAGCGGTAGTACTCCTCGATGTTCACCTTCTCGCCGTCGCGATACGGCGATTCGAAGAACTTCCGGATGCCGAGCGTGCCGTCGGGGTCGATGCGCCACGAGAGCTCGATCCAGAACTCGCCCTCCTCCCAGACCTCGCCTGGATTCGAGTCGCGCGAGTCATTCACCGGCATTCCCATGCGTTCACGCGCAACACGAAGCACCGGCTGCCTGAATCCGACCCACGTGCCCGCGTGGGTCTCCTGACTCTGATTGTCGTGCCGCTCCGGCCCGTGTCCCATCGGAAGCACATAGTCTGCCCACCAGGCCGTTTCGCTCCAGGTCGGCGTCAGCGCAACGTGGCATCCGACCTTCGATTCGTCACGGAGTACTTCCATCCACGTGAAGCCGTCCGGATTCGTCCAGATCGGGTTGTAGACGCGCGTGAAGTAGACGTCGAGCTTGTGCCCGCGCTCGCGCATGAGGTGCGGCGTCAGGAAGCTCATCTCGTGGTGCGCGAGCGGGAAGTCTTCGGGCCACGTCAGGGTGTTCCAGACATTCTGTGACGGCGGCTTCTTGAACGGCGCCGGCGTGAACTTGTGAAACACGTTCGGAGAGACACCGCCGACGCTTCCCACACTGCCCGTCAGCACGTTGAGGAAGAACAGCGCGCGAGCAACCATCCAGCCGCCCTCGTTTCCGGCGGCAGCCGAGCGCCAGACGTGCGTCGATAACGCCGATCCGGCATTGGCGACGTGCTCGGCTATTGTCCGGATCGTCTCCGCTGCAACCTGGCTCTCGGCCTCGGCAAACTCGGGCGTGTATTCGGCGTAGGCTTCGCGCAGTGCATCGACGAACGCTTCGAAAGTGCGAGGCAATTCCGGCCGCATCGCGGCGAGATACGCTTCCCAGTTCACCCATCGCCGCATGAACTCGCGGTCGATGCGATCGCTGTCCAGGAGGATCTTAGCGATCGCGAGCAGTATGGCCGCCTCCGAGCCCGGCCACGGCGAAAGCCAGTGATCGGCCGACGAGGCGGTGTTCGACAACCGCACGTCGAGCACGATGAGCTTCGCGCCCTTCTGCTTTCCCTCGATGATGCGCTGCGCGTGAGGGTTGAAGTAGTGCCCCGTCTCGAGGTGGGCCGAAATGAGCAGGATGCATCGTGAGTTCGCGTAGTCGGGCGACGGCCGGTCGTCGCCCATCCAGAAGGCGTATCCGGTTCTGGCGGCCGCCGAGCAGACGTTTGTATGGCTGTTGTGCCCATCGACGCCCCACGACTGGATGACGCGGGACATGTACCCGTCCTCACCGGGCCGGCCGACGTGGTACATCACCTCGTTGTGCCGTTTTTCCTGGAGGGCCAGCCGTATTCGGCCCGCAATGTCGTCCAACGCCTCGTCCCACGAGACCTGCTTCCACTTCCCTTCGCCGCGGACTCCGACGCGCTTGAGCGGGTGGTAGATGCGATCGGGCGACGTCAGCTGATTGAGAGTTGCCGGACCCTTCGCGCAGTTGCGGCCGCGACTTCCGGGGTGTACCGGATTGCCCTCGAGCTTCCGAATCTCGAGCGTCTCCTTGTCGACGTAAGCGAGAAGTCCACAGGCCGCCTCACAGTTGAAGCAGAGCGTCGGAACCAGCATGTAGCGCTTCGTGACGCGTTTCGGCCACGACTTCGAGTCGTACTCGACCCAGTCATCCCACTGGTCGGAGGACGGATATGTCGAATTCGGACCGGTTGCCGCCCGAACAAATGGCTTTTTGCTCTCTGAGCTCATCGATGTCCTTTCCGCGACGCCCGGCATTTGACGACGGAAAAATCGCCGTGGGAATACAGAGAGCACAGAGGCACAGAGATCACCGAGCCTCCGTGTTCTCCTTGTCTCGGTGCTCTCTGTACACCCACTGTTCTTCTTCCTTGCGTCACTTGAACTTCAACTCAACGGGACGGCCTGGCCAGCAAACACCCACACGTATTCCCAGAGATACAGACCGATCATGGCGATCGCGGCGGCGAGCGCCCACGCGATGCCGGTCGTTCCGATCGTGACGAGAACAAGCGGCAGCAAAAGGCCGACGAGGACGACTCCGACCCAGAACTCCGTCGCGTACTTCCCCTTCACGACAGTGCCGACGGCACGCGCGACGTGCGATGACCGATGCGGCATGAACAACTCGGCCGCGATGAAGATCGCGTGCGTCAGAAGCGAAACCAGAAAGAGGTTGCCGAGCCACTCGACGTCGCCAGCCGATGCGATGCCGGAGCCCGGCACGTCGAGCGCGGCGACGATCATGATAAGCGCTCCGCTGCCGGCGAGCGCCGCCTGCACGATGAAGTGCGGCGCGGCCAGCGGCGTGGACCACAGCTCGCGCCCGGTCGCCTGCGCGAGCAGGAAGGCCGTGTAACAGGCCGCGAGCGACGCCGCGACCAGCATCGGCCACGACAGCCACCAGAGCAATGACAGGGGCAGCCAGGCCGCGGCGACACCGGCGATCAGCCAGATTCCCGACAGCACGCCGAACGCCGTCAGGATGACGGCGCCGCGCACGAGCCATGACTTCCACTGCGGCCGCGTGAGGATCGTGTAGAACTTCCTCGGATGCTCGAGATCGATGACGAGCAACACGAGCGTCACCGCAAGAAAGAGAATGCCAAGGACAGGTGCGGCAAGTCGTGCGAGCATCGAGCCCGAAAGATGCCCCGAAACGAGTGCGAGCGAGGCGACGAGCAAGGCGCCCGCCGAGAGCGACTTCGTCCACATGTAGAGCGCGACGTCCACGCCCCACGGGATGACGTGCGCTGTGTCGTAGGCGAGCAGCGTCGAAGCGATGTTGCCGGCGCCGCGTCCAACGGTTTCGTCGGCACGCTGCGACGACCACATGAAGATGTCGCCATCAGGTCGCGCGGCCGCCTCCGGCCGAAGCGTCACGTGGCTGCCGCCGATGTAGAAGAGTTTCGGACTGGTGCCGAGCTCGGGCTTTCGCACCTGCGCGCCTTCGCGCGCGATGCGACGCGACACGACGCTCTCGGGATCATCGAGGTCGCCGATTATGATGGCTTCCTCGGGACAGACCACGACGCACGCCGGTTGCAGATCGAGCTCGAGACGGTGCGCGCAGAAGTGGCATTTCGCCGCCGAGTGCGATTCGGGATCGATGTAGACCGCGTCGTAAGGACACGCAGCCATGCACGCGCGACACCCGATGCACGCATCCTGGTCGAACTCGACGAGGCCGTCGGGCCGCTGGTACATCGCCGTTGTCGGGCAGATGTAGACGCACGGCGGACGCTCGCATTGATTGCAGCGCGTGACCTGGAAGTGCCGGCGCACGTTCGGGAAGACTCCCGTTTCGACGTACTTGACGCGGGTGCGGTCGACGCCGATCGGGACTTCGTTCTCGGACTTGCACGCAGTCGTACATGCGTGACATCCGATGCATCGGGTGTTGTCGATGATCTTCGCGAGTTTCATAGGAAGTGGATGGGACCGCGGTGGACGCAGATAACCACAGGTGAACGGGTTCTGTCACCCGCGATCAGTCCGACCGTTCACGCGCCTTGGCCTGATCCCAGAGTGCGTCCATTTCCTCGAGCGTCGCGTCCTTCGTCGTGCGGCCGCCAGATTCGAGCTGGCGCTCGACGTGGGCAAATCGTCGCCTGAAGCTCCGGTTCGATCGCTTCAGTGCGGTCTCGGGATCGACGCCGAGTTTCCGAGCTACGTTCACGGCGGCGAAGAGCAGATCACCGAGCTCCGCTTCGATACGGGCCCGGTCAGGCTCCGAGGCGTCGATTTCCGCGTGCAGCTCGCCTATCTCCTCGTGCAGCTTCGCGAAGACCGGCTCGACGGACGGCCAGTCGAAACCGACGCGCGATGCCCGATCGGTGAGACTGAACGCCTCGAGCAGCGCCGGCAGGTGTCCACTCACGCCGTCAAGCAGACCCTTCGGCGACTCCACGCCGGCCGCGGCCCGCTCCTTTCGCTTCAGGTCGTCCCAGTTCTTCAGGACCTCGTCGGCCGTCGCAAGCTCGGCATCACCGAAGACATGCGGGTGTCGGCGGACCATTTTCGTGTGTATGGCGGTGACGACGTCACCGATGTCGAAGTCTTCGGTGTCGGCGGCGATACGCGCCGCGAAGACAACCTGGAAAAGCAGGTCACCGAGCTCACCGGCAAGCTCGTGCGGGGTGCCATCCTCGATGGCTTCGACGACCTCGTAGGCCTCCTCGACGATCATCGGTCGGAGCGTTTCGAGCGACTGCTCGCGATCCCACGGACACCCACCCGGCGCGCGCAGCCGCGCGACGAGCTCGACGAGGTCTTCAAACCGCTTCTTGTCCATGCGGCGGAGTATACAGACGCCATCCACCATCGCCCGTGAGTTCCCCGCGAACGGGTCGACCGGCACTTCGCCGAGTCGTGAGACCTCGCGCTCCCACTGCTATACTCGCGGCGTGAGACTCCTTCGTTTCCTCTGCATCGCCATTGCCTCATCGCTTCTCGTTGCGCCAGCGTCCGCCGCGACCGACGCGCCGCGGGCCGCAGCCGATGCGGCGGCAGCGCGGATGGCGACTTTCGAGACGGTCTGGAAGATCGTCAACGAGAAGTTCTACGACCCGAGTTTCAATGGTGTGGACTGGCAGGACGTTCGAACCCGATATGCGCCCAGAGTCGCGGGAATCGCCAATGACGCTGATCTCTATCCTCTGCTGAATGCAATGCTCGGCGAGCTGAAGGTGTCGCATCTGGCCGTGATACCGCCGCAGTCAGTCGTTGACGCGAAGCTCGACACCGGGGGGGCCTCGTGGGGAGGCGACGCGGGCATGACCGTACGCCTCATAGAGGGCCGGCCCGTCGTCACGTCCGTCGTCGACGGTGGCGCGGCCGCCGAAGCCGGGATCCGACCGGGGTACGTGCTTACACGCATTGGCGCGACCGACGTCGGAGAGCTCGTCGCAAGAATCATGCAGTCGAACCGCCAGGACACAATGAAGCGACTTGCGGTTCGACGCGCCATCGGCGCCCTGCTCGGCGGTATTCCTGGCACTCCGGTCGAGGTCGCGTTTCTCGACGGAACGGACGTTCCGGGAACGACGACGGTCGTTCGCTCGGATTCACCCGGAAAGCCGGTTCAGTTCGGGGAGATGCCGTCTGTGCTCGTGAACTTCGAGTCGCGATCGCTGCCGGGCAACATCGGCTACATTCGATTCAACTTCTTCATGCCGGTGCTCATGGAGCAGATTCGCCGCGAGCTCGAGTGTTTTCGCGACTCTGCGGCGATCGTCATCGATCTGCGCGACAACCCGGGGGGCATCGGGCAGATGGCGCCCGGTGTTGCCTCGTTGCTGGTCGATCGGGCAGTCAGTCTCGGGACGATGAAGATGCGGCGCGGCGAGATACGCTTCGTGACCTACAAGCAGGCCTGGAGCTATCGCGGCCGGGTTCTGATTCTGACGGATGAAGGCAGCGCGAGCACGTCAGAGATACTCGCTGGCGCCCTCCAGGAGCTTGGACGCGCGACCGTCGTCGGCGACCGGACGCTCGGCGCGGTTCTGCCCTCCGTCATCGAGAGACTGCCTAACGGCGCCGTGCTCCAGTATGCCGTCGCCGACTTCAAGACGCCGTCCGGCGTGCTTCTGGAGGGTCACGGCGTATCGCCCGACATCCCCGCGCCGGGAACACGCGCGTCGTATCTTGCGGGGACCGACCCGGTTCTCGACGCGGCAATCGCCCATATTTCGAACGAACGACATTGAGAAAGGAGCCTTTCATGCGACGACTCACACTGGTCATTCTGGTCACGGCCGTGACCCTGGCCTGGTCGGCACACGCATCGGCCCAGGCTCCGAGGTCGAAGCCGGACGCAAAGCCGCCGACCGCGGAAGCCGTGCTCGACGGCTACGTGAAGGCGATCGGGGGCCGAAAGGCCATCGAGGGTCACAAGTCCATGACGATGGCAGGCACGCTCGAAGTGGTGAATTTCGGACTCAAGGGCACCGTCGAGATCATTTCGAAGGAACCCTCGAAGATCTCTGTCACGACGACCATCGACGGGCTCGGAACCACGCGTCAGGGCTACGACGGGAAGGTCGGCTGGTCGCAGGATCCGCTCTCGGGCCTTCGGGACATGGATGCGCGGGAGATCGCGCTCGTCGAGCGATCCGTGTTCTCGTCCGATGTCCGTTGGCGCGAAGTCTGGAAGACCGTGGAGTTTGTCGGGACAGAGAATCTGGATGGCAGGAGCGTGCACGTCGTGCAATTGACTCCAGCGAGGGATGCCGGCTCACCGACAAAGAACTTCTACGATGCCGAGACGGGACTCCTGGTCCGGACCGAGATGGTAATAGAAACGACGGCTGCCACGATGCCTGTCACAACCACGCTCTCGGACTATCGGAAGATCGGTGACGTGCTGATTGCCATGCGAATGGTGCAGACACTTCCGACCGCAACGCTCGTCACGCAATTCTCGGAAGTGAAGTTCGACCAGAAGATCGACGACGCGGTCTTTGCGAAGCCTGCAAGGTAGGTGCCGCAATCGACAAGCCGCCGAAACGCCCCGTGACCGAACCCTTCGACGCCGTCTTCGGACCGAACGGACTGCTGGCAAGCGCACACCCCGCATACGAGTACCGTTCGGGACAGGTCGAAATGGCTCGCGAAGTCGCGACTGTCTTCGAGCGTGGCGGCATATCCATCGTCGAGGCGGGAACCGGAACCGGGAAGACGCTCGCTTACCTCGTTCCTGCGATCGCGAACAACAATCGGGTAATAGTGTCGACGGCGACGAAGAGCCTCCAGGAGCAGCTCTACTTCAAGGACGTGCCGTTGCTCGAATCGCTCTTTCCCGGGCGCGTTCGGGCGGCGTACATGAAGGGACGCAACAATTACGTCTGCATTCACCGTCTGCAGAATGCCCACGACCAGCCCATTCTCAGCGGAATGGATGATCGCGACCACTTCGAGGCGATTCGAGAGTGGGCCGAAACGACCGAGACGGGCGACCGCGCCGAGCTCACGCAGCTTCCCGAGAACCTGCCGTTCTGGCCGTCGATCGACGCCAGATCGGACACGTGCCTCGGTCAGAAGTGCCCGGACTACGATGCCTGCTTCATCACGCGAATGCGGCAGAGAGCCGAGGACGCCCAGATCGTGATCGTGAACCACCATCTGTTCTTCGCGGACCTGGCCCTGCGCCAGGACGACTACGGGCAGGTGATCCCGGACTACTCGACGGTCGTTTTCGACGAGTCGCACGAGCTCGAGCAGATCGCGGCCGGCCATTTCGGCTCCTCTGTTTCGAATTTCCGCATCGACGACCTCGTGGTGGACCTGCAACGGTTGCTGGTCCTGGACGCCGACGTCATCGGAGATCTGCTGCAGACGGCCGCAAGACTGACTCGGCGGTCGGACCGGTTCTGGCTGGCGTTCGGCGGATCGCTGCGACGAGGCAGAGGCTCGGATGACGACCAGAGGGTCCCGATTACGAGCGATCTGTTCGTCGAGCGGACGCCGAACGGGGATCTGCAGCCATCGAAGCTCGGCGACGCTTATCTCGAGATGCGAGACTCGCTCGATCACATCGCGGCAGCTCTCGACGGCCTGCGCGAAGCCCCGCCAGAGGCGTCCGCGCTGCGACGCCGGGCACACGAGCTCAGGCTGGACCTCGATTTCTGTGTATCTGCGGACGATCCGAACTTCGTCTACTGGTCGGAGCGGCGCGGCCGCGGGACTTTCCTGCATGCAACCCCGATCGACGTGTCCGAGCTTCTCTCTGAGCGGCTGTTCGAGAGGGTGGAGGCCGCGGTGCTGACATCCGCGACGCTCACCACCGGCGGCAAGTTCGATTACATCCGCCGACGGCTCGGAATTGACGAAGCATCGGAGCTCGCAATCGATTCGCACTTCGACTTTGAGCGACAGGCGCTCGTCTATCTGCCTGCTTCGATGCCCGATCCGCGAGAGCCGGCGTTTCTCGAGGCTGCGGTCGACGAGATCGTGAAGCTGGTCGAAGCGACCCGCGGGCGGGCGTTCGTCCTGTTCACGAGCCTGCAGCAGATGCGAGAGGCACACGCGCTCGTCACGCGTCGAATCGATTATCCGACGCTCCTTCAGGGCGAGGGTTCCAAGGCCGGGCTCATCGAGCGGTTTCGGACGACACCGGGGGCCGTCCTCTTCGCGACGTCGAGTTTCTGGCAGGGCATCGACGTTCAGGGAGAAGCGCTGTCGTGCGTCATCATCGTCAAGCTGCCGTTCGCTGTGCCGAGCGACCCGGTGGTGGCGGCACGCGGTCGAGCCATCGAGGAGCGCGGGGGCAGCTCGTTCTTCGATTATCAGGTCCCGGAGGCCGTCATAGCGCTGAAGCAGGGCGTCGGTCGCTTGATCCGCAGCACGACGGACGTCGGCGTGCTGTCGATCCTCGATCCGCGGCTGCGCACGAAGGCATATGGCCGGGTCTTTCTCCAGAGCCTGCCTCCCTGCCCCGTGACAACGAGAATCGACGACGTCCGGCGGGTCCTCGGTGCGAATTCCCAGTCGGCGCACCCAGCACAAAGAGACGTCGTTGACCCGTCCCGGCACGGCGATTAGACTGGCTACCGGTCCTGTTCCGCTCACCGAAGCAACGGCCGAGGTCGGATGTCGAATCAGACATTCTCTGACCGCCAATACCTGAATCGCTCCGGAGGAGTTTCATCGATGCGCGTTCCAGTTCGTATTCTCTCAGTCGCGACACTCGCGATTTTCGTGTCGTTGATGGCCGTCTCGCCAGCGAGCGCACAGGCGCCGGCTCCACTCGAAGGAACGGTGGTGAGCTCGGCCGACCGGGCGCCGATCGAGGGCGCCGTCGTCGACATCTACCGGACGGACATCAAGGGTAAGTTCAACACCAAGACCGACAAAAAGGGCAACTTCACTTATCCGGTGCCTCAGCAGGGGACCTTCACGGTCATCGTTTCGGCGCCGGGATACGCGGCGGGTTACAAGCCCAACATTCGGCTCTCGTCCCAGATTCGAAGACTCGAGTTTTCGCTCGACAAGGGCAATGGAACGCGGCCGTCGATCGAGGAAGTCGAGCGATTCCTCGCGTCTGGAGGCGGAAAGGAGAGTGCGGCGGACGCAGAGGCCCGAATGAAGGCCGAGGCGGAGTACGCGAAGGCGAAGGAGCAGAAGGAGCAGTTCGACAGCCGTAAGGCGCGTTTCGACGCAGGTGCAGTGGCAATGCAGGCGCAGGACTATCCAACGGCAATTACGGAGTTCGCCGCTGCCATTACCGGCCTCGAGGACGCTGACCCGGCCTACTATGGCGAGCTAATCGGTGTTGCCGGTACGAATCTGGCCGAGACTCATTATCGAGTTGCAGTCGATCTCTTCAACCAGTCACTCAAGGATAGCGACAAGTCGAAGAAGGATGCCGCCAAGGACCACCTGATGAAGGGTGCCAGGGCCATCGCGCTGTCCATCAAGTTCATGCCGACCGGCCAGTCGGTCTATGCGATCCAGGGCAAGACGCTTGCCCTGCTCGTGGACAAGTTCGGAGAGACTGAACAGGCGGATACCGGGGCGAATGCGTACTTGAAGGCCTCGGAAATCGAACTCGATGCGAAGAAGAAGATCGACTATCTCGTAATGGCAGGCGACGTCTACCGATACGGATACCAGACCGACAAGGCAGTCTCGACCTACAAGATGGCGCTTGCTGCGGACCCCAACAACCTGTCGGCGTACTACGGAATCGGTCTCGCGTGCATGGGCACACTAGAGGAGAACGATGCGAAGCGGCGTGAGGTCTGGCAGACGGCGGCCGACTACCTCAAGGTGTTTGCCGAGAAGGCCGGCTCGGACCCGAGGGCCGCTGAGGTGAAGGGACTTCTCGACGGCCTCGCGAAGGACTTCAAGATCAAGCCCAGGCCGATCAAGTAGCGTCGTATCTCTGGGCCGGAAACGGGTAGGAACGCCACGGATCGCTTCGAGCGATTCGTGGCGTTTTCCACAGGTGCGGGTCGCGTTATCGCAAACTGTTTGCGAGACTTGGCGTCCGGATGGCTACCTTGACACCTTCAACCTCTGGCCGTACAGTACGAGGCGTTCCTCGTCTTACCAATCTCAGGAGATCTCGTTGATGTCAGCGAAACTCGGGGAGACCCTGTTAAGGGAAAATCTCATCACCCCGCAGCAGCTGAAGGATGCTCTCGATTACCAGCGATCGAATGGAGGCCGTCTTGGCTCCACGCTGGTGAAGCTCGAGATCCTCAGCGACGAACAGATCACCGCGGTGCTCAGCCGTCAGTACGGCGTGCCGTCGGTGAATCTCGATCTGTTCGAAGTCGACGAGACAGCTATCAAACTGATTCAGCAGGACGTTGCGAAGAAGTACATGGTTCTTCCGCTGTCCCGGGTTGGTCCGACGTTGACACTGGCAATGGTCGATCCGACGAATGTTCTCGCGATCGACGACATCAAGTTCATGACCGGGCTCCAGGTCGAGCCTGTCATCGTCTCCGAATTCGCTCTCGCCGAGGCGATCGAGCGCTATTACGGAATGACTCGCGAACTCGAGCTCGCGAAGTTCCTCGACGAGATGTCGTCGAGCGTCAGCGCATCCGAGCCGGTTCAGCAGGCAAAGTCGAACGGTTACGATAACCTCGGCTTCACGCTCGACGATCAGGACCTCGAGCTTCTCCAGGAATCCGAGGAAATCGACCTCGAGAACGTCGAGCGCATGGCCGAGGACGCCCCGGTCGTCAAGCTCGTGAACGTGATCCTCGTAGATGCGCTTCGCCGCGGAGCGTCGGACATTCACGTCGAGCCGTACGAGAAGGAATTCCGGATTCGCTTCAGGCTTGACGGCATTCTCTACAACATCATGAGCCCGCCGCTGAAGATGCGTGACGCGTTGACGTCGCGCATGAAGATCATGGCGAAGCTGGATATTGCCGAGAAGCGCCTTCCGCAGGATGGCCGAATCAAGATCCGCGTTCGTCTCGACGGCCGGTCCCGAGAGCTGGACTTCCGGGTCTCGACGCTGCCGACGATCTTCGGCGAGAAGATCGTTCTCCGGCTGCTCGACAAGGACAAGCTCCAGCTCGACATGACCAAGCTCGGGTTCGAGGAGTTCTCGCTCGAGCGTTTCAAGCGCAACATCAACAAACCGTATGGGATGGTGCTCGTCACCGGCCCGACGGGCTCGGGCAAGACGTCTACGCTCTATTCGGCCCTCCAGGCGCTGAACACTCCCGAGACGAACATCATCACGGCCGAGGATCCCGTCGAGTTCAACCTCACGGGAATCAACCAGGTCCAGATGAAGGAACAGATCGGCCTTAATTTCGCGGCCGCCCTCCGATCGTTTCTCCGGCAGGACCCGAACATCGTGCTCGTAGGCGAGATTCGCGACTTCGAGACGGCCGAAATTGCCGTCAAAGCGGCCCTGACGGGTCACCTTGTACTGTCCACCCTTCACACCAATGATGCGCCATCGACCATCAGTCGCCTGATGAACATGGGCATCGAGCCTTTCCTCGTGGCCACGTCGGTGAACCTGATTCAGGCGCAGCGCCTCGTTCGCCGGATATGCAAGGACTGCAAGGCCGAAATCAAGCTTCCCAAAGAGGCGCTCATAGACGTGGGCTTCACGGCCTCGGAAGTTGCCGAGCTCAAGACGTTCAAGGGATCGGGCTGCACGGCGTGTAACGGAACCGGCTACAAGGGCAGGGTCGGACTGTACGAGGTCATGGAGATCACGGACGAGCTGCGCGAGCTGATTCTCGTCGGCGCTTCGGCGCTCGAGCTTCGGAAAAAGGCAATCGAGGAAGGAATGCTCACGCTGCGGTCGAGTGGACTCGAGAAGATTCGGCTTGGAACGACGACGATCGAGGAGATCGTTCGCGAGACGGTCAAGTAGACGACGAACCGACCGGTCGCCCGGTCGCCCCCCGGGTAGCGCCCCAGTTTCTCTTGCACGACGAGCATCCGTATCCGCCCGGCGGGGGCGCGAACGGTCTTCATGCCTATGCAGGGCATGATGAAACCGGAGAACCACGATGTCAGACATCACACTGAGCGAGCTGCTGAAGAAGATGATCGAACTTGGGGGATCGGACCTCCATATCACGACCAATTCGCCTCCCCAGGTGCGTGTCGACGGCATCCTGAGATCGCTGGACTACCCTGAGCTCACGCCCGCAGAAACGAAACAGCTCGCGTACTCTGTTCTTACCGACGCCCAGAAGCACCGATTCGAGGAAACGCTCGAGCTCGACTTCTCTTTTGGTATCAAGGGGCTGTCCCGATTTCGAGCGAACATCTTCAATCAGCGCGGTGCGGTGGGTGCCGTTTTCCGTTCGATTCCGTACGAAATCCGGTCGTTCGATCAGCTCGGACTCCCGGGAGTGGTCGAAGGTCTGTGCGCCAAGCCTCGCGGACTGATCCTCGTCACCGGACCGACGGGCTCAGGAAAGTCGACGACGCTCGCGGCCATGGTCGACAAGGTCAACCGGGACCGCCACGAGCACATCATCACGATCGAGGACCCGATCGAGTATCTGCATCCCCACAAGAACTGCCTCGTCAATCAGCGTGAGGTGCATTCCGACACGCACAGCTTTTCGAATGCCCTGCGCGCCGCCCTCCGCCAGGACCCCGACGTTGTGCTGATTGGGGAGCTTCGCGACCTCGACACGACAGAGACCGCCCTCAGAATTGCCGAAACGGGTCACCTGACGTTCGGTACGCTGCACACCAACAGCGCGTACTCGACCATCAACCGCGTGATCGACATCTTCCCCGCCCATCAGCAATCCCAGATTCGCGCGCAGCTTTCACTCGTGCTCGAGGGAATCCTCTGCCAGTCGTTGCTTCCAAAGGCAAACGGCACCGGCCGGTGCATGGCGATGGAAGTGCTCGTTCCGAATCCCGCCATCCGCAACCTGATTCGCGAAGACAAGGTCCACCAGATCTACTCGATGATGCAGACCGGACAGGAGAAGTTCGGGATGCAGACGTTCAACCAGTCGCTTGCGACGCTGTTCTTCAAGAAGCTGATCACGCTCGAGTTGGCTCTGCAACGGTCGTCGAATCCGGACGAATTGCAGGAACTCATCAACCGCGGTGCCGGCATCGTCGAAGGTGGCGGCATGCGGCGGCCTGGAATGCCGACTCGACCGGGTGGGCCAGTCCCCCCCGGCGCGAGACCCCCCGTGGGTGGCCGGCCCGTTCGATAGACAGCTTCACGCCACACTGACAGGAGTTCGAGGGTATGCCAACCTACGTTTTCAAAGGCCGGAACCGCTTCAACGAGATCGTCGCCGGCGAACGAGTCGCTCCAGATCGCGCCGCACTCGAATCGGCGCTTCGTCGCGAGCAGGTCATCCTCACGAGCGCGAAGGAGAAGGGCAAGGGCTTCGATTTCCAGCTCGGCAAGCGCGAAAAGGTCAAGACGAAGGAGCTTGCGATCTTCACGAGGCAGTTCTCGGTCATGCTCGACGCGGGTCTCCCGCTCGTGCAGTGTCTCGACATCCTCGGTCAACAGCAGGACAACCCGTACTTTGCCAAGGTGATCAGTCGAACGCGCGAGGACGTTGAGGCCGGTTCAACGCTCGCGGACGCGATGTCGCGTCACCCGAAGGTCTTCGAACAGCTGTTCGTGAACATGGTCGAGGCGGGTGAGACCGGGGGTATCCTCGACATCATCCTCCAGCGTCTTTCGACCTTCCTCGAGAAACTCGTTAAGCTGAAGTCCGACGTCAAGTCGGCGCTCGTCTACCCGGTTGCGGTCATCGCGATCTCGATCATCGTCATTTCGGTGATCATGATTTTCGTCATCCCGTCCTTCAAGAGCATCTTCGAGTCGCTCGTCGGACCGGGTGAAGGCCTGCCGTGGCTGACGGAGATGGTCGTCCAGCTCAGTTCGTTCATGGCCAGCTTCTGGTGGCTGATCGCGATCGTGCTCGGGCTGGCGTTCTACGGACTGAGGACCTATTACAAGACGGCGAAGGGCAAGAAGGTGCTCGACGGCCTGTCCTTGAAGATCCCGATCATTGGCGAAATCCTCCGGAAGATCGCCATCTCGCGATTCTCGCGCACGCTCGGAACGCTTCTGTCATCGGGCGTACCGATTCTGGAATCACTCGACATCACGGCCCGCACATCCGGAAACGTCGTCGTGGAAGAGGCGATTCTGAAGGTTCGTGTCGCGATCGAGCAGGGCGAGACCTTCCTCGAACCGCTCAAACAGGCCAAGATCTTTCCGCCGATGGTCTGCCAGATGATCGGTATCGGCGAACAGACTGGTGCGCTCGACGCCATGTTGAGCAAGATCGCCGACTTCTACGAGCAGGAGGTCGACTCGGCTATCGCGAACCTGCTCGCGATGCTCGAGCCGGCCATGATCATGTTCCTCGGCGTGACGATCGGCACGATCGTCATTGCGATGTACCTGCCACTGTTCTCACTGATCTCGAAACTCGCAAACCGGGGGAAATAGCCACCAGTGGGCGCTTCCGGGCGCCAGGCTTTGACGAACGAGGGAGAGCCGGCGGCTCTCCCTCGTTCGTCATTTGGACACCAGGAACGAATGAACCCGATTCGGCGACGTCTCGTCTGGCTGGTGGTGGCCCGAGCCGCCATCCTGGGCGCACTCGTCCTCCTGACGTTGCTGCTCGGACGGGCGTCTCCCTATGTCTGGCCGGTTTCGCTTCTCGCCGTAATCGTGTCTGGGCATTCGCTCATCTACGCGGTGGCGCTGCGGCTTTCGGTTCCGGCGCGCATACTCGTTCCGGTGCAGCTCGGTAACGACGTCCTGCTCGTCACGTGGCTCGTCTACCACACCGGTGATCTCGAGTCGCCGTTTCTGGCGCTCTACCTCATCGTCATCTTTGCGGCGAGTCTACTGTCGTCGCGAATCGGAGTGTTCGCGATAACGCTTTTCACGATCGTGCTCGGATCGATCGTTGGCGCCGCGATCCTGTCGGGTGTTGTCGCTCGCGCCGACGGCACCTACTACTCCGATGAGGCACTTCCGGTGCTGCAGCTCAGCTTCGCCTACACGGTCGTCGCGACGATTGCCGTGGCTGCCCTCTCGACGCACCTTGCGGGCAGGCAGCGCCGGAGCGACACCGAGCTGGCCGAGACCGTCCGGAGCCTTGCCGACCTGCGGGCGTTCAATGAGCGCGTAATCGAATCTATGCGCAGCGGCCTGATCACTGCAGGCCTCGACGGCATCATCGCGTCGACGAACAAGGCCGCCGAAGAGATTACCGGACGGCCGAAGAACGAGCTCGTTGGGCGATCGATTGTCGAGCTCTTCGGTTCCCTCCCGATGACCGTGCTCGTGAGGAATCCCGACGATCCTAAGTTCCCGGTACTGCGTTCAGAGCTCGCTTTCAGTCGTCCGGACGGCGCTGAAGTACACGTTGGATACAACGTGACGCCACTGACCGCCGAGGACGGAGAGGTTCGCGGCGTCGTGCTCATTTTTCAGGACCTCACCGAGATCTTCGAGCTCGAACAGGAGGTGCGGCGGCGCGAAAAACTGGCTGCCCTCGGCACTATGGCGGCCGGTCTGGCGCACGAGATCCGTAATCCGCTGGCCTCGATGCGAGGCTCGGTCCAGGTTCTCGCAGCCGAAGTCCCGCTCGACGAGAGTCAAGCGCGGCTCATGAACATCATTCAGCGCGAGTCTGACCGCTTGAACAGAACCGTGACGGCCTTCCTGGCCTATGCACGCCCGGCGCCGTTTCGGGCTACTTCGTTTGACCTTCGACAGTCTCTGGTCGAAGCAGTGACGCTGCTTCGGAACAGCCCCGAAGTCGGTCCGAAGCACTCGATCGTCGAGAGCTATCCGGCCGGCGAGGCCCCGTTCTACGGAGACGCAAGCCAGATACGGCAGATCTTCTGGAACCTTGCGCGCAACGGCCTCAAGGCAATGCCTGATGGCGGTCAGCTGACCGTCCGACTCGATGACGAATCGTCGGCGGCCTACCGGTTGACGGTCGAGGACGCCGGTGTCGGAATGGACGAGAGTCAGGTGGCTCGTCTTTTCGAGCCCTTCTCAGCCTCGAGCTCAGGCGGAACTGGGCTCGGAATGGCGATCGTCTACCAGCTCGTGACCGAGCATGGCGGACGCATCATCGTAGACAGCACCAAGGGTGGCGGCACCCGGATGCACGTCGTGCTCCCGAAGAGGTCATCGGCGGCACTCACCGGAACGGAGTCAGCCGGGTTGCCGACGGTCGCTTCCTCCTCGACTTAGACATCGCCGCCCCCGTGTTATCCTCAGCCGCCATGCAACGCCTCCTGATTGTCGACGACGAGCAGAGCATGCGAGAGCTGCTCCAGCATGTCCTGGAGCGCGAGGGTTATCACGTCGAAACGGCCGAGAACGGCCGGGTCGCGCTCGAGCTGATGACGGAACGACCGTTCGACCTCGTGATCTCGGACATACAGATGCCGGACATGACCGGCATCGAGCTGCTCGAACACGTTCGAAGCAGTTCGCCAGAGACCGTAGTCATAATGATCACGGCTTTCGCCACGGTCGACACGGCGCGCCAGGCGTTCAAGCTCGGCGCCGAAGACTTCATCATCAAGGACAGCGGGTTCGACGTCGATGAGCTCAAAGTGCTGGTTCGGAAAGCCATCGAGAAAACTCAGCTCCGGCAGCAGGTCGAGCTGCTCAAGAAAGAGTTCACGCGACGCTCGTCTTTCGACAACATCATCGGCAGATCGGTTCGGATGCAGGCGCTCTTTCGAATGATCGAAACGGTTGCCCAGACCCATTCCACGGTGCTGATCGCGGGTGAGTCCGGCACCGGCAAGGAGCTCGTTGCGCGAGCGCTTCACAGCCACAGCCCGCGCTCGAATGCTTCATTCGTTTCCATCAACTGTGGGGCGTTCACGGAATCACTCCTCGAGAGCGAGCTGTTCGGATACATGAAGGGAGCATTTACTGGCGCCGGCACGAACAAGAAGGGCCTGTTCGAGGCAGCTTCCGGCGGCACGATCTTCCTCGACGAGATCGGCGAGATGTCGCCGGCAATGCAGGTGAAGCTCCTTCGAGTACTTCAGGAACGGATGGTTCGTCGGGTCGGGGGTGTCGACGAGGTCCCAATCGACGTTCGGGTGATCGCGGCCACGAATCGGAATCTCGAGGAGGAAGTCGCCCGGAACAACTTCCGACAGGACCTCTTTTATCGCATTTCGGTGATTCCAGTGGAGTTACCACCACTGCGCGAACGAGCGGAAGACATACCGGATCTGGTGGATCACTTCCTGGAGAAGCTCTCGGCGGAGTCCGGCCGAAAAAAACTCGCGTGCTCGACAGATGCGCTTCGACTTCTAGAAGCCTACGACTGGCCCGGCAACGTCCGTGAGCTCGAGAACACTATCGAGCGAGCGCACGCGCTCGAGCCGACGGACACGATCCAGCCCGAGCGTCTGCCCGAGCGAATACTCCACTACTCGCCTCGCGAAGCGGCCAACGTCAACATCCCTGACGACGGAATCGATCTTGAAGGCTATCTAGCTGAGCTGGAGAGGAACTACCTGAAGGAGGCGCTCAACCGGACGAACTTCAATCAGACTCGTTCGGCCGAACTGCTGCGAATGCCGGTTCGGAGTTTCCGTCACCTGATGGGGAAGTACCGACTCCGCGACCGATGACGCGACTCTGGTCGACGATTCCGGAACTTACCAGGCGCCTCGCCAGGCTGCCGTCACGATTACTGTGGGGACTTGTCGCTGTCCTGATCTCCTGCATTCCAGTGACGGGAGCGCTTTCGACAACGCGGATCTTCTGTCTGCGGGATCTGTCGTTCTACTTCTGGCCCGAACATCTCTGGCTCCGTAACTCACTGATGAACGGGGAGTTCCCGATGTGGGACCCGTACGTGGGTTTCGGCCAGGCTGCGCTCTCGGACCCTGTACGCCATATCCTGCATCCGGCGATTGCCTTGCTGCGATTCGTGCCTTCGGAAGTCCTCGGCTTCAACCTTGCCGTCGCACTGCCGGTTCCGATCGCTGCCGTCGGGATGTATCTCTTCCTCAACCGCCGAGTCGGCACTTCGGCGGCCGCGCTTGGCTCGATTGCGTTTGCGGCGTCGGGTCCGATGCTGTCGACGGCCAACATGCTCAACTTTTCGTGGGCGGCAGCCTCCTTGCCGTGGGTCTTCCTCGCCGTCGACTCAATGATCGAGCGGCATTCCCCGCGTGGATTCGCGTTGGCATCGATCGCATATGCAATGCTCTTCCTGGCCGGAGAAGGTCCGACCGTCGTCGGAGGTGGAATTCTCACTGCCGTCTATGCGCTGGCAAGTTCCCCGAGAGGTGAGCGACTGCGCGCGTCGATTCGTGTGTCGGCAGCCGGAGTCTGCGGCGTCGCGCTCGCCGGTGTACTTTCGATTCCCTTCATCTTTGCGACGTTGGGATCGCTCAGGGCGCGTGGAATGGACCCGAGGGTGCCGGCGTTCTGGTCGCTGCACCCGCTCACCACACTTCAGTCCTTTTCGTACGGAATCCTGGGCAATCCAACCGGCACTGCGGGCCGGCAGGGGTGGATCGCATTCCTGAACAGCTATCCGGAGCCGTTCGTCTATTCTGTTTTTCTAGGGATTGGCGTGCTAGTGCTGGCTCTGCTTGGACTCTTCGCAGAAAGACGGGATTGGAACATCTGGTTCTGGGGCATCGCGGCCTGCATCAGCCTGTTCATGGCTTTCGGGCGGTACGCGCCATTCTACGGGGCGGTCCGTTCGATTCTCCCGATTGCCGACGCCCTTCGATTTCCCGTGAAGTTCGTTCTTCTGACGGCATTTGCACTGGCCGTCCTGTCTGCCTATGGCTGGGAACAGCTTGTCGGAGATCGGCCGGGGAAGTCTGGCGCGACCGGACCTTCGCGCTCTTTCCGATCGGTTCGGTGGATCGTCGTGGGGATCGCGGCATCCGCTGCGCTGGGAGCTGCCCTGGTAAGTGGGGGAGTCCTGACACCGGCACTGTCGAGCCTGGCCGGCTCGGTCGGCGCCCTGGATGCCGGTGCCGCGGCCTCGTTTCTCGTAGACTCGCTTAAGGTTGCCCTGCCACGGCTTTTCCTGCTATCGGCAGGACTTGCAGGCGCATTCGTCCTCGTCGAACATTCCGAGAAACTGCGGCGGTATGGTCTTGCGATCATCTTCGTCACGGCCACCCTTGATCCCGTTCTGGCAGGTATCAATCTTTTTCCAATGGTGGATGTGAAATCCGTCGCCGAGCCATCCTGGGCGGCTCAGGTTCGGAAGAGCGGCGCCAGGATATACATCGGAGGGAGGTTGCAGTTCGTCGTCGATCGCACGCCCGATCCAGACGACGTCAAGCTCGATGCAGGACTTCCGCTCGTGGGAGATACCTATTTCGAGAGCATCGCGGCTTTCTCGACTTACTCGGCCAGCTTTCCTTCAGCCTGGCGAGTGAGGGATTCATTCTCGTTCGACAATGCAATGCTCTGGCCGCGCGAGTACTGGAGAACTCGGGATTGCTTCAGGTCGGCTCCGAATGCCGACAGGAGGCGATTCCTCGAGAAAGCGGGAGTCGGGTTCTATCTTGTTACATGGAAAGAAGTTCCCGGGGCGTCGATCGTCGAGCGCAAGCCCGGAATGGAGCCGATGGCTCTCTGGAAGGTGGACGTGCCCCAGCCTCGGGCTCAGGTAAAGACCGAATGGGCTGTCGAGGAGGACGCCGCGACTGCCATTTCCCGCTGTGTCGAGGATCGAGAAGCAGTCCTGGTCGACCGACTTCCGGAACCGTCGGGAGACCAGGGACCTCCGGGGGAAGCCGCCGCAACGATCAGGAATGAGTCCAGCGGCGCGGTATCGATAGCAGCCACGGCACCGGACGGAGGAGGAATGCTCGTCCTTCGCGATTCCTATGCCGATGGATGGAACGTTTCGGTCGACGGAAGGCCGGCGGCGATTCTCCGCGCCGATGGAATCTTCCGGGCTGTACGGTTGTCAGCTGGAATCCATCGCGTAGAGTTCTCCTACGAGCCCCCCGGATTCCGGATTGGCATCGGCTTGACGAGCCTGACGGCACTTGGACTCGCGCTTTTCGTCGCTATTGGTCGCCGCCCGGAACAGTGATTGCAAGGTCGACTTCGTTCGAAGCCAAAGACTTCGCCGAATCGTACCCTGGCCCGGTCCTCCGCCCCCAGATTGGACCGGTAGTTCACTTCACGAGGCACCCCCAATGCGCAATCAACAAAGCGGTTTCTCTCTCGTCGAATTGCTGATCGTCGTGGCCGTCATCGGCATCATCGCGGCCATCGCCATTCCGGGTCTCATTCAGGTTCAGAGGCGGTCTCGAGAGGGATCGGCCATGGCGTGCCTTCGCGCTTACACGTCGGCCCAATACTCGTTCAACGCCACCCGCGGCCGCTACAAGCGCTATGGTACGCAGGCTGAGCTCGCGGCCGGCTACATGGACCCGGTCTTCATGACGACCGGTGTGCGGAACCAGTATGTCTTCACGTTCGCCCTCTCCGGGGACCTCTCATCGTTCACTTGCACCGCGGATCCGCAGACGGTAACCTCCGGCGAAACGCATTACTTCACTGACACGTCGGGCATCATTCGCTTCGAGGATGGCATGCCGGCGACTGTAGCAAGTCAACCACTCGGCTAGGTAGAGACTGACAAATTCTGTCACACGACAATGACACGAATTGCTACATGGATTGCGAGATGCGAAACCTGCAGTCCAGTGGTGTCCGAACATGGGCCCAATTTGGAGTTCTCGGCTCTGAATTCGAGCTTGCGCCGGTGCGGCACAGTGATTGCACTGCGTAGGGTCGCAGGTAATCCACAACGCACTCGTATCCGACTTTACTCTCGTCAACCGCAAAGGAGTCCGCAACAATGAAGAATCAGAAAGGTTTCTCGCTCATCGAGCTCTTGATCGTGGTCGCGATTATCGGCATCATTGCCGCCATTGCGATTCCCAGCCTCATCCGGGCGCGAATCGCCGCCAATGAGTCGGCTGCCATCGGCACGCTTCGCTCGCTTGGTTCGGCTCAAGCCACCTACATGGGCCGTCAGGTCAACAAGGGCAATGCAGGTACGCTGGCCCAGCTCATCGCCGGCAATTACATCGACAACACGCTGACGGCTGGTGCCACGCGCAACAGCTACATCCTCGCTGAGAATGCGCCTTCTGGCCCTTCGTGGTACTTTGCGTCCAGGCCTAACGGTGGCTTGATCTCAGGCGACAACAGCTATGGAATCTCGCCCGACTTCGTTGTCCGCTTCGTTGCGGGCTCGACGGCACCCGCTATTAACAGTGGAACGCCGATCGGCTAACTCTGACTCTTCCCCGCCGTGTTTAGAAGGGCGCTGGCCGAAAGGTCAGCGCCCTTCTGGCTTCAAGGCACGTCGATCATGCCCGTGGGACAGGTCTTGTTGCTCGTCCCCTCTGAATGCAGAGCACGCGTGCCGGACGGACGGCTCGACGAACAGGACGACTCTCGACGTTTCGGAACACTGCATTCGCTGAACGAGGAAAACTACTGCCTCGATCTCTTCCCAGAGCACTTGTCGAGGTTACGGTACTGGCCTGGAGAAAGCGCTTGCCTTGCGGCACTCCACCATTCCGCCCGTCGGCCCGAGTTGGCATGCGTCAGCGGCAGATGCGCCGTTCGGCACCGGCGAGAACAGGCCGGTCCTCAACGACGCTTGGTGATCGCTTTCGCCAGGTCGCTCGCCCGGTTCCGCGCGATGAGCGGCAGTGACATGTCGTCGGCGATCGACCGGAGGAGCGGCAGCAACGCTACCGCATCGCCTATGCGTCCCCGGGCGTGCTCCTGCGCAAGCGTGGCGAGAGCAGCAGGAGTCTCGAGAGGCTGATGCTGCATGGCCACTTCCAGGTCTGCAACGAACATCTCGCGATTTGCGATACCCCTCAGCAGTCTCGCGAGCGCGTCCGCGTCCTTGTTGCGCGTGTAGTTGAAAACCACCTCGCGGCTCACTTCGCCCTGACTGACCCGAATGGCCGTCGATCCGAGGTTTCCGTGGTCCTCTGCTGACTGGTACTCTTCCCCAGAGTGAAGGAAGTTCAGCCTGTCCAGCAGGTTCGATAGCTCAGCCAGGCCTTCTTCGCTGACCCGTACAGCGCGCGACCGCGGTTTCGGGGAGCCCTTCTCTTCCCACTCCAGTAGTCCTGAACCGCTGCCGTCGACTGACAACTCAATTCGAGAGATGAGGAATCGGTCGTTCTCGAAGCGGTAACGAATGCTGGGTTTGTCGCCAGCTGCCGACGTGGGCGCCTGCAGTGGCACTGCGGCGCCGACAGAGGCGAAGAGCAAGAACGGCAGTATCAGACGCAGAATCAAGCGGGGCTACCCTCCTGGTCGGGCGGTCGTTGCGAATCACCGGTTTCGGTGCTTCGGTCGACACGGAGCTTCACGGCAATCCTCCTTCTACCACGAAACGACGCGACCGCGCCGACGGTGGCGATCAGAGCGAGGCCGCTCAACGCGAATCCGAGCTTCGAAACCGGAGTCAACTCCTGTCCGACCGAGAACCGCGTTTCACCAGCCGGCACATGAACTGACAACATGCCGTTTGTCGACGTGACGGGAAGGCGTTCCCCGGACTCCGAGACGGCGACGTAGAAGTCGTAGAAAAACAACGGGATACGAACGACCGCGCCACCTGGTGACGAAATGGTTACGTCAAAGGACGGGCCGTCCCGTTCCCAATTCCGTATTGTCGCGCCATCACCGCTGAGGATTTTCGGTTTGGAGAACAGACTCGGATCCAGCCGTCGCTGCTGTGCGGCCTCGACATCGGCGTCTCGCGGCAGGTACTCGCCGAGAACGGTGAATCCAATGTAGCCAGCCGGCAGGATGATCTCTGGAGCCATGACCTCCTTCTCGGTCCATTCTTCGTTCCGCTGCGGCGCACGCTCAAAGGCCGGTACGAGAATCACGATCAAGGCCGACGCAGCCAGGAAGACCGAGGGAACCCGCGTCCGCCGTCGGCCGAGCCACACCGCCACCATTGCGGTCCCGACCGGCGCCAGAAATCCGGACAGGGTAAGCATTCGCCAGGGAAACTGAATGTAGGAGAACTGCTTCGGAAGAACGCCGAGGAACGCGCCCGGGTAAAGCATGAAGAGGATGCAACCGATCCATCCGAGGACCACCGAGAGCAGAAGCGATACAAGGAGCAGCGACCTTCGCGCTCGTCTCCGCCATCCGAAGAGCGCCGCAAAACAGACAAGTGCTGGAACGAGAAGGAGTTGGCCGATCCCGAGCTCGAAGCTCATGTGGTCCGGAGCGCCCGTCGCGGCCGACTCTCCGAACCACGAGCTCGCCGATGAATAAAGGAGTTGCGATGGCTGCACGGCGTGCTCGCGAACGTGGTCGGCATTCGTCCACATGAACGACGGGTCGCCGGCCCACACGGCCGAGAGATACACCTGCTGCGGTATCAGGAACCAGAGACCGAGCGCGATACCGAGAACGACAGCAAGCGCCGGCAGCAGGCCGGTCTTCCAGCCTCGGACGTACATGCCGAGTAACGTGAACACTCCGCACCACGCCAGGAAGTAGACGGCCGTGATGTTGTGCGTCAGGACCAGACCGGCGATGGCGAACGGCAGATACCAGGGCAGAGACCGGCGCGTCATCGACCGCCACAGACCCAGGACGATCAAGGGATACCATACGAACGTCCACGCCTCGGCCAACGCTCCCCGAACGTAGATGTCCACGAAGCGATACGGAAGCGACACGTACAGGAGCGAAGCGGCGATCGCCACCCTCCTGTCGTGCAGGATTCCGTTGACTAGTCCGTACATCGAGAAACCCGAGAGCAGGACCGACAGGAAGAACGTGAGATTGACGGCCATCGTCACGCTGCCCGCCAAAAAGACCAGGCCGGCGCTCAACAACAGCGTGAACGGGGGGTAGTAGCGCGGAAACGCGAATCCCGCACCGTTCACGGCGTCCGGAAAAGACTGCGGAAAGCGACCGGCGTAGAGTTCCTTGGCTACCTGCTGCGTTCGAGCGTACGTGTAGATGCCTTCGTGACTGGTGAAGCACGTAGGTTCAAGAGTCGGGCTGAAAAGCCACGTGACCGCGCATGCAACAACCAGCAAGGACAGAACATTTCCCTTGCTCGACGCCGATGTGCCAATCAGGAGCAATTCTCGACTCAATCCTGTGTTGTTCGGGTCCGCCGATCGCGAAAAACGAACGACGAGGCGATTACGCCTATCAGCGCCACGCCGCTCAATGCAAATCCGACTCGAGTGACGGGAGTAATCGATTGTCGAATGGTGAAGCTCGTCCTGCCAGCTGGAACTCTGACCGTCAGGAAGCCCGAAGTCGACGAGACGTCGAGCGGGACTCCCTCGCTGCTGGCAGCGACGTAGAAGTCATAATAGAACAACGGAATCCGGATCAGGGCGCCACTCGGAGCGACCGCCGTAACGTCGAAATCCGGGCCGTTCCGGGTCCAGCGCTCAATTGACGCCGACTCCCCTTCCAGGATCACGGGCGATCCATAGAGAGCCGGAGACAGTCCGTTCCTGTTGAGCTCTTCGATGTCGATCTCTCGCGGAACGTACTCGCCGAGCACTGTGTAGCCACGATCACCAGACTTCGTGATCTCTTCCGGAGTCAGAAGCCGATTCTCGGTCCAATAGGCTTCAGTCTGAGGAGTCGACTGAAATCCCGGAACGAGCAGAACGACAAGCACCGAGGCCGCTGCAAACGCCGGGACCAGCCAGGGCTTGCTGTGGCCGAGTCTCGAGACGATCACCGCACCGATGATCGGTCCCAGGAATGCCGTGACTGCCAGCAACCGCCAGGGAAACTGGATGAAGGCGAACTGCTTCGGCAGGGCTGCCAAAAAGGCGATCGGGTACACCATGAAGACAATACTGACGGCGTATCCGACGATTGCCGACGTGCCAAGCACCGCGAGCACCGGTGAATGTCGGACCCGTTCCCGCCATCGGTACGTCTTCGCCATCAGCAGTCCGAGTGGCAGCAACAAGAGCTGTCCGATCCCGAGCTCGTAGCTCATTCCGTCGGCATATTCGGGTCCTCCCGTCTCGCCGAACCAGTACTTCGGGTGCGAATAGAAGAACTGCCAGGGAAAGACGCGGTGCTCCTGCACGTGAGCTGCGTTCGTCCACATGAATTCCGAGTCGCCGACCCAGACCGATGGGATGTAGTACTGCTGTGGCAGCAGGAACCACATCCCGAGCAGGATTCCGAGCCCTACGGCCAGTCCCGGGATGATCCCGATTCGCCACCCCCGAATCGCCATCGCGCACAGCGTGAACAAGCCGCAGTATGCGAGGAAGTAGACGGCCGTGATGTTGTGCGTCAGCACCAGCGCGCAGATCGACACCGGCAGATACCACGGCATCGTCCGCCTGGTCACGGCTCGCCACAGACCTAGCAGAATCAGCGGATACCACACGAACGTCCACGCTTCGGCGAGTGCCGCTCGAACATAGATGTCGACGAAGCGATACGGCATCGACACATAAAGCAGCGATGCGCCAAGTGCGATCCACCGATTCCTCAGTATCCCGGCCACCATCGAGTACATCGAGAATCCGGAGGCCAGAACCGACAGGAAGAACGTGAGATTGACGGCAACGACCACGCCGCCGACGAGCAACGCGAGACCGGCGCTCAGAAAGAGCGTCAGCGGAGGATAAAAGCGCGGGAACGCGAATCCGGCGCCGAAGTACGCATCGCGAAACGACTGCGGCAATCGGCCGGCCGCCAGCTCGGCCGCGACCTGCTGCGTGCGTGCGTAGATGTAGATGCCTTCGTGGCTGGTGAAGGCGATCGGCTGGAGCAGCGCGCTGTAGAGCCACGTCACCGCTGCCGCGACGACGAGCAGGCAGACCAGATGCTGCGACCGAGTCGTCCGACTGGCCACTTAGGTCACCGAACCACCGTCAATCGTGATGATCTCGCCGTTCATGTAGGAGTTACGGTCTGAGCACATGAAAGCCGCGAACTCTGCCAGCTCCTCGGCGTGCCCAAGACGTCCGCTCGAGCTCCACGCCGTGTAGATCTCGAGAAACTTGTCGGGCAGCGTGTTTCCCAGATCAGTATCGAAGATGCCGGCGGCAATCGCGTTGACCGAGATGTTGAACTGTCCCGCTTCGCGCGAAAGGCACTTCGTGAATCCGAGGACGGCAGCTTTCGATGTCGCGTAGTGCACGCTCGTGGGCAGTGCGCGGACTGCGCCGATCGACGTGATATTGAGGATCTTGCCGGCGCGGCGGCGCAGCATCTGCTTGTAGATGGGCTTCGTGATGTTGAAGAGTCCGTTGACGTTGACGTCCATCACTTCCGTCCAGGCCCGCTCGGTCATCGTCGCGAAGCTGTCGGCGCGATTGATCGCGGCGTTGTTGACGAGGATGTCGATGCGATCGAACGACTCGAGGATCTCGCGGACCATCTTGTTGCATGCGGGACGGTCGGTGACGGAAACCCGGAATGCGAGGGCCCGGCGCCCGTGTTTTTCGATGGCGTCGACGACCTCTCCGGCCAGTTCGTCATTCGACTGGTAATTGAACGCGACGTCGGCACCTTCGCGCGCGAAAACCTCGCACATTGCCCGGCCAAGCCCGCGCGATCCACCGCTCACAAACGCAATCTTGTTCTCGAGTAGCACGTTATCCTGGTGAAGCTCAACGAGCCGAAAACTATCCGGCGCGGTGGGAGACGATCCGCGGACTGCCGATCGTGGGTATTCCGGTGGGAACCAGGCGCTCGATCTCCGAAATGATCCGCTTGGTCGCGTCCGGGATTCCAAGCGAGCCGGCGGCTTCCCGAAGTCCAAGATAGGCTGACTCGTCGCGCACGAGTCGCTCGATCGCCGGAACGACGTCCCGGACGGAGCTGACCATGACGGCGGCCCCTTTCCGCTCGAGCATCTCCGCCGTGCGCACTTCCTGTGGCATCGGCCGCGTCACGGCATCACCGATGATAGGAAGCCGGCAGGCGAGCGCTTCGAACGTAGTCAGCCCGCCCAGCTTCGAGACCATCACGTTCGAGGCCCCCATCAGACTGTCCATCTCTTCCGTATATCCGACCACTCTAACCGGGAACTTTGCCGCCCTGGCTCGCTCCTCAGCGTGTCGACGCAGTCCCTCGTTCTTTCCCGCGACGAAGATCGCCTGAACCGGCAGAGTAGCCTGGACGAGCGACTCGAAAAGCTCCGGAATGTTGCCGCCGCCGACCCATCCGGCGTTTACGAGAATAGTGAATTTGTCGGCCTCGAGGCCAAACTCCGACAGAACTCGGGCTCGATCTTCTGGCTTCCGGCCAACATCCTCGAATTTCGGGTGTATCGGCATGCCGCAGACGCGAATCCGGTCTGGCGAGACACCGTACGACACGAGCTCTCGCTGCGCTTCTTCGTGAGCGACCACGTAAAGCTTCACACCGTCATCGGCCCAGCCTCGCCACGAGTTACCGAACGGATCCGTCACGACGGTGACAAGCGGTATCTTGTCGGTGAGATCCAGTTCCTTGAGCAGACGGGCGAAGAACGCCTGCATCATCGGGTGCACCGACACGATGACATTGGGCCCGAACTTTCCGAC
>CAZQBW010000002.1:43888-65761 GCA_964591515.1 uncultured Clostridia bacterium
AATACTCCATCAATTCCGCGCGGGCTTTGGAGATGTCGTCGACATCGCTCTCTTTCTTCAACTCGCGAAAGCCGGCCTGAAGTTGCTTCATGGCCTCGACAGTCGACGGGCTTTCCGACCAGTTGACGACCGTAGCGCCGGCCGAACTGGTAGACCATGTCCCAGCGGTCAGGCCGAAAACGATTGATCGCCCAGTGGTAGTACTTCACGTACTGCTGTCGATTACGCAGCAGGTAGTTGTACACGGAGCCGAGCCGCTCGGTGATGGCGCCGTTCTCCTCCATGGCCTTCGCGATATGGACGAGATAGGTCGCGCTCGACGCCGCCACGCCAAGACCCGCCTCGAGCGCGCGCGCCGCACTCGTGTGCCCGCCGCCGGTATCGGACGTGAGGATGAGAACTTTCTTTTCGGTCATCGGGGGAGCGGGAATCGCAATCAGAGTGGCCAGTATAGAGGCCTCAAGGTGAAATGCCAACGGCGCCGCAAGACACGAAGTCTGGCGGCGCCGCGTGCATGTCCGATCTGGACCGATCGGCTACGAATTGCTGACCGTCCCGTCAAGGAACGCCTTCAGTTTTACACTTCGCGACGGATGACGGAGCTTGGCAAGTGCCTTTGCCTCGATCTGACGAATTCGCTCCCGAGTGACCGCAAAGTGCCGGCCGACTTCCTCTAGTGTGTGTTCCTCTCCGGATCCATCGAGTCCGAAGCGCATGCGGATGATGTCGGCCTCGCGCTGCGACAGCGTCGCCAGGACGTCATCGGTCAACTCCCGAAGGTTGTTCGAGATTGCGGATTCAGCCGGACTCGTGGTTCGCCGGTCCTCGATGAAGCTGGCGATCGTCGTCTCGCCATCGTCACCAACCGGGGTCTCGAGAGAGATCGGCTGCTGAGCGATCTTCAACGCCTTGCGCACCTTCCAGGGCTGCATGTCGAGCCGTCGCGAGAGCTCGTCGTTCGACGGCTCCCGGCCCATCTCCTGCACCATCAATCGCTGCGTGCGAAGGATCTTGTTGATCACCTCGACCATGTGAACCGGCACGCGAATCGTCCGGCCCTGGTCAGCAATCGCGCGTGTCACGGCCTGGCGAATCCACCACGTCGCGTACGTCGAGAACTTGTAGCCACGTCGCCAGTCGAATTTCTCGACGGCACGCATCAGCCCGATGTTGCCTTCCTGGATGAGGTCCAGGAAGTGCAGGCCCCGGTTGATGTAGTTCTTCGCGATCGAGATCACGAGCCGAAGATTCGCCTCGATCATCTCGGTCTTTGCTTGTTCGACCTGCGTCTCGGCGATTACGAGCCCCTGCATTGCGCGCTTGAGCTCGACAACCGTCGTGCAGTACTCGCGCTCCGGCTCGCGCAGCTCGCGCCGAATGACTCGCTGACGCTTCTTGAGGTCATCGATGTTCTTCCGGCGCCGCGTCAGCGCGACCTCTATGGAATTCAGCTCCTGCTCGAGAGCCCGAGTCCGCCCACCAACCACGCGCAGCCGCTCGACGAATCGCCGTCGCATGTCGAGCGAGAAGGGCTGCCTGCGGACCATCTGCGACAGTTCGATAAGAAGCTCGGCCCGACGCCGGCGCATCTTCTTCAGCTTTGGCGATCGCTTGGGCTCGACAATGAGCTTTTCATGATGTCGCCGAACCTTCGCGACATGCTTCGCAATCTCGGCAAACGCGACCAGAGCCGCGTCACGATCCGGTCGAATGATCTCGGCCGGCTGCCCTTCTTCCTCTGATTCCTCGGAAGATGCCCCGAGAAGCTGCGAGACGGCAACCTGCCCGTCACGAAGCCGCACGAGGGCCTCGGCAATCACTTCAGCCGTGGTCAGGGAACGCGAAAGGATCTTGTCGATACGCCGCTTGCCGCGTTCGATTCGCTTGGCTATTCGCACCTCGTCCTCCCGCTTGAGGAGAGGAACGGTGCTCATTTCGCGCAGGTACAGCCGCATCGGGTCGAGCGACTGGTCCTTGCTTGGCTCGAGGTCGAGGTCTACCTCGTCCCCGTCCTGCTCTTCTTCCGCCGGCGCGGCCTCGACTTCTGCTTCTTCCTCTTCTGGAGCGGCCACATGCCACTCGCGGTCGCTGATCTCGTCGTTGTCCAGCTGAGCGACAATGCGTTCGAGACCACCGGCCTTTACGAGGCCGTCAATGGTCTCCTCGCCGGAGGTCGCCCAAGGATCTGCGTCAAATCCCTGCCGTACCATAATGTTTGCATCCCCCCTTGTGGCACGATTGCGACGGCCGGGCGACCGATCGTCGTCCGTCTTTCCGCCGTCGCCAGCGCCACGGTCTTCCCTATTCACCACTTCGTTCGCTCTTGTTCACAGCAATTGGCATTCCAGTGAGCGAACATCCCCGCAACAGAAGTCACCCGTTGGTACCTCTCCGGATCTCACGTCGTGTCGGCGGCCATCCCACCGCCATTGACACCATCCGGAACTTCCAATCGCCTCGATTCTCAAGTCCCAGCTGAGCTCGCGTGAGCATTCGTGCCAGGCGCGTTCGATGTTTCAACTGCATTGCAGGATGTCCCTCTGGACCGGGTTTCCTGACGACCTGACTGCATTGTCGTCCTGCCGAGGACGAAGTTCCCGACATGAACGCCCCACCCGCCAGATTCGTGCACGACAAAGTGCCCCGGTCCGAGATGAGTGGGTCAAAATCCGCCACTCGTGGTTGTGATGCCATGACTGCATACGGAGACACCCGCCGAACCGGATGACATTGATTCGCATTGCAGGAAACGGCGCGGCCTCTCCCGCTCGCGTACCCTCGTTTGACTCCAACGCAGTCCGGCTGGTTTCGTTTCTTCGAGAACCGGAAGCGCTTGGTCCCGTATCCTGATGCTGCAGACTCAACTGCGCCCCAGATCGCGAAGCTCTCCAGTATCCGAAGGCGCGAGGACTCAGTGAACCGACCATTGGAGCAGATACGGACGCGAGCGGCGGACCTGGCCCAGACCCGGCCTGTCGAGTTCTGGCTGTTGCTTCTCTGCGTGGCACTCGTCGCGTTCTATGGCGTTGTCTACCCGAACGCCGGACTCGTGCTCGAGAGTTTTCAGACTCGGACCGGCTGGTCGATCGATTCGTATGCGCAGACGCTCGCTCAACCGTCGACTCAGCGAGCAATTGTCGTGAGCCTGCTGCTGTCGCTCGGAACCGTTGCCGGCTGTGCACTTGTCGGTGTGCCCTTGGCGCTTCTCGTAGATCGAGTCGAAGTGCCCGGACGGCGATTCGTCGCGGCCATTGTCGCCTCGCCGATGCTGCTGCCGCCGCTCGTGGGCACGATCGCCTTCATCTTTCTTTTTAGTGAGAGCGGAATCGTGACTCGGGCGGTCATGCGAGCGTTCTCGCTCGCCGAGGCGCCGTATCGGCTGCGCGGATTCTGGGCTGTGCTGCTTTTCCACATCTACACGATCTACCCGTATTTCTTCGTTTTCGTGGGATCGGCTCTGGCCCGCTCGGACCCGGCACTCGAGGAAGCGGCACGAACTCTCGGCGCATCGAGATGGACTCGTTTTCGACGCATCGTCTTTCCCTCGATAAGCGGTGCACTCGCTTCGGCGGCCATCCTCACGTTCATGACCTCGATGGCATCGTTCTCGGCACCGTATCTGTTTGGTGGCGATGCTCGAGTACTTACGCAGCTCATTTACGACGCAAAGATAAACAACGAGCGGGGCATCGCGGTCGTGATGACCGTGATCCTCGCGGCGCTCTCCGCCGTTGCGCTCGTTGTTTTCGCCCGGGCCGAGACGCGCGTGCCCGTCGGAGCCGGTTCGAAGGGTGTCACCCGTCGACGAGTGGCCTTGTCGACCCCGCTCGCGAGGTCGGTTGCAGTGGCTACTTGCGTGGTGGTAGCCGTGATCCTGTTGATGCCGCACGCGACAATTGCCCTTCTGAGCGTTGCGAAGATCGGAACATGGACGACTCAGGTCCTGCCTCCCGACTACACCCTCGCCAACTATGCGAAGGTATTCAGCGGCCCTCGATTCCTGAATCCGGTTCGCAACAGCGCCGTGATGGCCGCGATCTCGGCAATCGCGGCGCTCGCCTTCGGGGTCGCCTCTGCTTACCTGTTGACGCGGTATCGGTTTCGAGCCCGGTGGGTGTTGGTCGTGCTCCTCCTGGTTCCGTGGTCCCTGCCGGGAACGGTTCTGGCATTCCAGATCGTCGAAGCCTTCACACAGCCATCTTTCCTGACGGCCGGACAGACGCTTGCCGGGAGCTTCTGGCTGCTGCCGGCGATCTACTTTCTGCGAAACATGCCGCTCGTGATGCGGGCCGCGCAGGTCAATCTTCAGCAGTTGGATCCTTCACTCGAGTCGGCGGCAAGGTCCCTTGGCGCGACCTGGCTGGCAACGATGCGCCGGGTCGTTCTTCCCCTGATCGCCCCAGGTGCGATTGCGGGCGCCCTGCTCGCGTTCGCGCTGGGACTCGGCGAGTTCGTTGCTTCGATCGTCGCCTACGTATTGTCGAACAGGCCGATATCCATCCAGATCGAGCAATCGATGCGTCAGGGCGATCTGGGAACCGCCGCGGCCTATGGAACGATCCTGGTACTCGCCGTCGGAGCCGCCCTCGCCTGGATGCCCGCTACATCTAGACAAACTGGACAAAACTGACTGTCACGGGTCAATCAGTTCATGTTCCACGTTAGTTGACCCTGAGAAACCCGTTGAAAAAAAGGTTGTTGCAGCTTTTCCGCATAGGTGCTAGTCTGGCCGCCAATCCGTTGGGGCGCAGCATCACACCCAATCAGTTTTCCGAGACTTGGGGCAAGAACGCATGATCCGCTTTGGAACATCCGGGTGGCGAGCCATCATTGCCGATCAGTTCACCGACGAGAACGTTCGCGTCTGCGTGCACGCGATTGCGAACGTCGTTGCCCGTGGCGACCGGGCTGACCGCCAGGTAGTCATCGGGAACGACACGCGGTTCATGTCCGAACGGTTCGTCCATCTCGCTGGTACGTTGCTTGCCGCGCGCGGCATAGCGTCGGAGATGTGCGACCGGCCGACTCCGACACCCGTGATTGCGTTCACCGTTCGGAAGCGTGGAGCTGCCGGCGCGATCAACTTCACGGCCAGCCACAATCCGCCCGAGTATCTAGGGCTGAAGTTCTCGTCGAGCGACGGTGCTCCGGCACTTCCGGAAGTGACCCGCGAGATCGAGGACGAAATCCGACTGATTCTCGAGTCAGGAGCTCCCGCGGTCTCCGTATCGCCGGCGGCAAGCGTCGAGATTGACCCGTCGGCCGACTATCTGGCCGACCTGGCCACGAAGGTCAACTTCGGCGTCATCGCGTCGTCTGGCCTTCGAATCGCCTACGATCCTCTCTGGGGAACTGGCCGGGGATACCTCGACCGTGCCTTGACCGATCATGGCGTTGCGGTAACGACACTGCACAACTGGCGCGACGTCTACTTCGGCGGCCGCAGCCCTGAACCGAACGAGACGAACTCGGCCGAGCTCATCTCCGCGGTTCGATCAGGAGAGTTCGACCTCGGTCTCGCGACGGACGGTGACGGCGACCGTTTCGGAATCATCGACCGTGATGGCACGTTCGTAGCGGCCAACGATATTCTCGCCGTGCTCGTCGACTATCTGATCGAAAGCCGAGGGTGGGAAGGCGACGTCGCCCGGTCGGTCGCAACGTCCCACTTTGTCGACCGCGTCGCTGCGAAGCACGGTCGCAAGGTCATCGAGACTCCGGTCGGCTTCAAGTACATCGGCGAGTTGATCAACGAGAACAGGATAATCCTGGGCGGCGAAGAGTCCGCCGGACTTTCGATTCGCGGTCACGTGCCCGAGAAGGACGGCATCCTTGCGTGTCTCCTCGTGGCAGAGGCCGTGGCGCAACGAGGGACATCGGTGGCCGAAATGCTGGCGTCGCTCCGCTCGGAGCTTGGAACCCTCCTGAACCGTCGCATTGGCGTGCGGCTGTCGGAGGAACAGACGGCGCGGCTCCGGGAGCGGCTCCAATCGGAAGATCCAAGCGAGATCGGAGGACGTCGAGTCGAGCGCGTCGATCGGACCGACGGCGCGAAATTCCTTCTAGACAACGATGCGTGGGTGTTGATGCGCCCGTCGGGAACTGAACCGCTTGTCCGCATCTATGCGGAAGCACGAACTGAAGACGAACTGGAGGTGCTGCTTGAATCGGGTCGCGAATTTGTCAGTCGCTGAAGTGCGTGTCCGCGCCGCCTCGCGCCGCCGCTCACGTGATGTTGCTTCATACCGCATCGTGGACGGCGTCCTCGTGATGGTCCTCCTCGCGGCGTCCGCCATCTGTTTCTCGTACTACAGCCAGATGAGGGCGCAGCTCGAAGCCGCGCGCGCCGAGCACGCGCAGACGGTCGCCGAGGCGACCTCGCTCCAGGTCGAGAACGAGCGTATCGAGGCCGAGATCCAGGCGCTCGAATCCGACCCCGAGACCATCGAGCGGGCCGCGCGACAGCATCTGGGGATGGTTCGCTCGGGCGAGATCGTCGTTGCTGCAACGCGAATTCAAGGCAGGCTTCAGTAGATCGCACGCCCGGCCATTGTGTTTTCCGCCGAGGGCGCCGTGGAACCGCTGCGGCGCCCTTGGTGTCTGCACAGGCGACATCGGGGTGAACGGGAAGGATTTCTTGACAAAGGTTCTGGGCCATTGGCAGACTTTCGGTTCCGCTTTCGGCGGAACAACTTCCCGTTTCGAACATGTGGTTTCCAACGCGAACTGGGCGGAGCCGCATCAGTACATAGCAATTCGCGCCGACCTGGAAGGCGCACCATCAGGAGGACTTCGCATCGCTATGAAGAAGGCTCTGCCACTTGCACTTGTTGTCGCCACGTTTGGCGCGACAGTCACCGCCAGCCCGATCCTGCCGCTTCGGCTGCCGGACGCCGCCGCCACGCAAGCCGATGATCCCGAGGCGCCAGCGAACGAGGCCTACAAGGCCTGGAAGGCTGAGACGGACCCAGCGAAGAAGTTCGACTCCGGGAAGAGCATCGTTTCGCAGTTCTTTGGTTCCAAGGCCGCGGAGGCCGTCGCGTACGACGGACTGTTCGCCAAGGACAAGACACCGGACCAGCAGCTTGCAATGTCGTACACGTACATTACGGGCTCGAACGCCAACGGAAACGGTGGGCAGTATCTCGAATACGCCTTCGGCATTGCCGGCTCGACCGAGAAGGATCCGAAGAAGTTGCTCGAGAACGCGACTCTCTACCTTCAGAAGTACCCGACGGGCCGCTACGCTCCGCACATCACGAAGAACGTGCTGCCGCCGACCCGTTATGCGGTCTTCTCGGCACTTCTTAAGGAACAGAAGTACAACGACGCGATTCAGATCGCCAACGAGGCGTTTGCTTCGAACGAGAACGAGTTCCTCTACTCGTACGTCCTGACCGACACCGCGATTCGCGATCTTCTCTCGAACGGGGCGAAGTCACAGTTCGTGGGCAAGGCCGAGGCTTGGGCCGAGCGCGCCGCGAAGTTCATCGAGAGCGGACAGACGCCGGCTGGCGCCGATCCTAAGAAGTGGGAGGCCGACAAGCCGACGTCGCTCTCACTGCTCTACAAGGCTCAGGGTCTGTCGAAGTACTTTGCTACGGCCCAGTCGAACCCGAAGTCTACTGAAGCCTACGATCCGTCGATCGCCCTGATGAAGAAGGCGCTCGGGTCGAATGAGAAGGATCCGGTCACTCACTTCTTCCTGGGACAGATCTGCGACGCCCAGAACGTCATCCTCTCGGCGCAGTTCGATGCGCTGCCCGAGGACCAGAAGACAGCCGACGCGGGCAACGCACTCACTGCGAAGGTGAACGCATCGCTCGACTGCGTCATCGATCATTACCTGCGCGTGACGGCATACGCTGGCAAGAATCAGGCGCTTGCCGACACCGTCAAGCCGCGTCTCGTCGATCTGTGGAAGTACCGGCACGCCGACGCTCCGGATGCGTGGATGGACGAGGTCAAGAAGATCGTGCCGTAGGCGCCCACTCGGCAGGTTCCCATTCCAGAAGGCCGGCGATACGCCGGCCTTCCGCTTTTCCGGACGCCACCTGACCGGGGCACGCTCATATGCTAATCTTCGGATCGATCGCCCGTGCAGGTTGCCCAACGTGCCAGAAATATCGGATGAACGACGACAGCTCCTCGACGAACTCGAGGCACGTATTGGACATGTATTTCACGATGCCCAACTGCTGGATCGTTCGCTGACGCACCGCTCGTTTGCCCACGAACACATCGACGAAGGGTATCGCCACAACGAGTCGCTCGAACTGCTCGGCGATTCAATTCTCGGTTTCCTCGTCTGCGAGTGGCTGCTCGAGCGTTTCCCGGACGAGGGAGAAGGTCGCCTTTCGAAGATGAAGGCGTTCCTCGTCAGTGAAAGAACTCTCGACGACCTTGCTCGCGACATCGACCTGGGCCGTTACCTTCGTCTCAATCGCGGCGAAGAGAAGACCGGAGGTCGCGAGAAGCGGACGATCCTCGTCGACACATTCGAAGCGCTGGTGGCAGCGATCTACCTCGACGGCGGCGTTGACGTCATCAGGCGATTCCTGAGATCGCTCATGCATACCCTGTTCGCGATCATCAACCCGGCCGATCTGACTGCGACGGACTACAAGTCGGCCCTTCAGGAGACGCTCCAGGCCTCGGGACTTCACGTTCCGGTATACCAGATCTCCGACGTCATCGGTCCCGACCACAGGCGAACGTTCTGCGTGGATGTCGTGATAGACGGTGACATGTTTGCCCGCGGCGAGGGGCAGTCGATTAAGCGAGCCGAGCAGGATGCCGCGAAACGGGCGATCACGCGATTGATGGAGGAGACCGTCTCTATCGATGACGAGCTCGAGGAGGCGGACGAATGACCGATCGCCAGGGCGATCCACCTCCCGGCGACGGCGACATGGATATCCGGATTGCCCCGGTCGACGATGAGTTCGTCTCTCGGCCGCGCCCGGTCAGACCCGCCATCCAGCTTCCGCGTCCGCTCTCCGAGCGGCCGGCCGTCGAACCGCCGGCCGAGCCCAGAGCCGAAAAAGAGCCGTCCTTCGAAGCGGTCGATGTCCCCGCGGAGACGTCAGTCGACGATGCCGACAGCCCGGACGACCATGTGGTGGATCCACGTTCCGGATTTCGTCTCTATTTCGAGGCCATGCTCGTAACGCTGGTCATCTGGCTCTTTGCGCAGACCTTTCTTGCGCAGCCAGTCACGGTTCCGACCGGCAGCATGCTCAACACCATCCTGATCGGCGACCATCTCGTTGTGAACAGGGTCATTTTCGGCACGCCGGACTGGCTTGCCCCGCTTCTCCCCTACCGCGCCATCCGGCGCGGCGACATCGTTGTCTTCCGTCATCCGACGGATCCCGAGACTCTCTACGTCAAGCGCGTCATAGCGCTTCCCGGCGAGACGCTCGAGGTATACGGCACGCGCGTCTACGTGAACAGCCGTGAGCTTCCGGAAAACAAGGTCGGTTCCTCCGATCCCGGCGATGACCGGCCGCTCGTGCCGGCCGGCCCGGCCGTCGAGTCAGAAGGCGCCACGTATACCGTGTTCTACAGCTCGTTGCGTGATGTGGGCGCCGAGGACGAGCTTGGATCGCTTGCGAGCGCCGACGGCGGACTCGTCGGCGTCGGACGCCCTTTCACCGTGCCCGACGGGCAGTATTTCGTGATGGGAGACAATCGCGACAACAGCCAGGACAGTCGATTCTGGGGAACCGTGCCGCGCGCGAACGTCGTCGGGCGTGCCATGTTCGTCTACTGGTCTTACGGAACCGACGAGAGTGCAGACGGACCGAACCCGTCACGCCGGCCGCGACTGGGCCGCATTGGAACTCTGCTACAATGACGGCCGTTTTGCATGCCGAGAGCAATCGAGGAGTAGCCGACCGCGCAAGCCGATCATGAGCCAACCCGAATCCGAACGCCCCGTCGAAATCGCCGAACCCCCGACAGACACGCCCGAGTCCGAAGCCGCATCCTGGCCCGAGCCAGTCACGCACGACGATTCCGTCGAATCCGTGGCGCACGAGAAATCGGTCATCCGCGAGTACTTCGAGTCGATTGTCGTGACGTTCATCATGGCCCTCTTCGGCATGACGTTCGTCACCATGGCGGTGAAGGTTCCGACCGGATCCATGCTCAACACGATCCTCGTCGAGGATCACCTGATGGTGAACAAGTTCCTTCTCTCGTCGCACCCCTCGTGGCTCGAGACGATCCTGCCGTATCGGGACATACGGCGCGGTGACATCATCGTCTTCAAGTATCCCGTCGACCCTACTCAGAACTTCGTCAAGCGTGTCATCGGTGTTCCTGGCGACACCGTGGTCGTTCGGGGAACACGGGTGTTCGTCAATGATGAGCTCCTGGTCGAGAACTCGGTCATCGTCGCCGAGGCGCCCGTTGGCGAGTCCGAGAAGGACCTCGTGCCGGACGGCGCTGTTCGAACCGTGGATGGCGCGAAGTGGACCGCCTACTACACTCCTTCCAGCGCGTTCGAGGACGAGCTCGACGAAGGCGAAAAGAAGAGTCCTTACCGCGGATACCACGGTGGAAACGGACGGGCCGCTGGCGACACCCCATTCGTTGTTCCCGAGGGCGAATACTTCTGCATGGGCGACAATCGCGACAACAGCGAGGACAGCCGGTTCTGGGGAACGGTCCCCCGCGAGAACGTGATCGGTCGCGCGATGTTCGTCTACTGGTCGATCAACGAATACGAACGACGCAAGAACGGCCCGAGCAGCCTGCTCGTCGACATTTTCAAGTACTCGCGCTGGGATCGCACCGGAACGATCATTCGATAGCCAGCGGAGCCGACCACTGTCGAGTCGGTGGCAAACGAAACTACTTGCGCGACTTCAGTGCGTATCCGATGAGCTTGTAGAGCACCCTCGCGCCGACGTTGGCGTCCCATTCGTCTCCGTCAGGACCGGGAGCGACTTCGCACAGATCAACACCCACGATCTCGCGGCCAGAGTCGACGACGCCCGAAATCAGTGAGATGGCCTCGGCAAACGAGAGCCCGCCGGGCACCGGCGTGCCCGTATGCGGACACAGTGCCGGGTCGAGTCCATCGATGTCGAACGACACGTAGACGAATTCTGGCAACTCGTCGACCATCGATCGGACGATGCCTGTCCAAGATTCGCCGTCGAACCGTCGCCGATTCACCGCGTCCTCGTGGTGAATCACGACGCGGCCGTCGGAACCGGCAGCGAATTCGAATTCGTCCTCGGAAAGGTCTCGAATGCCAGTCTGGATGATCTTGGCAACGCCCGGGATCTTCGAGGCGACGTTGTACATGATCGATGCGTGCGACCAGGTGAACCCTTCGTAGGCGACGCGAAGATCGGCGTGTGCGTCGACGTGAAGGATGCCGAGTCCGGGCCACGCTTCCGCGTGCGCCTGAATCGCGCCGAACGGAGCTGAGTGATCGCCGCCGAGCGTCGCGACGAGTCTGCCGGCACGGATCTGGTCGCGAACCGTTGCCTGAACGATCTCGTTCACTCGCTCACCACGGCGGTTCACCTTGGCGAGCTTTCGCTCCAGGCGGTCGTCGCCGGCAATCAGACCGCCGCGTTCGATGATGCCGCGCGCTTCCTTCTTCGCCTTCCTGTTGTGACGTCGAATGTCCTTCGACGGTTCGAGCATGCAGATGCCCGCTTCGTATGGTCGCCCCGTCGAAGCGTCAAACAGGTCGACCTGCCTGCTGGCGGCGAGCACGGCGGCTGGGCCATTCGACGTGCCGCCGCCGTAGGAGGTCGTTGCCTCGAACGGGACCGGCACGACTACTACGCGGCTCTCGTCGAGCGATGTGGAAAGTCCGAAAATGCCTGAGTCCGGCGACGCAGCGGCGGATGGATCGAACATGTGCGAAGTTCCTCTCATCACGAGTTCAAAAGCAACGGAGGGCGCGATGCAAGCCTCGCGCCCCCCGTGAACTGCGGTCTTGGGACGTCGTCTAGGCGACGGTGACGTCCTTCGACAGATACACGTCCTGAACCGCGTTCAGCAGCGCAATGCCTTCCGCCATAGGACGCTGGAACGCCTTGCGGCCGGAAATCAGTCCCATTCCGCCAGCGCGCTTGTTGATGACCGCCGTGCGGACAGCCTCTCCGAGATCGCTCTCGCCGGACGACGCTCCGCCCGAGTTGATCAACGGCGAACGGCCCATGAAGCAGTTCATCAACTGATACCGGCACAGATCGATCGGGTGGTCGGTCGTGAGCTCCGAGTAGACCTTCGGATGCGTCTTGCCGACCTTGATCGCGTTGTAGCCACCGTTGTTCTCAGGCAGCTTCTGCTTGATGATGTCGGCCTGAATCGTGACTCCGAGGTGGTTCGCCTGCCCGGTCAGATCCGCCGCGACGTGGAAGTCCTTTTCGGCCGTCGAGAACGCCGGATTGCGAAGGTAGCACCACAGAATCGTGACGAGCCCGAGCTCGTGAGCGCGGTGGAACGCCTGCGATACCTCGACGATCTGGCGGGCCGACTCGTCCGACCCGAAGTAGATCGTGGCCCCGACGGCGACGGCGCCCATGTCGAACGCCTGCTCCACCGACGAGAACATGATCTGGTCGAACGTGTTCGGATACGAAAGGAACTCGTTGTGGTTGATCTTGACGATGAACGGAATGCGATGCGCGTACTTGCGATTCACGGCTCCGAGTACGCCGAGCGTCGAGGCGACGCCGTTGCACCCGCCTTCGATCGCGAGCTTCACGATGTTCTCGGGATCGAAGTAGATTGGATTCGGCGCAAACGATGCCCCAGCCGAGTGCTCGATGCCCTGGTCGACCGGCAGGATCGACACGTGCCCGGTTCCGCCGAGACGTCCGTGATCCATCAGCGACTGGAAGTTGCGCAGCACGTTCGCCGGACGGTCCGTGCCGACCAGAACCCGATCTACGAAATCGTGACCGGGGAGGATGAGGTGCTCGGCCTTGACGGTCGTGCACTTGTGCGAGAGCAGGGACTCGGCGCTGTCGCCGAGAAGAGAAAGGATGTCGGTAGCCATTGTGTCTGGGGCCTCCTCTACGAAAAGCGAGCGTAGTGTATATCGACAGGTATGTCAGAGTCAGCAAGCATTCATCCCGAGGTTGGCGCTGAAATCGCGCGGCCGATCTCGCCGAGTCGGGCAAGCAGGCGGTCTTCATCGAGCAGTGTCGCACCACCGGCGTCTCGTTCATAGACCGCGACCCCTCCAACCATCGTCATGGCGACGTCTTTCGCCGCGCACGAGAACACCAGTGCCGCTTCGACGTCGTGGATTGGCGAGGCGTGGAGTCCGTCCAGTGACACCACGCACAGATCGGCGAGCTTGCCCGGCTCGATCGAACCGATATCCCGCTCGAGACCGAGGGCCTCGGCGCCACCGATGGTCGCCAGCTCGAGCGCCTTCCGGGCACTCATGGCGCCGGCATCGCGTGCGGCCGCGCGCGCCATGAAGACCGCCGACCGCGCCTCGTCAAGAATGTCGCAAAGGTTGTTGGACGCCACGCTGTCGGTCCCGATTCCGACCCTGAGTCCGTTCGCCAGCATATCTCGAACCGGCGCGACTCCGTGTCCGAGCTTGGCGTTCGACTTCGGACAGTGAACGACGGATGCATTCGCCGAACCAATGAGTTCCAGATCGCCTGGGTTCGCCTGCACCGCGTGAATCAACAGCGGCCGCGCCGCGAGTACGCCGAGCGAATCGAGCCAGGCAATCGTCGATTCCCCGGGAGGATCCCAGGCGATTCCGCGATCGCGGAATCGTTCGCCAAACGGCCCTGACCCGTCGAACAGGAAGTTCCTCTCGGCCACGGATTCTGCCGCGTGAATCGCCATCGGAAGGAGCCGCTCCAGCGACAGCTTCGTAACCCTCCGGAACAGCTCCGCCGAAACCGTGAACGGAGCGTGAGGAGACACTCCCACTCGAACGAGGCCGCCGATGCCCGGCGACGCCTCGAGTCGATCGAGCTTTTCGACGAGCGATCGAATGCTGGCGTCAGCCTGCGCCGGATCCGGTCCGAAGACCTCCTGGTAGACGATTCCACGCAGCCCGGCGTCGGTCAGCGCCTCGACCGAGACTCCCGAGTCGCAGGTATCAGCGAGGCACGTAACGCCGGCGCGCACGGCCTCGAGCGCGCCCAGGCGTGCCGAATCGAGCAGGTCCTCGCGCGTCATGCGCTCGAGCTTGATCGTCGTAAGCCTCGTGATCCACGTTCTGAAGTCATCGTCCTCGAGCATCCCACGCATCACCGTCAGCTCGAGGTGACTGTGTGCATTGACCAGGCCAGGCAGCAGAACGGCCTCGCCGAAATCGCGCCAGGGAGCACTTTCCTCCCCGAGAGAAATCTCGGAAGCGGGACCAACAGCCACGATCCGGTCGCCATCCACCAGGACGGCTCCGTGCTCGATTGCCTCGCCCGTGATCGGGAGAACCCAGCGAGCCTTCAGGAGCATGCGGGCTCCGGTTTCGAGGTCTCCGTCACTCGAGCAATCCCTTGATCATCCGGCCGGCCTTGTGGATGGCGGTCTGCGAGAACGCCTCCTGCGAGCGCTGTTCGTTGATGGTCGCGCGCTCGAGGTTTCCGCTCGAGCGGTAGCAGTTGGCTGCCCGTCGGAACGCCTCTCCGGCCTCCCGGTAACGACCGCGGTCGGCGAGCGCACGACCGTGTCCCTCGTGGTAGACCGCGTTCTGCGGCTGCGAAGCGGCAGCCGCGCGGAAGCCCTCGATCGCGGAATCGACCTGGCCAGATGCAGCCAGCAGGCTTGCCAGTTCGAAGTGCGCATCGGCGAAGTTCGGCTTGAGCTGGACCGCAGCGGTGTATTCGCGGACCGCTTCACCGTGATTGCGAAGCACGACGTGCAGACGCCCCAGCTCGCGACGAACGAATGGATCCTTCGGTGCTCGCTCGGCTGCGATGCGCATTGACGCGAGTGCCCCTCCGCGATCGCCGACGGCTTCGAGCGCCATCGCCAGCGCGAGTCGGGCTTCGTGGTCTCCGGGTCGCTCGTTGACGACGCGCGTCCACGAGGCGACAACGTCGTTCATCTGGCCGCGCGCAGCCAGCGCTGCGAATCGCTCCGCCCGCTCCGCGAGCTCAGCCTCGCGCGCCTTGTCCTGCACGAAACGCATCTCGAGCTCCGCCTGACGTGTCAGGTGGACGTTGGCGCTCCTGAATCCTTCGAGGAACGTGCGCCATGCGTCTACTGTTCCTGCCGTCTTGGCGCGATCGAACGAGGCCTTCGCCGCGCAGTCGATGCAGACGCCTTGATCGAACCGGTGGAAGGAGTGCACGTGCTCGCGATTGCATCCGGGGCACGTGAACGTATCGACGCCAGCCGGCTGCCCGCAGAGCGGACACTGCTGCGGCTGGAAAACTATCTCGATGCGGCGAGCTGTGTCTCCCCTCAGCGAGATCTCGTCGATGAATGGCGCGCAGCCGACCGACGAGGAACGGACGCGGTAACGGCCGGCCGGCAACGCGATCGGTCGGGACGACCACGGCTCGCCTGTGGTCACCGTCGCAATGTCCCTCGCTGGCTCAGGGCCGGTGAACTCAACCAGGACTCCCGCAAGATTCGCGACGACCTCCGCGCGAGCCTGCGAGCGTACGAGCGCTGCGCGTACGACTGCGCGCGAGCCTGCCTCGATCTCCACGTCCTCGCCTACCGGATTGAAGTATTCCTTCCGGATGTTTACCCGATGCCGCCCCGGGATCACGCAATACAGGAGGACCGGACCGCCGTCTATGGTGACTCCCCACGGTACAGGTCCCTGATCCACGAAAATTTCGGCACCCGGCTCAGAACAGTGGATCTCTACGGTTCCGAACAGATGGGCGAACATCTCAGGGTTCTGTGTCGCCGTTACATCGGGCTCTGGAACGCACAGGACGAGCGTCGTTCCGCCGTCCACCAGCGCAACACTCTCGCTCCACACAACCTTGCCCTTCGACCGTGCAATGAGTGCGACCACCTGTCCGCCCGGAAGGTCTCCAACGAAGTAGCTCGAGACGTCCGGCACGGTTTCCGCGAACGGCTCACCGTCACCAAACGTCGAGAACCTGAGCGGAAGCTCGGAGCCCGAGGGCATGCGCGCCGACCACTGGAGTCCCGGCTGTGCGCAATACAGTGCAATGCCAGCCGATCGCAGAGACACCCCGATTGTCTGCTGAATCGCCGTCGGCGCGACGAGCCCCTGAATACCGAGCCTGCGTTCGGCCCATCGACTTGCGCCCTGCAACACTGATTCGTAGGGGATGCGCTGAGCGGCCGCAGCCACGAGCTCGCGGGCGAGCTCGGCGAAAGCCTCGGATGCGACGTCCGGTCTGACGCCCATTGCCATGCCGACTGCCCAACCGAGGAGCTTCCCGGGTCCGGTTGCGAGCCCGCGAGTCGCATTGGCAGCTTCGGCGGTCAGCGTATGAAGGAACGACACCGCCTCCTGCAGTCCTGCCGCAGACGAAGGCTTCGGCGCCTTCGACGCCTCGAGCGCCGCAGCGAGCGCACGGCCGAACTCCAACGCACTCTGAGGTCTCGCTTCGGGGGCCTTTCCAAGCGCCTGCATTACGACGCCTTCGATCTGCGACGCAATGCGGGGATTGGCAGCTGAAAGCGGGATTGGCGCCTCCATCATGTGCTGAACGAGATAACCCATCGGCGACGTTGACTGGAACGGCAGCGCCCCGGAAAGCATTTCGTACGCAATCACACCGAGGGCGTAGACATCCGATCGGGCGTCGAGGTGCAGGCCCTTCGCCTGCTCCGGCGACATGTAGGCCGGAGTCCCGATGGACGATCCCTCGCCCGTCAGGTCCGGCGCGCCTGCCTGCGCCGACCGGAGCTTGGCTATACCGAAGTCGAGTACCTTTGGCGCAACGGCACCGTCGTCGAGCGACTCGAGAAATATGTTGTCGGGCTTCAGGTCACGGTGAACGATGTTCTGCCGGTGCGCAGACTCAATGGCGGAGCAGACGGGGCCGAGGATTTCAATCACGCGAGACGGCTCCATCACGCGGACCTTTGCGAGTTCCTCGCGAAGACTCGTACCCGCGAGGTACTCCATCGCGAGGTAGGCGACGCCCTCGGCCGTCACGCCGAAGTCGTAGACCGTGATCGCGTTCGGATGCTTCACGCGCCCTGTCGCCAGCGCCTCGCGCTTGAAGCGCTCGAGTGCCTGTGCATTCGACACGAAACTCGGATTGATGAGCTTGACCGCTACCTGCCGCTCGATGCCGTGCTGAGTCGCGACGAAGACCGCACCCATTCCGCCCTGGCCGAGAAGCCGGTCGATCTCGTACTTCCCGTCGAGCAGGCGGCTCCCGGGCATGATCGATGCTGTCTGCGCGCCATCCGCCTCGCAGAACGATACTTCGTCATCGTAGACGCGCTTGCAGATCAGGCAGGTTCGCATTGAAGCGACGAAACCCCTCGCCGGTGAGGCCGGCTCCAACCGCAAACTACCCGCGGGATCGGAGCAGGTCAAGCAATCCGACCGACCGGCGGTATCCGTAGATCCGGGTGCTCCGTGCCTCTGTGATCTCTGAATTCCTGCGGATTTGCCGTGGCGCCGAGGCGCGGAGCACACGAGGGAACTTCTCGACGAGGACGCAATGGCTTCGAACGACTATGCATTCATCACCGAGTGGCGGGTTGAGGCGCCGCCGGAGCTCGTCTATGACATCCTGATCGAGGGAGAGGATCTGCCGCGATGGTGGCCTGAAGTCTATCTCTCGGCGAAGGCCGAGCGGCCCCCGGATGGCGGGACAATCGGCACGCGGCTCGAGTTGCACACGCGGGGGTGGCTTCCTTACACGCTCAAGTGGACGGCCGAGACGACGCGAGCTGACCGGCCGTCGGGATTCGCCTTGCGCGCCACAGGCGACTTCGACGGCACGGGCGTCTGGACTTTCACTCCCGATCGGTCCGGGACGCACATCCGTTTCGACTGGACGCTTCGGGCCGAGAAACCGATTCTGCGCAGCCTCTCGTTTCTGCTGAAGCCCATATTCAGCTGGAACCATCGCTGGGCGATGGCCAAGGGATACGAGAATCTCCAGCGGGAAGTCCGTCGTCGGTCCATGGCGAGTGCGTCCGTGTCTCCGTGACTCCGTGTCTCGGTGCCTCTGTGTGCGAAGCTCCCCTTACTCGATCAGAGCTACGCACACCGAGACACGGAGGCACGGAGTCGAGTTCAGCGAACCTTGCGTCCGGGTACTTCCTGTCCTCCCTGATAGAGCGTCAGATGCGACACCTTGCCGTCGTCCGACCGACTGAAGACGATTCGCGCATCTACGACCTTCAGGAAGAACTCCGTCGGAGTCTTCGCGAAGAGCTCGAACTTCGGCTGCCCCGTCGCCTGCGCGAAGAGACGTCCGCCATCCGCCGTCACCTCGATCGAAAACGTCGGGGCGATTTCGTAGACGCCTGAGTACTGCGCCAGTATGGACGGATCGACGGCAACGGACACCGGCTCGGCGGGCAACGGTTTGTTCGTCCGTGCCGCCCTCTGACTTGCTCCGTCCTGCGTCTTCACCACCATTCCGGTCACGTTCCCCGCGGCGTCGCGCTCGAATGTGATTCGAGTGAACGAGTCCTTGTAGAAGAACTCGTTCTGCGACGACGCGAAGACCTCGAGCTTTGGCCGCCCGGTTCGCTGAGTGAACAGTCGCGTCCCTTCACGTGTCACCGCGCGTGAAGCCGTCGCATCGATATCGTAGACGCCCACGAACGAATCGAGCGTCTTCTCGTCGAGCGTGATCGCCGCTGGCTCGCGATAGGGCTTCCCTATCGCTGCGGCGGCGATCTTCGTGACGAGGAATCCAGTATCGACTGTCGGCGTGTCGCTGTTCGTGAGCAACGCGACGTACAAACCTTCCTCTGGAATTCGCAGAACCTCCGACACGTAGCCAGAGATACCGCCGTTGTGCCGGATCACTTTCCGATTCTCGAACGTCTCCGTTACCCACCCGTATCCGTAGTTCGTCGACTCGCCATTCGGCAACCTGTACGGCGTGAATGCGCGATCCCACGAGGCCTTCGAGAGCAGTTTCCCGGCCGAGACAGCCCGGTCCCACGCTGCGAGGTCATCAACAGACGACATCAGCGATCCCGCGGCGTACGGCTGCGTCATGCTGAGGTAAGCGGCGTTCCGCCAGCCTCGCTCGTCCTTCGAGTATCCGAACGCCCGGTTGGCAACGAGTGCCTCCTTGCTTCCGTAAACGCTGTTTCGCATTCCGCATGGCTCGAAAATGCGCTTCGAAATGAAGTCCGCGTAGGACATTCCCGATACCTTTTCGATGACCATTCCGAGCATCGTGTAGCCGGTGTTGTCATACTTGAACTTCGTTCCGGGCGTGAACTCGAGGGGCAGGTCCCTTGTGAGCGCGAGGATTTCCGACGGCGTCATGTCCTGGCGCCAGAGCTTCAACCAGGCGGGCAGCTCGGTGTAGCTGGGAACGCCCGAGGTGTGCGTGAGCAGATGCTCGATGGTGACCACCGCGCCCTTGTCCGGGAATTCAGGAATGAACTTCCGGACGTCGTCGTTGAGCGCCAGCTTGCCTTCCTCGACGAGCATCAACACTGCCGTGGCCGTGAACTGTTTCGTGACCGAGCCGATCTCGAACACGTTCTCGGGACGCATTGGAACCTGTAGCTCGAGGTTGGCGCGCCCGAATCCCTTCCGATACACGACGCTTCCACCCTTCACTACGATCACCGTCGCTCCGGGAGCATCGGCGGGAAACGCGGCCGACAGCATGGCATCGAACTCGGCGTCGAGATTCGGCGGGGGCGACAGAGGCGCTGCGTGCGTGGATGTGGCTGACAGAGCGCAAAGGACCAATAGAAGCGCGGCAGTCGCGCGACTGCCGAACGAAGCGGTGCGAAGATGCAAGGCGGAACCCTCCAAATTAAGTCGAACTGGATGTGCTGGCCCGTACGACTTTGAAAGTCCCGAAGTTCGTCACTTGATCGGTCGCCGACCGACGAAGCGGCGGCCGAGGGGCCGTATCCAGCAACGCGATATGGCGGCGATCTCGGCCTCGAGAAGGGCAGCTACGACTCCCGTCAGCTCAGCGCGCTCCGATGCGATGCGCACGAGATAACGGTAAAGATAGGGCACCGAGCAACCATCGACCGGATTGAATCGAGTGACGAGCGCTTCCTGCATCTCCATCCACGCGTGCAGATCGCGATGAACATCGGTGGCCAGAATCGCTGCGCTCCCGCATCCCGAGAGCACGGTCGATACGAACGAGTCGTCTGGAGCATCGAGTCGAACAGCGGCGTGGATCACTCGAAGGTGGTCACGGAACCAGCCGACCATCGGTTCGTCGAGTGAATCGAACGCGAAGTCCTCGACGATGACGAGCCCTTTCGGTTCGAGCATCTCGGCCGCGCGGGCGACAGCTCCGTCCAGGTCGTCGATGTGATGAAGTGACCTCGTGAACGCCACGGCGTCAAATGGCGCGTCCGAGAAGTCCGGCCACTCTGCCAACTGGGCATCGACGCCCCTCGCCCTGGCTCGGGCGACCGACTCTGGATCGGCGTCGACTGCCACCACTTCGTGTCCTCGGCGGACGAGCGCCTCGGCGACGTGTCCATCTCCGGCTCCGATCTCGAGTACACGCTTCGGCGCGTCGCCGAGCCATTCGCAGAGGAAGGTCGCCGTCTCGGCCGTCGCGATGTCGATTGGCAGAAGCACGGGCTGCAGGTGATTCTCCTCGCCAGATCAGCCCTGGACCAGGGCGAGCAGCTTGAGCTCGCGCTCGAGTGCCCGAGCCGACGGGAACCGTGTTCCCGGATCCTTCGCCATCATTCGATCGATTACCGCGGCAAGCTGTGGGGGCGCATCAGGACGCAATTCCACAATTGGTTTAGCTGCCGATCCGGTGATCTTGCTGATGATCTGAAAATACGTCTCGGCATCGAACGGCAACTCGCCGGTCGTCATTTCGTACAGGACGACCCCGAGCGAAAATATGTCCGACAGATGCGTCACCTCTCCCTTGCCGCTTGCCTGCTCCGGCGACATGTACGTGATCGTGCCGATCAGCACGCCGGGCTCAGTGATGTCGGACACCGCCTCTCGCATCTTCTCGGCGAGCGGAAGCGGCTTGGCAAGCCCGAAATCGAGGATCTTCACGGATCCACGCGACGTCAGGATGATGTTCGCCGACTTGATGTCCCGATGGACGACGCCCTTCTCGTGTGCTTCCTCGAGCGCTGACGCCATCTGCCGGCCGATATCGATTACCGTGGCGATCGGCAGCCGGCCCTTCGAGGCAAGAACGTCAGTCAGCGTCTGTCCTTCGACGTACTCCATCACGATGTACGGTATTCCGGAGAGCTCGCCGATCTCGTAGATGGTCGCGATGTTCGGGTGGTTGAGTATCGATGCCATCTGCGCCTCGCGCAGAAACCGGCGCTTCGACATCGGGTCCGCGGCATACCTCATACCGAGCACCTTGATCGCCACCGTCCGGGTCAGTTCCGAATCCACGGCGCTGTACACGTCGCCCATGCCACCGCCACCGAGCCTTTCGCGAATCACGAACCGACCGATACGTCCCTGGTCGGCGAGCAGCTGTGCGATGTCGCCGCCGGCGACCGAAAGGCCGCGCGGACCGCTCGGATCGAATTTCTCCGTCGGCGGGATCACGACGTCGGCTGCTGCTTCGGGCAGCGCTCTGGAAATCGCATCGACAAAAGCCGAAGAGAACGCGCGCGGTCCGTCAGGACCCTCCGTGACGTAGCCGTTGCGTTTCAGATCCTCGAGGAGGTGGCTCTTCTGAGCGTCGACGTGGCTGCCGGTGACGAGCGTCCGGATTACGTCGCGGTGACCGGCCTCGAAATGCTCCCAGATGA
>CAZQBW010000002.1:65861-94156 GCA_964591515.1 uncultured Clostridia bacterium
GTGACGAGCGTCCGGATTACGTCGCGGTGACCGGCCTCGAAATGCTCCCAGATGAACCGAAAGTGCCCCCTCGCCTCTTCGAGAAAGAGCTCGGACGCCGCGGCGACGACCCGATCCGGGGCCGTCTCTTCCGTGATCACGTCGAAGAAGCTCGAGCACGCGATCTGTAGGAAGAACGGAAACGCGCCAGCGAGGTCAACGATCTGGTCGAAGTACGGTTCGAGCGGTACACCAGCTGCTGCCGAGGGCTCGGTGACGAGCTGGCGGACTTCGGTTGCCGCAAAGGTTCGCAGGTACACATTCGTGAAGATGTTGAAGAACGGCGAGTCGGCAATCTGGGCCGTGTGACACAGCTCTTGCAGATCGCGAGCCGAGCTCGTCACGTATGCGACGTCGTAGTTGTTGGCAGCCGCCCTGAGGAACGAGTAGAAATCGAGGTCGAATCGCGTGTTCGTGGTCACGGCATCGAACTCGTCGAACAGGATGATCAGCCTCCTGCCCATCTGGCGCAGTCGAGCGAGAACCTTGCGCATGCCGTCGAAGTCAGCAACTAGTCCGGCTACCGATTCCTCGCCGAGGGCCTCCGCAAGCTGCGCGAAAATGTCCTGAAAAAGATCCGCGGGGGCGATGTGGCGACGCTGCTGGAGATCGACGAACAGGAACACGTAATCGCCGGGCCGATCAAGATACGAGGCGCGGATTTCGGCATTGAAGATCTCGTTCAGCAGCGATGACTTTCCAATTCGGCGATCGCCCACGATCGAGATCGACTGCGGACGCGACGCGCCGATACGCGAGAAGATCTTCGCGATCTCGCGCCGTCGTCCGACGAAATGCCTGGGGTCGCGAATGGCTACGCGATTGAGATATGGGTTGATGTGCATCGGTTCGATTCGTGGCCGGTATCGTACCCGAGTTCACGCCGCGGGGGCGCGCCGATCGGCCAATCAGTGGTTGCCGAGTCTCAGCCGCCGAGGGTACCGTCATGACCATGTCAACCGAGATTGCTGCCGAGCTGAAGATCGCGCGCCTGCGCTATGCGGGCAACGAGGCGTTCGTTGCCGAATCGCCGAGCGGTCACGCCGTGGTGACGGGATTCGCTCACGAGGGCCTCTCGTCGCCGACGCCAATGGAGCTTCTGTTGATCGCGCTGGGAGGCTGCACCGGTGCGGACGTGGTCGGCATTCTCGAGAAGAAGCGCCAGGTCGTGACGAGTTACGAAATCGAAGTTCGCGGGACGCGTCGGGCCGAACATCCGCGTATCTACACGCGCATCGAGGTCGTGCATCGGGTGCAGGGGCGCAATGTCGATCCGAAGGCCGTGGCACGGGCCGTCGAGCTGTCGGAGACCAAGTACTGCTCCGTGTCGGCCATGCTCAGCGCGGGGACGGAGATCGTCTCGTCGTTCGAGGTCGTGGAGGAAGAGGGGCCACGGATCTGAATCCGTGGCCCTTCTTCGCTTCCCTGTGGTGAAATGGCCGAGTGACTGAGCCCATCTTTCTGACGGCCGAGTGGCGATCGCTCGTGATGGTCAACGTCGAGGTCGATCCGACACTGCTTGCGCCCTTCGTTCCGCGAGGAACCGAGCTCGATACCTGGCAGGGTCGTCACTATGTGAGTGTCGTGGGCTTTCGATTCCTGAGGACCCGCGTCCTCGGCATTCCCATTCCGTTTCACACGAACTTCGACGAGCTGAATCTTCGATTTTACGTCCGGCGTTCGGCGTACGACGGTGTCCGGCGCGGCGTCGTCTTCGTGAAGGAAGTCGTTCCGCGATGGGCCATTGCCGCCGTGGCGCGATGGGTATACGGCGAGAACTACGTTCGCCTTCGCATGCATAGCGAAGTGCATCTCGACGGCGGCACGGGTCCCGGCCACGCCGAGTACTCATGGCGCCTTCGTGGAGAGTGGGGACGGCTTCGCGCCACTTGCGAAGGTCTTCCGCAGCCCCTCGTTCCCGACTCCGAGGCCGAGTTCATCACCGAACACTACTGGGGATATGCCCGGCAGCGTGACGGCTCGACGATGGAGTATCGCGTCGAACACCCTCCGTGGCGTGTCTGGCAGGCCACGGATCACACGTTCTCGGCCGACACGCGTTCTCTCTACGGAGAGGCGTTCGGCAACGCGTTGGCTGTTCCTGCAACGTCTGCCTTCATCGCCGAGGGCTCGCCGATCATCGTTCGTCGTGGCGTGCGACTTCCAGACGCCTGAGCTCCGTGGACACACTGTGAGTACCGAAAGCCTTTCGACAATTCCGAGCGACGACGAGCTGTTCGAGTACCTCGTCGGTCACCTGCGCAGGTCCGCCGTCGCCTGGCACCTGAAAGACTCCGAGTTTCGCCCCGACCTGCTTGACGCGAGCTTCGTCGCCAGTCTCGAGGCCTATTCGTCGATCGGCGGCGGCGAGTTCGTGGACAGGCTCATCGACACGCTCTTCGATGCGCTTCGGCGGCTGAACGCGACGCCCCGATCCGATGCTCTCTGGTCCGGAACGAATGGGCGGCCGACGCTCTTCAAGCTTCGCGACCATATCGCCGTGGTGCTCGGGGCGAATCCGGGTGACTCGCTCGCCCTATGGACCCAGATCGCGCTCTCGATAATTCACGGCTCGTCGAACTTCGGCGCCAAGCAGTGGCGCCGCCTTCATCACGAGGGTCTCGACGACGTCCGATGGCCAATCCTCGCGGCCCTCGTCACCGAGCTGAATGCAGATCCGACCGGCAACGAGCTCGTCGAGCTACTCGATCGCACGGAGCGCATTGCGCAGGCGCGTACTTTCCTCTCGACGCTCGACGTCTGCCGCGATCCCTGGATACTGCGGTGGCGCGACGACATCGACGACGTTCTCGCGGACATCTGACGACGGAGGTAGGACATTGAAGGACGACCTGGATTTCCTGGGCGAGGCGCGGCAGCGGTTTGCAGAGTCCAAATCGCTCATCGAGCGTGCGATCGCCCAGCTCGACGATGCGCAGTTCTTCGCAACGCTGGACGTCGAATCGAACAGCGTCGCGCTGATCGTGAAACATCTGGCTGGCAACATGCGATCTCGTTGGACCGATTTCCTGACGACGGATGGCGAGAAGCCGGACAGGCATCGCGACTCGGAGTTCATCATCGACGCCGCCGACAGCCGCACGAGCCTGCTCGAGCGTCTCGACGAAGGTTGGGAGCTGGTATTCGGTGTGATCGACGAGCTCTCGGGCGAGGACCTCAGGAGGACGATCACGATCCGGTCAGAACCGCATACGGTGCTTGGCGCGATCTGCCGCCAGCTCACACACTACGCCTACCATGCCGGGCAGATCGTGTTTCTTGCCAAGCACATGCGGTCGTCGTCCTGGCAGACCCTGAGTGTCGCGCGAGGCCAGAGCGAAGCGTTCACCGCGAAAAAACAGGAGCGGTAACAACTCCCTCCGTGGTCTTCGTGTCTCCGTGCTCTCTGTACACCCACGGTTTGCCGTTGGCATCGGAGTCACTGAGACCACGGTGTGGCGCTTACATTTTCATCCTACTGTCGAGCGCCTTTCGCAGTGCGTCGAAGTGATCCGATGGAATCGCATTGATTCGTCCGACGAGCGACGAGACGATTCCGTCAAGCTCCTTGCGCTCCTCCTCGGGCAGTGTCTCGAGCACGGTCTCGACCTCGTCCGGTGACGAGTTCTTCGTGAGCCGGCTCGACGCGGAGCGAAACAGACGCACCGCCGTCTTGAACGGTCCGGTCAGCTGTCGAAACGTCAACTTCGCCGCCTGTTCGACCGGACGGATCGGCGCTTCGCGCAAGACGTCGTCAATCGCGCGACGGACCTCGGCTGCAGGCCGCCCGGAATCTGCGCCGATCCACTTCTGCTGCATTGCATACTCGACCAGGAATCCACGGTGGTAAACGCGACTCAGCAGATCTGCAGAGCGCTTCACTTCGAGGAATATGAAGATCTTCCGGAGGAGCCACTTAAGCGGGTAGAGAACCGCCCCCAACATACAACCGCCGCAGCCGCTGCCGGGCTCGGAGCCGAGCGTCTCCGCATCGTCCTCGCCCAGAGACACGCCGTAGCTCTCCGCCAGCCGCCGAATCAGGCGTCGCAGCACGTAGCTCTGCACGAGATCATCGACGAACGGCACTGGGATGAACCTCGTCATGCCGGCCAGCACGGCGTGCGACGCGATGAGCGTCTGGTTCTTCATTTCGAGCTTGTTCACTGTTGATTTCCCTTGATGACTTCCCAGATAGAGTGGCTGCGCCGAATCCACAGTCTCAGGAGATCGATTCGGAAGCGGTAGGCCTCGAACGGATTCTTCTCGAGGACGTCGGTCCTGAACAGCTCCTCGAGCGTCAGGTGGATCGTGTTCTCGGACAGATCAACCGGGACCTTCTCGCGCTCGACGACCTCGACGATGTCCGCCGCCGTCGCCCACGACCGCTCAGACGGCGCATTCAGCCGATTCGCGACGAGCGAAAGCACGACCTTCTCGTCCGCCGAGAGGGCGTCCCAGAAGTAGATCATCTGCGGAAGCGGATGGTCGACGATCTCGTCAACCACGCTGTCGAGCTCCCGCATCGTGATGCCGTTCTGCTTGTTCTCATTGAGAAAATCAACGACGTTCTGGCATATGACCTGCGTATAGAACGGCTGACCGGCCGTGAGTCTCACGATCCGGTCGATGACGTTCCGACCATAGACGACGCGACCCGCCACCGGTTCCGTGATGAGTCGACGGGCATCGTTCTCACTCAGGAAGGCGATCTTCCGGAACTGCGAGCGTCTCAGCATCTCACGCCAGTATCGCCTGTCGCGCTCTTCGAGTCGGCGCGAGCCGGTAAACACGAACGACAAGCGCTCCTTGTTGTCCATCAGCCCGGCCAGGAACAGGAAGATCTCGGGATTCAGGCGGCCCTCGTCGGCCTTTGTCTCGAGCAGTTCGTATTCGTCGATCAACAGCAGGAGCACTCGATCGTCTATCCGCGCCAGCACGTCATCGAGGAAGTCGACGAACTGGTGATACGGGTTGAGCGCCTCGTCATCGATCCGGAAGCCCTCGACGAACGATCTGTCGAGGTGGACGGCCTCGGCGATCAGCCTTGCAACCCGACGGAAGAACTCCCGGTCGTTGGCGACGACCATCTCCTGGAGATCCACGAAGACCGGGATGAACCGGTCGCCAAGTCGCCTGTTCAGGATCTGATAGAGAATCGAGCTCTTGCCGGTCCGGCGTTCGCCGCAGAGCACGACGACGCATCCCTGCGTCGCGCCCTCCAGCTTCGTGCGCACGTACCGGAAGTCGTCCTCGCGCCCGAAGAACATCGCCTCGTTGCGAATCGGGTTGCCGACAATGAAGGGATTCGGCTCGATCGGGACATACGTCCGAAGCTCGGGCGGGAGGACGTATTCACGGGATCTAACGCGGACCAGCACGCCCGCCCCTGCGCCGAGTCCGGTGCCGAAGAGCGCGAGCAGCGACCAGAACCACCACTTTCGCCAGACCGGAACGTCGATTCTGATCACGAGAACGATCGGAACTGCCTCGATACCGAAGAGGTCGCGATTGAGCGCCCGAAGCTGGAAGGAATGCTCTCCCGCGGCGAGATCCGTGAACAGAACCTCGCGCTCGGATTCCTGCCGCGGTGGAAGCTGCTGCCACGGGCCGTCGTCGTCGAGTCTGTACAGGTATCGCGCGTCGCCGAGCATCGTGATTCCGCGGAACAGGAACCGGATCGTGTGCTGCCCGGCGGGAACGGTCCCGCCCGCCGGAAATGCCCGGCCGTCGATCTCGATGCGTGGGAGCAGCGTCGGAGGCGTGCGGCTCGGCCGATGTTGCGACGCGCCCCCGTCCGTGGCAAACCAGATCGTTCCCGTCGCGTCCTCGGCAATGGCGCTGATCAGTGAGCCCGGAATTCCCTGATCCGCCGAAAACGCCGTCTCGATCACGCCGCCCTCGTAGAACGCGATTTTTCGAATCGTGCCCTCGGCCGACCCGATCCACATGAATCCGTCGGCGTCGAACATCAGGGTCCGTACGTCCGATCCAGCATTCACTCCGGCGTTGCCGTCGATCTTGGTGAACGTCGTGCCGTCGAGAATCTCGACGCCGAAGTCGGTAGCGAGCCAGAGGCGTCCTGCGGCGTCCGGTGCGACCCAACGGACGGCCTCGCCCTGAACGCCGCGGCTGACGTCGATCGACTCGACAGTACGGCGCGCCGGCACGTAGCGAACAGCGCCGTCGTCGGTCGCCAGCCACAAGTCATCTCCGATTGCGAAGAGGCGTGTCGGTGCAAAGCCCGCGAGATCCGCTACTGCCACGAACTCCGTCCCCGTGAATATGCTGACTCCGGTCTTCGTCGCAGCGTAGATGTGTCCGTCGCTTGTTTCCGCGACCCAGGTGGCAGCCGCCTCGCTCATTCGCTCGCTGATGGCCCCGACGAGGCGATAGACCCCGGCGGACGTCGCGAACCAGAGCGATCCGCCACGATCGCGAACAATGTGATTCACGTGTGCTTCAGAGTCCGGAAACGTGATCTCCTGAAAGGTCGCCGATGCCGTATAGAGTTGTACGCCGCCGGAAGTGACGAACCACACCTGCGTGCTGCCATCCCCGGCCGTATCGGGGTAGATCCACGTGACGCTGTTGTTGATCAGTCCGTCGCTCGTCCGGATCGGAACGAAGCTGTAGAGGTCACGGCGGATGGCGCCCTTGTCGGTGGCAAACCAGAGATTGCCTTCGCGATCGGTCGCGAGACAGTTGATGCGCTCGCCGGCAAACTCGACGCTCGTGGCCTGACGACGGGTGTCGTACAGCAAGGCGCCCTTGTCCGTGCCAAACCAGACATTCCCGCGCGAGTCGCTGACTATCGCGGTAACGGTGCCGACCATCAGGTCGCGGAGAAACGGCGACGGCTGGCCGTTCTGAACCCGGTATGCGCCCCCGGTCGTGCCAAGGAGCAGGTCTCCCGTGCCTAGCCGATGCACTGACGTAACCGAATGGCCGTCGAGCATCGTTGGAGACGCGTAGCCAACCGTCTCGAGCGCTCCAGCGGCGAACCGCACCGCCCCACCGCCCTCGCCACCGGCGAACCACATCGAACCGTCCAGTGGATCGACGGAAATCGACGTGAAGACGCCGGGCAAGGCCCGCACGAATCCGTCCTGACCCGTTCGAAACAGCCCGCCTGCCGATGCGATCCAGACGGATCCCGACTCGTCCTCGCGGATGGCGTTGACAGCCTGACCATTGAGCTCGGGAACTCGCTCGACCGAGCCGTTGCCGAGCGTCATCAGTCCGTCCGTTGTCCCGAACCAGAGCTTACCTGCGGCATGGGCGACGGCGCGGACGTCGACGTCGTCGAGCGAAGACAACTCGGATCCCTGCGCCCCACTGGTTTCGAAGTCGGCGCCGTCAAAGCGCGCGACTCCACGATTCGTCGCAAACCACATCAGTCCGCGATCGTCCTGCGCGATCTGGCGGACCTCGTCGGACGGCAGGCGCGGCGTACCGTAGCGCTGCCTCGACCGCGCGACAGGAATCGACGATCCCTTCGACAGGGCGATCGACGACATCGCCATCTCGGAGCTCGAAGCCACGAGCACGTCATCCGTTCCAGGTTCGTATCCTACAAGCGTCGCCTTGATCGAGTACCAGCCAGCGCGCATCGCGCCGAAGTAGCAGTCGCCGTTTCCGTCGGTCGTCCCTGTCACCGGTTCACCGCCGTCGTGCGCGGTGACTACGATCGAAACACCGGGAAGCCCCTGGTTGCCGCCGGTGCTGAAGACGCGGACTCGAAGTGATGCCGGCACGAGCCGAATGACGGGATCGACCACCTGGAGTGGCTGGTCGATTCGAGCCGACGCGCGGGCGGGACGATACCCGGGAGCATCGAGGCGTATCACGTACGTGCCGGTGCTCGGCACCTTGACCTCGAACGTGCCGTCCTCGCGCGTCAGGGTCGTTTCGGTGAAGACGCCCCTGCCCGACACGACAACGCGGACGCCACCTACCGGGCGGTCGCCTCCTCCGATGACGCGACCCCGAATCGAGCCGCCGGCGTCGTCTGAAGGCCTGACGTCCTGCGCTCCAAGGGCGAACGCGAGCGAGCCGGCGAACACCAATGCCATGATCAACGTCGCGACAAGTGCGTGCAGTTTCATGGGCGTGTCAGCGGTCCGCTCCTCGGATCAGGCGAAGGGTCCACTCCTCTGCACTGTCTTTCTCGCAGAGACGCAGGGGATTCGCAAAGCCGCAGAGACCATGAAGAACGAAACACGCCCTCTGCGACTTTGCGAATTCTCTGCGTCTCTGCGAGAAAACCCCGCTGCAAGACCGGCGTTTCCGCCCAAGACGTCGGCCCTACAACTCGCCGATCACCTGCTTGGCAATCGTTCCGAGCTGCATGTTCGACGTGCCTTCGTAGATCTTCCCGATCTTCGAGTCGCGGAAGAACTTCTCAGCCGGATAGTCGCTCGTGTAGCCGTAACCGCCAAAGAACTCGACTACCTGAGAGCTGACGCGCTCGGCAACTTCCGAACTGAGGAGTTTCGCGATGGCTGCTTCCGTCAGGAAAGGCTTGCCGGCATCACGCAGGCGCGCCGCATTGTAGACGAGCAGTTTCGCCGACTCGACATCCGCCGCGCACCGGGCGATCTGGAACTGGATGCCCTGGAAGCTCGCGATCGGCTTGCCGAACTGGATGCGCTCCTTCGCGTATGCGATCCCGCACTCGAGCGATCCGCGCGAAAGGCCAACCATCTGGGCGCCGATGCCGATCCGGCCCTCATTGAGGGTCATGATCGCGATCTTGTAGCCCTTGCCGATTTCGCCAAGCACGTTGGCCTTCGGTACTTCGCAGTTGTCGAACAGAAGCTCGCACGTAGAGCTCGCGCGAATCCCGAGCTTGTGCTCCTTCTTGCCAACGGCGAATCCCGGGAATCCCTTCTCGACGATGAAGGCCGTGATGCCCTTGTATCCCGCCGAAGGGTCGACGGTCGCGAAGACGATGAAGACGCTCGCCTCGAGCGCGTTCGTGATCCAGAGCTTGCGCCCGTTGAGCACCCAGTGGTCGCCCATGTCCTCTGCCCGCGTCGTCAACGCGAACGCGTCCGAGCCGGAAGACGCCTCGGAGAGCGCATATGCACCAATCCACTCGGATGCCAGTCTGGGAAGGTAGGTCTTCTTCTGCTCTTCGTTGGCGAAGTTCAGGAACGCATTCGCGACAAGCGTGTTCTGAACGTCGACGATCACGCCGACAGACGGATCCACCCTCGAGAGTTCCTCGACCGCCAGACACGCCATGAAGAACGATCCGCCGGAGCCTCCGTAGGCTTCGGGAATCTCGATGCCCATCAGGCCCATCTCGAAGCACTGCCTGACGATCTCGGGGTTTATCTTCTGATCCCGATCCATCTCGGCGACGAGCGGGCGAACCTGTTCGTTGGCAAAGCTGGCCACTGTCTGCCGGAACAGCTCTTCCTCTTCCGTGAAAACGGTAAGGGGCGATCCGGGATTGATGTCGTGCTCGGGTGCCGGATGACTCATGGAGAACTCCTCGAAGACTGAGCGCCGGTTCGGGCGCCGAAGGATCGATACGTTCCGCCGGCCTCTTCCGGCCGGCGGAACCAGGAATCAAGCGTGCAGGCTAGGCCGGCTGCGACGAGGCTACTTCCTGCGGCTGGACCGCGGCGCCGGCAAGGACACCGGATTTCGCCATTTCCATCTTCGCAAGCCAGTCCGGTCGAATCCCGGCAATCAGCTCGTCGCGAGTGATGTGCGGAAGCGGAGTGCCTCCATACAGCCTGCCCGACTTGTGCAACCACGACTCCGGCACCGTCTTGCTGAACTGCACCAGCGGCCACGTGAAGTTCGGACCGTTAACCCGCCGCAGGCGCGTCGCCCACACCACGAGCGAACCGAGTCCGAACGATACCTTGCCCCACGTCGACTGCAGGCCGATCGACGAGGCGAGCCGCCACGCCTTCATGATGACCTGCCACTGGAGCTTGGAGAGCTGCTGCGTCTCGCGGATTCCGTCGGCCTTCTCCATTCGCGTTTTGAGTAGTGGCGTGAAGATGGACGGCACCCACATGCAGTACAGGCCGCGCCGCTCGGCTTCGTAGAGCATGTCGAGCGTGGCCATCGAGTCTTCGTCGGTCTCGTCCGGCGAGCCGACGATGAGAGTGCAGACCGGGAACCAGTTGTTCCTGTTGAGGACCGCAAGCCCCTCGAGCACCACATCGGGCCAGTGCTTCACGTCGAACGGAAGCGCCTTGCCGGCCATGATCTTCTTGGCGATGCGAACCGACCCGGTCTCGATGCCGATGAGCGGAGCGAGCGCCCGGCCTTCGGGATGCGTGCTGACCGCGCCGAGCTTGATCGGGCTCTTGTCGAGCAGGATCTCGCTCAGCTCGGCGATCAGTTCCGGATCAACGAGCGCCGGCGCCATCGTCGCGTGCGACAACGTCACGTGTTCAACGCCGGGAACCGCGACGATCGAGCGATAGAGATCGAGCAGCTCGTCGCGATTCGGCACGAAGAACGGCAGTCCGGCTTCGTCGGTCTGCCACACGAACATGTCCTCCGTGGCGAGCGAGACCTGCGTGTTGCCTGCCGCGACGTTTGCCTCGACGGCCTTGAGGATGCCTTCCTTCGGAAACGAGATTCGCGGGTTGAGGTCGGGGAGGCAGAACGAGCACTTGCGCCCGCAGCCGGTCGTCATCTCGATGACCCCGAACGAAGTGCGCGTCGTCGGGATGATCATCTCGTCGATTCGCGAAGGGTGGTGCGGTTCGATTCGCTTTGGAATCGGTTCGCCGTCGACCGCCTGCCGGAAAAGCTCGATGGTTCCCGCAGATTCAGCACGGCCGTTGACGACGCAATCGATGCCGAACTCCTCGTGCGTGTCGGTCTCGTCGATCTGCCAGGCGCCCGAGCCGCCGAGGATGACCTTGAAGCTGCTCCGATTCGGATGCTCCTTGATGATCTTGAACATCTTGCGGGCATAGATCGAATTCACAGGCTCTTTCGAGCTGCCGAAGATCGATGCGTAGACGCCCGCGGCGAACGTCGTGCCGAGCGGATTGTGCGTCGAGATACCTACGACGCGGGTGTCAGGCCCGAGGAACTTCTCGAGGTCGTCCGGGTAGCACACCACGACGTTCTCGGCTCCGAACTCCCGCGCGAGGACGTCTTCGACGACTCGCAAACCCGCCGGCGCCGTCCCGGCGCTGCCATCCTCGTGATGGGGCACGTCGCGCCACATCGGATACTTCTTGTCGATCACCCATTCCATCCAACCGGGAATCGAAGCGAGCGACATTTGAATGAAGAACCCAGCGTGATCGATGCTCTCCGTAAGCGGAGCGGTGAGAACCACCTGCTTCCCCCGAGTCGGACCCATGTGTGCCTCCGAGAAAAAAGTCTTTCGAGCGAACGACGGTTTGTATCACGAGTATGGCCAAAACTCCCAGTCATGCCGAGTAGATCGGCCCGGTCCGGGCGCGACCGAGCGGGCGATCATCGCTCCTCCTTCACACCCTCGAAGACGGCCAGAACCTCGCGGTCGGACCGCGTCGCGGCGGCGAGCTCGCGAGCGCGACGCTCCCGAACGGCCTCGCGACGGAACAGCCCTTCGATCAGCCCGTCGAGAAACGCGAGATCGCCCCGAACGGGTGCGGTCAGGGCGAGAAAGGCCGTACGGACTAGATGACTCCGCCACATTGCCGGGTCGTGGATGTGGATCCAGTGCGCGAGCAGCCGGTTGCGGTGTTCGATGGCTCGAACGTCGTAACGCCGGAACTTCGATCCAATTGTCGATGAAACCTTGTGCCGGACTCGACTCTCGGGCTCGAACAGGACCCGCCAACCGCGCTTCCAGGCTCGGTAGCTGAGCTCGACGTCCTCCCAGTAGAACGGAGCGAACAGCGCGTCGAAGCCCCCAAGCTCCGTGAGCTTTTCCCGTGAGAAGGCCGACGCGCCGCCGGACGCGAATATCGAGGGCCAGTCACCGGCACCGGCCGGACGGTATCCGGCGTGCACCCTCAGGAACCCGCGCGAGAACGAGCCGATCTTTCCAACTCCCGACGTGGCGCCGGTCTCCAGATTCGTCGTTTCGCAAGCTACCGCGAAGACGTCCGGCGCGGCGAAGTGCCCGACGAGAGGCGCGATGCAGTCGATGTCCACTTCGACGTCGTTGTTGAGCAGGAACACGACGGGATGCCGGGCGTGTTCGAATCCCGTGTTGCACGCGTGCGAAAAGCCCTCGTTCGTCCTCTTCATCAGTAGCTGGACGGCATCTGGATGCGTCTCGGCCAGCCAGAAAGCCGTGTCGTCCGTGCCGCCATCGTCGACGACGAGGATCTCGACTTCACTGCCCGAAGTCGATCGGTACCGGTCCGCCGCCGCGAGCACCGACGGAAGGAAGCGTTCCAGCAGGTGCCGTCCGTTCCAGCTCGGAATGACGATGCTGACGTCCACGCCGAATCCCTACGATCTGACCGCTTTCTTCGGGTTCGAGAGTGTTGCGAGTCCGTCGAGGCCCTCACGCCTTCCGACTGCCACGATCTTGTCGCCTCCGGTGACACGCGTATCGGCCGTCGGGTTGAAAAGCATGGACCCGTCCGGATGTACTATGGCAACCAGGATGACGTCGAATCGCGATCGAATCTGAGAATCCCGTAGTGTCGCGCCGTCGATTGCGGACCCGGCCTGGACTGCGACTTCCTCCAGACCGAGGTCAAGCGCTCCGTCCGTCGAGGTGAGCTCGAGGAACTGGAGAACAGATGGCTGTGTGAGGGCCTGGACGATCTGGTGGGCACCGGTCCTGAGCGGAGAAATTACCTTGTTGGCGCCAGCCTTTCGCAGTTTCGGGATCGTCGACTCCTCGTTTGCACGCGCCACGATCAGCAGCTCGGGGGCGAGATCTCTCGCCGTGAGCGCGACATACACATTGTCCGAATCCGACGGCAGTGCGCAGACGAGACCCCGGGCCCGGTCGATTCCCGCCCGCTGGAGCACGTCCTCTCGCGTTGCGTCGCCATGAACGACGATCCATCCATCAGCCGCGACCGTTTCGGCAAGCTCGCGATCGTGTTCGACGACGACGAAGTCGGCCTTCTCGGCCGTCAGCCCGTGTGCAACGAGCGATCCGAAGCGCCCCACGCCACAGATGATGAAATGGCCCTTGAGTTCGTTCAGTCTCTTCTGCATGCGTCGCTTCTCCCGAGTCTCGAGCAGTTCGCCTTGAATGAGCACCTGAACGAGCAGAGTCAGAGAGTACCCAAGTGTACCTACGCCACCGAGCACCAGGATCATCGTGAAGACCCGGCCCGCATCGGTCATGTCCGGCGGCTCGCCATATCCGATCGTGGCAAGCGTGATCACGGTGAAGTAGATGCACGTGAACCAGGTCCAGCCCTCGACCAGGCGAAAGCCGATGGTGCCGACAGCGAGCAGGCCGGCTACGAGGTAGACAGCCACGACTATTCGACTGCGTGGCGTGTTCATGTTGTGACGTCCCACCGTCCTGTGCCCGCCCGGCCTCGGTTACCCGTCCGCCAGCTCATCCGATCTGTCGCTTCAGGAACATCCGGCCCGCCATCGTGCGGATGACTTCGGGGATGTTCTTGTTCTGCCCAAGAGCCCGCAGGTCACGAGACTGTATCCGGTTCAGGAAGTTCAACGAGAGCGCCACGGGCGTTTTCGGATTACGCACAAGATTGTGAATGACGGCGTAGTTACGCGTCCACGCTCGGCTGAGCGCGATGAGTCGCAGCACTTCTTCGTTCACCGATTTCAGTGCAGAGATCGTCTCGATTTCCTGATCGGTGATGCGTGGATTCATGATCACGGCCGCGCAGACCGGACGGTTCGGGTCGCGGATAAGGATCATCCGGACCTCGCGTGTCCCCTTCAGTGCAAACCGGATCCTGTCCTTCACGCTCATTCTCGCGATCCGGGCGAGCACCGTGACGCGCTCCTCGAACATCTCCTTGTCGATGATGTCGGCAAACTCTTCGCCCGCCAGGAACTGCTCGACGTCGAAACCTTCGACTTCCTCGATCAGATCCTTGATGTCATCGATCTTGCCGAACTGCTCTTCGAACTCGAGCAGCATCTCGTCGCCCGTGTCGATGAGATCGGCCTCGATGAACTCGGCGAACAGGTCTTCGATCCTGACGACCTTCTCCGGTTCCGCCACAGGCTCGACGACGGCGGATGCATCGTCGGATTGCGCGCGCTGCTCACCCTCGATGATCTGTGCGCCGTACTGCTTCTCGAAGAACTCCTCGCGTACTTCCTTGGCGCGGCGCTCGGCTTCAGGCGTCCGTCGCGGGTTGGCGAGGATAGCGTCGATTATTGCCGGGTGATTGATCAGTGCCTGCTGCTTCAGCGCGACGAGTTCGAGGATCTCTCCAAGCTCGCTTGCGACGGCAATGGCCGCCAGCGCCTGATCCGGCGTGTTGTGGTGAAAGATCAGTGGCTGATAGACGTCGCGGGGAATCGATTTCCACGTGGCGATGAATCCGAGGATCGAGGCGGACGTGCCGGCGTCCTCGACGATCGGCTTGAGACGCCCGGAATCGAAGGTCAGAACAGTCGCCCCGACGGCCTCCTGAATCTCGACGTCGTCATCGACGCTAAGAATTCGCAGCGCCTCGAGCATCTCCTCGGGCGCAAGCGGCAGCATGCCCTTCGCCGCGGCGAGCTTGGCCATCTTCGGAGCCTGACCGGACTCGATGGCTTGCAGGATCGGATTCGTGGACAGGGGCAGATCCTCCAGACTCCAGGTTGCCAAACGACGACGCGCCGATACGCTCGTTTCTAGCGCATCGGCGCGTTACTGAAAAGACGCGCGCGCCCGATCAGGCGCGACCGTGACACTTCTTGTACTTCTTTCCAGAACCGCACGGACACGTTTCGTTCCTCCGGACCTTTGGCTCGGACCGGCGAATCGTGCGCTGGCCCTCTTCGGCGCCAGCCTCGGCGACCGCCTCGTTCGCGGCAGTGAACGAGCCCTTCATCGCGACCCCGGTCGGACGGCGGCGACGGCGGCGCATGAGTCGCTGCTCCAGCGCCTCCTCGACACTTAGAGCATCGCCACCAGCGCTGACGGGAGCCGCCTGCATCTGCACCTGAATGTTGAACAGAAGCCGAAGCGTCTCAACCTCGATACGATCGAGCATTGACGAGAAGAGGTCGTAGCTTTCGCGCTTGTATTCGACGAGCGGATCCTTCTGCGCGTACCCCGACAGTCCGACCCCCTGCCGCAGGTGGTCGATGGCCAGCAGGTGGTCCTTCCACTGCTGATCCACGATCTGCAGCATCAGGTTGCGCTCGAGCCAGCGCATTGCCTGCGGGCCGATCTCGACTTCGCGCACCTCGTAGCGTTGGACGACTGCTTCGCGGATGGCCGCGACGACTTCGTCATAACCGGCGGTTTCGCGATCGACGCTGAAGTTCTGGGGGTCGATTCCGAACGTGGCCTTGAGCTCACGCTCCAGTCCCGTCCAGTCCCAGTTCTCGGGCATGCCGTCCGGTCCGCCGAAGTAGCGCTCGACGAGCTCCTCTCCCACGTCCTGGGCGATGCCAAGAATCTTCTCGCGCTGATCCGATCCTTCAAGCAGCTGCCGGCGCATCGTGTAGATCGTCTCGCGCTGCTTGTTCATGACGTCGTCATACTCGACGGTGCGCTTGCGCTGATCGAAGTTGCGGCCTTCGACCGACTTCTGGGCGCCCTCGACGCGCCTTGACACCATCTTCGACTCGATCGGCACGCCTTCGTCCATTCCCAGGGACTTCATGAGCGACCGGACGCGGTCGCCGGCGAAGATGCGCATCAGGTCGTCTTCGAGCGACAGGAAGAACCGGGAGACTCCGGGATCGCCCTGCCGACCGGCGCGACCGCGGAGCTGATTGTCGATTCGGCGCGATTCGTGCCGTTCGGTGCCGAGAATGTAGAGCCCGCCCGCCCCAACGACCTGCTCATGCTCTTTCTCGACGATGGCCTTGGCGGCCGCAATGGCTTCCTGCATGCGCGGATCGTCGTACTCCACGGTACTCGGATCGATCTCCTGCTTTCGCAGGGCCTCCCGTGCCATGAACTCCGGATTGCCGCCGAGCAGGATATCCGTTCCGCGACCGGCCATGTTGGTCGCGATCGTGACGGTTCCAAGTCGTCCGGCCTGGGCGACGATTTCGGCTTCGCGCTCGTGGTGCTTCGCGTTGAGAACGTTGTGCTCGACGCGTCGCTCCGCCAGCAGCTTCGAGATCCGTTCGGAGTTCTCGACAGAGATCGTACCGACCAGGATCGGCTGTCCCGACTTGTGCGCCTCGACGATCTCGTCCGCGACTGCGTTCCACTTCTCGTTGACCGTTCGATAGATGATGTCGGACTCGTCCTTGCGCACCATCGGACGGTGCGTCGGGATGGCCACGACGTCGAGGTCGTAGATCTTGTGGAATTCGGCTGCCTCGGTCTCGGCGGTTCCTGTCATGCCTGACAGCTTCGCGTACATTCGGAAGTAGTTCTGCAGTGTGATCGTGGCGAGCGTCTGGTTCTCGGCTTCGATCTTGACGCCCTCCTTCGCCTCGACCGCCTGGTGCAGCCCGTCGGACCATCGCCGACCCGCCATCAGCCGGCCGGTGAACTCGTCGACGATGATCACCTCTCCATCCTTGACGACGTACTCCTTGTCGAGACGGTAGAGGGTCCGCGCCTTGAGCGCCTGCGAGACGCAGTGGAGCACTTCCATGTTGGCGGGGTCATACAGGTTGCCGACGCCGAGAAGTTTCTCGGCATGTTCGATCCCGGCCTCGGTCAAGGTCGCCTGGTGCTGTTTCTCATCGACTTCGTAGTCCACGCCAGCCCGCAGTTTCGGGATGACGTCGTTGGCCATGTAGTAGCGCTCTGTGGATTCCTCGCTTGCGCCCGAAATGATGAGCGGCGTTCGGGCCTCGTCGATGAGGATCGAGTCGACCTCGTCGACCACCGCATAATGGTGCGCCAGCCCAAGCGTCGTCAGATCGTCCGGATCCACGCCGTCGTCGTCGTCGCGCCAGCGGAACGGCACTGCGCGCTGAACGAGCGAGGCGATGTCGAACTTCATGTTGTCTCGGAGGTAATCGAAGCCGAACTCGTTGTTGGTGCCGTAGGTAATGTCCGCTGCGTAGGCCTGCTGGCGTTCCTGATCGTTCATGTCGTGCTGGATACAGCCGACGGTGAGACCGAGCGCCTTGTAGATTCTTCCCATCCACTCGGCGTCGCGACGGGCGAGGTAGTCGTTCACGGTAACGACGTGCACGCCACGCGCGGCGATGGCGTTCAGGCTAACGGCGAGCGTCGCGACGAGCGTCTTGCCCTCGCCGGTCCGCATCTCGGCGATCTTGCCGGAATGGAGGACGCTTCCGCCGATGAGCTGCACGTCGAAGTGCCGCATCCCCACGGATCGCCACGCCGCCTCACGCACCCTGGCAAAGACTTCGGGAAGAATCTCCTCGAGCGCCTCGTCGAGGATGCCGCCTCGCTTGGCCTGAACTCTCGTGAGCCGGGCAGGGTCTTCGCCCAGGATCCGCAGAAGGCGCTCACGATAGTCCCGCGCCGTTCGAAGCAACTCGTCGTCCGTGAGCTTCTTGACGTCGGGCTCGAGCGCGTTGATCTGCTCCACGAGCGGCCGCAGTCGCTTTACCTCCCGCTCGTTCGCACTGCCAAAGACCTTCGCCAGCATCTTGTTGATGTTCATATCGCTCTCAGCGCGTGCCGCGCAGAACCTCCACGAAATTCGAAACGACGAGTGTAACGCAACCAGAACCCCGAGCGGTAGCGAGGGGCCGGCTGTGCAGTCCAACGTGCGTGGATTACACGGCCGGCCCCTCGCTGCCGCTCGGGGTTCTGGGCGAGCTACTGCGCGTACTGCATCGGATCGACGGGCTGATTGTTCAGGCGCACTTCGTAGTGGCAGTGCGGTCCAGTCGAACGGCCGGTGGAACCGACCCTCCCGATCTCTTCACCTCGTCGGACGCGCTGACCGGGCTGAACCTCGATCTGCGAAAGGTGGCCGAACCGAGTCGAGATGCCGTCTCCGTGATAGATAACGACGATGTTGCCATATCCGCTTCGGGACGCCGCATAGACGACGAGTCCGTCGGCAGTGGCCTTGACCGGAGCACCGAATGCCGCCGCGATGTCCTGGCCCTCGTGACCCTCGATACCACCGCCACCGAACGGGTTGTTCCGGATACCGTAACCATCGGTCAGGAACCCGTTGACGGGCCAGCCGGATGGCACGCTCGAGAGCTTGAGCTGCTCATCGCGGTAAAGATCCGCCATCTGGCGAATCTCGCGCTCGAGCTCCTCTGTGCGCTTCTCGAACTCGGGCATGTTGTCGCGAGAATCCGGTCCGCCCTGGCCGACGTCGACGCCGTCCTCGGTCGCCTCGTTGCGCATTTCGCGCGCGAGGTTCTGGGACATGTCCTCGACAACTGCTATTCGATTGTTGAGTCGATCGTAGTTCGCACGGAAAGCGTCGTTTTCACGCCTTAGTTGCTCGTTCTCAGACGAGATGCTCGCCATTTGCAACTGGAGCGCGGTGTGCTGTGCGAACCGGAAGAGCCCGTACAGGCTCACTATGGATATGGCTGCGAGAACGATGAGCGAGGAGCGGATGAGCGTGAGTGAGATTCGAACCTTGCGCAGCTTTGACTTCGCCGAGGGCGCTACAATAAGAGCGTAAAACTCCTGATCCTGGGCCATTCAGTCTTCTCTCCTTGGCTCTTGTGAGAGTATGGGGATACGCGACTTGTGCCTTCAGATGGAACCGACCTCTGATCTGCGTCGATAACACATCAAAGAACTGCCCCGAATTGGGGCGCACAATACTCCGTAACCAAATCCGATGCATCACACGACTCCCCGAAAATAGGAGCCAACCGGCTTGTTCTGTATGCGAGGGCCGCAAGCTACCACACGGGCGGCGGGCATTGCAACCCCATGCAGGTCAGCAAGATGCAAGACTTCGTAAACTCTCGGCAACGAGGGCTGTGCGGCAGAACGCCCCACCGAGCTCTCGCCTGTTCGGTGGGGCGTCAAGGGCACTGAGCCGTCGAGAAACGATCGATTTCAGACCGTCTCAGACTGGTTCTTCGTCGAGAAGAGTCGGGAGATCACCCAGATGATCAGGGCGACGATACCCGCGATGAGCGCCAGCTTCAGGACGATGAAGACCAGAGCCACGGTGAACCCGACGATGCCGAGAATGATGGCCGCGATCTTTGTGGCCACCGCGAGGGCGACGATCGAAATGATGGTACCGACGATGAACTTGATGATCTTCATGATTCCCCTTCCTTGCCGTGCATTCAGGCCGGATCCCCGTCGCTGGACGAACTCACGACCGGCCGAATCGTGATGTCCTCATTGTCCGACGTCGTGATCGATACGCGATACGGCGGCGTCGCTCCGTCGGCCACTCGACCGAAGCTCGGATCGACACGAACGTCTCCGGTCGTCTCGAACCGATACAATCGGTCCGCCGGTAGACGTACGTCGACGGCCCCGCGCTCGTTCTCGACAATTACATCTCCCGCCTGGTTGCGCGCGGCCGCGAGCCGTACGCGCTCGAACGACGTCCGAACCGACACGGCGCCGCGGAACTCCGTTACATTGACCTCACTGTGATCAGTCTCAACTACGACGGGCCCGGCAATGTCCTTGGCCTTCACATTCTCGTGATCGGTCTTGACCGTCAACGCACCGGCTCCGGCGACGTCCACGCGGCTACGCGAGGCCTCGATGTCCAGTTTGCCGGTGATGCCCGTTGCCCGGATGTCCTCGTGCGTCGTCTGGACGCGCACATTGGCGCGAATCGACTTCAGCGTCACCCTGGTGTGCTCGCCGGCAATCAGCACCTCTGCAAGCGGCGCGGCCGGATCGGGAGCTACATCGGCAGCAGCAAGCCCGATGTTCTCCATCGTGACCCGGGCGCGGTCCACGCTTCGCAACTCGACCCTGGACGCCGTCACGCCAGTCAGATTCACGCTGTCGGAATCGGTCAGCAGGATGTTTCCCGAGTGCGTCGTCACCGTGACGTCGCTGCGCCCGTCAACCTCGAGCGCCCCCGAGCATCGAGTCGCAGTCACTGCCTGGTTGTTGTTCCTGACGGTGACGTCGGCACGCAAGTCGTGCAGATCCAGACTGGAGTAGGTGCCACTCACGGTGATGCCCGAAGCGCCGGATTCCAGACCTGCGATCACGACGGATCCGTGCGACTGGTCGACTCGAAGTCCGGCGGACTTCGGAATGCGGACCTTCAGATTCGTCGTGAACCGGTGTTCGACGGCGTCGCGATTCGTTGCGACCGAAACTACCTGGTCTTCTGCAACTACGCTCAAGGCGAGCTGTTGGACGACAGTCGCGGCCGCCTCACGATCATAGGCCCGGACGGTCGGCGTCATCTGCACTTCCACCATGGATCCGTCGTAGGCCTCAACCGTGAGGTCACCGAAGCGATTCGAAACGGACACCACTCCTGAAGGCGGAAGCTGCACTGCCTGCATGACGGGCTCGAACGTGAACTCCTCGCCAAAGAGATCGTCGCGGACGTTCCCGGCCCACCTCGGCAGCGCCGTGTTCGCGAGGACGTTTGGGTTCGTCTCGGCCAAACGGTTGGCGCCCAGTCCGGCCACGGCAATGACTCCGACGAGAGCGACCTTACCGGCGCTGAACAGCGGCGGTCTCTCTCCCATCTCAGGTCGGTGGGTGTACTGACGCAGCACTTCGACCAACGCCACGACGACGACCATCACCGGCCAGTACCGGCCGAAAAGAACGAGCGGATTCGACGTAGCCTGAAGAGTCACCGGAAGCGCGAGGGCACCGATCGTGATGAGCAGTGCTCCGAACCACGGTCGGCGAGGCTGTCGCTTGAGCGCGAATCCGACGAGGCTCGCCATTCCGACCAGGATCGGCAGCACGGGCCAGAGCCGCACCAGCCAGGCGACAAGCGCACCCGAGCTCGGCGCCAGGGCGATGGCCGCAGCGATCACGCACAGAGCGAGACCGATTCCAAGCGTTCCACTCCGCTTCATGATGTTCCTTTCCTTGTCCGACTTCGCTAGCGGTCGATGAACGTCGACGTCGAGCGCGTTTCCGAGTAATTCGTCGTCATGCCCTGTACGTCGCCGGGGAGCATCGACGACACGACGGACCGAGGCGGTGGACCGCCCGCGAACGACCGCGATTCGTCAGTCGACTTCAGGCTTCGGAAGTACGACACGACGAGATAGGTGCCGGCGATGAACAGCATCACCGCCCAGATCTGGACGATCGACAGCCCGAACGGAAGCACCGATAGCGACGAAAGGGCGGCGATCAGCGCGGCAACCAGCAGCGCGACACCCCACACCGGACGGTAGCGGGCGAACAGCCACTGGATGCGACGCTCGTCTTCGCGAACGTCCACTCCTGCAGCGATCGCCTTGGCAGAGCGATTCGCATCGATGATCGTGTACAGGAAGAAGACGAGGCCGCCGAACACGAACATGCCGATGTTCGTCACGTCGCCGAGCTCGATCAGTCCCACGGTTCCAAGGAAGTGCAGCACTGCCTTCAGATTCTGGCGGTTGTAGACCGCGCCAAGGCCGGGAACGAACGCGAGCAGGGTCGCCTTGACCGAGCTTGGGCCGCCTGAGCTCACCGGCGGGTAGATCGGCGACTGGACGATGACCGGTGCGACCGGCCGTCGCAGCGCATCGACACCACGCACGATGCAATCTTCGCAGTACGGGAGAGCCTTGATCCGATGATCGCACGCCGCACAGAGCGATCGTCCGCAGCCGGTGCAGCGAGTCGCCGCCGCGTTCGTTGGATGAAATACACAGTACATTCGGGCCTCTCGCACCTCCGCCGGCAATACCGACTACACTTCCACCGTACCGGATGTTCCCGGACCTGAACTGCTTTCCGAGCCTCCGCCATTAGAATGGTCGGTCGCCGGCGCTGGCGCCGAAGACTCGTCGAAAATCTCGTTGACGTCGGATCGGAAGCGCTCGACCTCCGAAAGAACTTCGTCTGTCCTGGCCGCAAACTCGGCAGACCGGCTGTAAACGCGGGAGGTCACTTTCGCCGCATTGTCATAGATCTCAGCCGGAGCGAGGCCGCCCCGCATCACGAGCATCGAGAACGTGGCGAGAATCACCGCCGCAGTGGCGACGCGAGGCGCAACAGCAGGACTTCCGAACATCCGGATCGCCGCGACGACCCGACCGACCAACCCGGACCGCGCCGCGGCCTTCGCCAGGATGCCGTGGCCGGAGGTCTCCGCAAGGATCCGCGCGACGAGCGAGTCCGGAACCTCCATGTCTTCGCTGAAATGCACGCTGTGACACGCCGACACCGCGAGGGCCACTCCAGCCAGCGTCTCGGAGCAGCCGTCGCAGCTCTGTGCGTGATCTTCGAACGCGTGGTAGACGCTCGCCTCGAGGAATCCATCGAGGAATTCCGTCACGAGCGCGGCAAATCGATCGCAGTCGATAGGCGGGTGGAGCGCCGGGATGACGAGCGCACGCGACAACAACTCGAGCGGCGGCTCGACCTCCTGAAGCTCCACGCACACCCCGACCGCCTCCGACACATCGTCGAGCAGCGACCGGCAGGATGTGCAGCTCATCTGGTGAGAGCGAAAGCCCACGGCCTGGCTCCCTTTGAGCTCACCATCCAGGTGCTCGGTAATCAGTTCTTCAAATACTTGGCAGTCCATAACTTTTCATCACTTCGAATCACAGGTCGTCGATCGCGACGTGCATCCTCTTCAAAATCTTTGCCAACTCGATCCGGCCACGATTGATTCGCGACTTAACCGTTCCTTCAGGAATCTTCAGCAGGTCCACGATGTCCGCGTACGCGAGTTCCTCGATGTCTCGAAGGATCACGCACTCGCGCAGGTCAGGGCTGAGCTTCTGGATCGCGCGGTGCACCTGCAGCCGCCGTTCCTCGCGCTGGAGGGCTCTCTCGGGACCGTCCAGGCTGCCATGAAGGTGATACTCGTGGTCATCCAGGGCGTCCCCGCCGTCCGTCGGCGTCCGCTGACGTCTACGGTAATCGTCGATCACCAGATTTCGCGCGAGACGCATCAGCCAGTTGCTCAGGTTGCCCTGACTCGGGTCGTACTGACCGAGCGCCCGGTAGACACGCACGAACACGTCCTGCGTGAGATCCTCGGCGCCCTCGTTGTTGTTTGTGAACCGGTACGCAAGGTTGTAGATGCGTCGGGAGTAATCCCGGACGATCTGCTCCCACGCGGCGACGTCGCCAGCGATACATCGCTGGACGAGCGCGCTGTCCTCGGTTACCAATGCAGCCAATGCTCCCACGGCGCCTCGCTCTGGTCCTTACGTCGTGTCAAGAATCCGACACTGGGCCTTAACGAAGCGATTTCAGCGAAAGTTCATACCGAGTGGCGAAGTGGCCGAAGCCATATCCGGACGGGTCCAAATGGCACTCGAGGGCCTGTTCGGCCGCGGGACCGATTCTTGACCCCCTCCATCGTGTGATGTAGAGTCCGGACGCTTTCATAATCCAAAACCCTTGTGATCGTAAAGGTTTATTGTGCGTAAGCGCCTCCAGATCCTGGTCGGGGCACTCCTCGGAATCGGCCTGATCTGGCTGTTTCTGCGGGACCTCGATGGTCGGGCGGCGCTCGAGACGATCCGCGGTGCAAACTGGTCACTTCTCGGGGCTGCAACGCTCCTGACTATGTCGACCTACCTGATCCGGGCGGTCCGCTGGCGCGCGCTGCTCGAGCCAGTCAGCCCGGGGGTTCGGCTCTCGAATCTCTTCAACGCCACGACCCTGGGGTTTCTCGCCGTCTTCCTCGTCGGAAGAACCGGGGAGATCGTGAGACCCGTCGCCCTCAGCTCGAAGGAGCACGTCCGCCCGTCCGCGAGTCTCGCAACGATACTGATGGAACGCGTGTTCGACATGGTGACGGTCGTCGCGTTCTTCGGCGTCGACCTGCTCGTCTTCAAGCCGACCTTGGCCGACGCCACAACGATCTCGCGGATTCGAACGGCCGGCGGCGTCCTGATGGCGATTGCTGTGGGCAGCATATTCGGGCTCCTGATGCTACACCGCCACCGCGTAGGGGCGGTCGACTTCCTCGATCGCGCGCTTCAACCGGTCGGCAGGCGGATTCGCAAGGGCGTGACGAGTCTAGTGACGCATTTCGCCGAGGCACTCTCGATCCTGCATGACCGGCGCGAACTTCTGGTCGTCAGTGCCTGGAGCGTACTGCTCTGGACTGTGTGCGCGATCACCAACTTGTTGATATTCAAGGCTTTCGGCCTGAATTTCACGATGGGTGCGGCGGTCTTCGTGCTCGGTTTCGGTCTCGTGGGATCGCTCGTACCGACGCCTGGCGGAGCCGCTGGCGCTTTCCACGTCGCGACCGCAGGCGGACTGATCCTGTTGGGCGTACTCGAAAACGACGCGAAGAGCATCGCCATTGTCCTGCACCTCATAGTTTTCGGCTCGGCGCTTCCCCTCGGCGTCGTGACCCTGCTTCGGGGAGGATATTCGCTTTCCAGGCTCCGAGCTGCGCTCAGCGAAGACCTGAACTCCATCCACGATTTCTCGAACCCGGTCGATTTCGAAGCGCCGCTCGCGCCAATCGTTCCGAGCGACGCAGCCAAAGTCGATCCCTGAACCACACTGAAACCGCCATGAAATGTCCGTTTTGCGCCCACATTGAAGACAAGGTGGTCGATTCTCGAGAGAGTCGCGAAGGTGACGTCATCCGGCGTCGTCGTGAGTGCCTGAAGTGCGAACGGCGATTCACGAGTTACGAGCGAATCGACGAGGTGCCGTTCATGGTCGTCAAGAAGGATGGACGACGTGAACCGTTCGACCGCAACAAGGTCATGGCCGGACTCTCGCGTGCCTGCGAAAAGCGCCCGATTCCGACTGCCAAACTCGAGTCGATCGTCAATGCCGTCGAGAAGTTCGTCCAGGACAGCAAGGACCGCGAACGTCCAACGCAGCGCATCGGCGAGTTCATCATGCGTCGCCTCAAGGAGATCGACAAAGTGGCGTATGTGCGCTTCGCGAGCGTCTATCTGGACTTCAAGGACGTCTCGGAATTCATGAGCGAGCTCCGGACGCTCGTGCGCGCTACGGGTCGCGTCAAGCGCGGTTGAGCCGCCATCCCCGGTACCGTCCTTCCCTTCCCCTCATGACCAACGACGAAACCGATACCGATCTCTCGTCGGGCCCGATCCGGATTCCGGACACGCTCCCGGTTCTGCCGCTCCGCGACATCGTCATATTCCCGTTCATGATCGTGCCGCTTTTCGTGAGCCGCGAACGGTCGATGCGCGCCGTCGACAAGGCGCTGTCGGACTCGCGGATGATCCTCCTGGTTTCGCAGAAGGACGCAAAGGCAGAAGAACCAACGGGTTCCGAGCTTCACACGATCGGCACGGCAGCGATGATCATGCGCATGCTCAAACTGCCGGACAGCCGTATACGCGTGCTCGTCCAGGGAGTGTCGCGCGTACGCATCACTCGTTACGAGAATGCCGGCGAATACCTGATCGGAGCCGTCGAGCCCATAGCCGAGCCGGAATCGCCGAAGGGCATTGAAACAGAGGCGCTCGTTCGCAGCGTCCGCTCCGACATCGAACAGGCCGTCGCCCTTGGCAAGCCAATCTCGCCCGAGGTCATGACAATTGCGGTGAACATGGACGACCTCGGCCGTCTTGCCGATCTCGCGGCGTCCAACCTCGAACTTCGCGTCGAGGACGCCCAGTCCGTGCTCGAGCGCATCGATCCGCTCGAGCGGATCACGAGGGTCCACGACCTTCTCAGGCAGGAGATCGAGCTGCTGACGGTCCAGCATCAGATCGACACGCAAGCGAGGGGCGAAATCGATCGGTCGCAGCGCGAGTTCTACCTCCGGCAGCAACTCAAGGCCATCCAGATGGAGCTCGGCGAAGGCAACGAGCTCGCCGAAGAGATCGCTGCCTACCGAGAGCGAGTGGCGGAAGCCGGAATGCCGGAAGAGGTCCGGGAAGAGGTCGAGAAGCAGATCAAGAAGCTCGAGCGCATGCACCCCGACGCTGCGGAAGCGACGACGATGCGGAATTACCTCGACGTGATCACCGGTCTCCCGTGGTCCAAGCTTTCCGACGAATCGCTCGATCTCGAACGCGCTCAACAGGTTCTAGACGAAGACCATTACGGATTGCCAAAGATCAAGGAACGGATCGTCGAAGCGCTCGCAGTACGAAAGCTCAAGAAGGACACGAAGGGACCGATCCTCTGCCTGGTCGGACCTCCCGGAGTCGGAAAAACGAGCCTCGGCCGGTCAATTGCCCGAGCCACGAATCGCCAGTTCCAACGGCTCTCGCTCGGCGGCCTGCACGATGAGTCCGAGATCCGCGGACATCGCCGGACCTACATCGGCGCAATGCCGGGGCGCATCATTCAGGCGATCCAGCAGGCCGGTACCCGGAATCCGCTCATCATCCTCGACGAGATCGACAAGGTCGGGGCGGACTTCCGCGGCGACCCATCCTCGGCGTTGCTCGAGGTGCTCGATCCGGAGCAGAACTTCACCTTCCGCGACAACTATTTGAACGTCCCGTTCGATCTCTCGTCGGTCTGGTTCATGACGACGGCGAACGTCCTCGACACGATCCAGCCAGCGCTGCGAGACCGGATGGAGATCATTCGACTTGCCGGATACACCGAGGTGGAGAAGCGCGAGATCGCGCGACGCCACCTGATTCCCCGACAGCTCGAGGCCAACGGGGTGTCGGACAAGCTGGTGACGTTCTCGATGAGCGCATTGAAGTCGCTCGTGACCGATTACACCGCGGAAGCGGGCCTCAGGCAGCTCGAGCGGGAGATCGGGACGATCTGCCGAAAGGTCGCCCGTCGCGTCGCCGAATCACAGGAGGCCGGCACGAAGTACAAGCGGCTGACGGTCACCGCCGCAAACCTCAGAGAGTTTGTCGGACCGCCGAAGACGCGCCACGACGAGGCACTCGACAAGAACGAGATCGGAGTCGCCACGGGCCTCGCCTGGACGGCCGTCGGGGGCGAAGTCCTGCACGTCGAGGCGCTCCTGATGCGTGGCAAGGGCGGACTGCAGTTGACCGGCCAGCTTGGCGACGTAATGAAGGAGTCGGCGCAGGCGGCGTTCTCGTACGCCCGGGCGCGCGCGACGGATTTCGATATCGAACCGGAGCATTTCGACAGGTCTGACATCCACGTGCACGTTCCCGAAGGCGCGATACCGAAGGATGGCCCGTCGGCCGGCATCACGATGGCGACTGCGATGATCTCGGCGCTGTCGAATCGCCCGGTCCGCAAGGACGTGGCGATGACGGGCGAAATCACGTTGCGGGGACACGTTCTGCCTATCGGCGGCGTAAAGGAAAAGGTCCTCGCTGCTCACCGCGCGCGCTGCAAGACGGTGCTGCTGCCTGCCGACAACGAGCGCGACATCGAGGAGATTCCAGAGGAAATCCGTGCCGACCTCGAGATCATCCTCGTTGCGAAGGTCCGCGACGTGCTCGATCGGGCACTGTTGAAGGCCCGGCCCGCAACGAAGCCGAAGCGTTAGCGACCACTGCCTCACTTACTCTTGCGCGAAGCGCCTTGGAGTGCGGCGAGAATCGCCGCTTTGGATGGACAATCCAAAGCGGCGATTCTCGCCGCACTCCAAAGCGCTTCGCGCAATGCTCTCAGTAGTCAGGAATATTGACGAAGACGGGCTCCGGAACGAGCGTGACGCCGAAACGATCCTGGACACGCCGACGGATTTCGCGCGCGAGCGCCACGACCTCACGAGCTGTCCCGCCCCCACGGTTCACGATCGCGAGCGTGTGCTTCGTCGACAAACCGACATTCCCTGCCACGTGTCCGCGGACGAATCCTGCCTGTTCGATTAGCCAGGCAGCCGAGAGCTTCACGTGCTCGCCGGACGGATAGCGCGGCATTCCCTCGATCCCGATTCGATCGGCAACCTCAGCCGTCACGATCGGATTGGTGAAGAACGATCCCGCCGAACGCGAGTCCGGGTCCGTGGTGTCGACGACCATCGACTTTCGCCGTCGAATCGCAAGGACGGCCTCTCTCACCGCCTCGAGCGTCGGCTGTTCGACACCTGCGACCTCCAGGTGCTTCCGGAGCTCGGGATACCGGATCGCCGGTGCTCCGTCGTTCACGAGCCGATACGTAACGGAGGTCACAACGTAGCGGTCTCGGTCCGCCTGCTTGAACCTGCTGTCTCGATAGCCGAACGCGCACTCGG
>CAZQBW010000003.1:0-61895 GCA_964591515.1 uncultured Clostridia bacterium
CAGTCCAGAGAAGACGCGCGTCGCAGGCGATGCCGCGCCCGTCGTCGTGTTGCCTACCATTCTCGAGACAATGCGACCGCTCCGCGGTCGGCGTGCTCTGGGTGGAGGTACCGCGGGTCGCCCGAGGGCTCGTTGCACTCGCCCCCGTCCGACCCACGTCTATTTCCTTCGACCGCTCCGCGGTCGTGCGCGGTGGGCTGTGGTTCTTTCGCGCCTCCGGCGCTCTCGGAGCCTGGTGCATCGGCGGGCTGAGCCCGTCGCGGCCAAGCGCGGAGTCGCGGATCTCAATCGTTGACTCAGGATCGACGCTGGACGACTATGGGCACGCCATTGCAGCGGATTGCTCTCGCGCAGTTCAAACGCTGCTCCTTGCCAGGCACAACCCCAACACGACACGAGAGGTGATCAACGTGACAACTCCCACCGATCCCATCGAAGACCTCCAGGCCCGCGTTGAATTCCTTGAGAGTGTGCTTTACACGCTCGGTGCCTTTCTCACCGGCAGGGCTGATCCGTCGACGCTTCCGTCATTGAAGTCGTTTCCAGTGAACGACCAGGATCAAGCCCGCATTCTTACTGCATTCGCTGAGGTCCTCGTAGGCGAGCGAGTTCCGAAGTGTCCGCCGTGGTGTCCCATCAACTCGCCTAACACCGACCTCGTCCGGCCTTCGAACTGGCCGACATAGACGACGGGGGGCGACGCACTTATTTACGGCAGGTTCAGCAGGAGCGCATCCGACGTCGGCTGTGTTCTAGTGAACGCGACCTGTTCGCCTCGCGGAGCGAAGGCAAGAACCTTCTCCGCCGGGAATCGGGTCTGCTGGGAGCGGGCATTTCCTTCGAGCTGGATTGACCAGATCTGCGCAGCTTCAGGGCTGTCAGAAAGGTACAAGAGTGATCGGCCGTCGTCGGAGAACCTCAGGCACTGCAGCTCGAATCTGTCGACAGCGAGGAAGGCGATGTCTCCAAGGTGTTGTTCGTCATCGCCGTCCAATGACTTGACAGTCGCAATCCAGGCGCCGCTCCCGGAGTCGAAACTGGCGAAGGCCACCAACCGGCCGTCGGCGGAAACCGTTGGCCAGGCGCCCGTTCCCCGGCTGATCCTCACGGGAGTTCCTCCTACGGTTCGCACTTTGCTGATCACTACAGATTGACCCGCGAACTCCTGATACACGATCCACTCGCCGTCGGGCGTGCAAGATGGGTACTGGTCGAACTGACCGAACGTCAGCTGGACCGGCGACGATCCGTCCGAATTCGAGCGCCAGATGTTGAACGAACCAGCTCGATTCGAGCTGTAGTAGATGAAGCGGCCGTCCCGCGACATCACCGGATCTTTCTCGATAGAACTGTCGAACGTGATCTGCCGCGGGCTCGACCCCGTTGAACTGCAGCTCCAGATATCCGGCGACCCGCCCGACGCCGACGCGTAGAGTAGTCCGCCATCGGGGGTCCACGAAATCCCGTAATACCTCGATACTCCCAGGGGAAGCTGGCGCGCGTCGCTTGAATCCGGAAGCGTGGCTACCCAGACGCTGGTCGGAAGGCTGGTTCGCACCGAGACCAGTTTCTTCATGTCCGACGAGGCGGTGACTCCGTCGTTACTGTTCAGGTCGGCCCGGACTGCCTCCCACTGTCCGCTCGGGTATGCGACCTTGCATATCTGCATTGACCCGAGGGGCTCGCTTGAAGCCGAGATCAGCAGCGCGTGCCCATCGGCGAGCCACTGGAGCCTGCCAATGTAATACCAGTCGGGTTGCGTAAGCGGCACGATGGAGCCGTCAGCAAGTTGCACGAGCCCAATGTAGCCACGAAAGCCGGAAGTGGTGTCCAGGATCGAACACGCGATCCGGTCACCATCCGGCGACCATGCCGGACACTCGGGAGCAAACATTTGCTCCCCGGCTGTGGCAACAACGAGTCGTACGTCGACGCCGTCCTTGCTCGCAACCGCCAGCTCCCGAACGCTGGGCTCCGAACCGCTCCTGATGAAGGCAAGTCGCTGGCCGTCCGGAGAGAACGTCACCGCGCTCTCGATGCCAGTCAGAAGTCGTTGCGGAGTGCCGCCGCCGATTGAGACTCGCATCAAGGTGCTCGCGCCGGTGATCGGCGGCTCCTCGACGAAATACACGTAGTTCCCATCCGGCGAGAACGTCAGGCCGTACAACCGCGCGTCGGTCGGCTCGCCGAGTGGCATCGTGCCCCGCGTTGGCAGATGCACGACGCTCAGCTGATACTGCGATCCGACGCGCATCACCGTCGCCACTCGCGTCCCGTCCGGCGAGATAGCCGCGTCGACGGCATTGCCCGTATTCGTGATCAGCTCTCCCGCGGCTGCCGCCGCCGCCGGACGCGCCGGCTCCTGCATCGCCGGCTGCGCGAATCGCCACGCCCCGTAACCGGCCACTCCGAGCACCGCCGCAATCCCAACCGCCGCCGCAACCGATCGCACCGCGTGCCAGCGACGCTCCGCGCCGAGTGCGGCCGATGACGAACCCACGCCCGACGGCGCGACCTCCGTCGGCGGAATCTCGTGCGTCGGCAGCGACGAAACCTCGGCCTGCGCCGGTGAAACGCGCCGCTCCGTCTGCTCCAGAGCCGCGCGAAGTTCCGCGATGAACGCCCCCGCCGTCGCCGGCCTCTCGGCGCGCACCTTCGCCATCGCCCGCGCGAGCGTCTCCGAGAACGCCCTCGAGATCGCCGGATCCGATTCGCTCAAAAGCGGCGGCGGATCGATCAGGTGCGCGCGCCGGATCTCGCTCATGCTCCGCCCGCGGAACGGCTGGCGCCCGCTCAGCATCTCGAACATCACCACGCCGAAGCTGTACACGTCCGCGCGCCCGTCGATGTCCGGTCCCCCGTCATCCTGCGGCGTTCCCCATTGCTCGGGCGACATGTAGGACGGCGTTCCGATGAAGTGGCCCGGGTGCGTGACGTTGTGATCGGTGCCTGACGGCTCCGAGAGGATCTCCTGCAGCTTCACGATCCCGAGGTCGAGCAGCTTCGCCGTCCGCTTCGCCCCCGACACGCTCAACATGATGTTGTCGGGCTTCATGTCCCGGTGGACGATGCCGTGTGCGTGCGCCTCGTCGAGCGCGGCGGCAATCGGCTCGAGCAACGTGAGCGCGTCGCCCGGAACGAACTTCCCGCGCAGCTCGAGCTCGTCGCGCAGCGTGTGCCCCTCGACGTACTCCTGCACCATGTAGGTAAGGCCGTCCTTCGACGCACGCAGGTCGTACACCGTCACCAGATTCGGATGGCTGATCGCCCGCGCCGCCCGGCCCTCGCGCAGGAATCTCTCGATGCGCTCCGGATCCGAGCTGAGCTGGCGCGGCAGCACCTTGATCGCGACGAAGTCCCTCAGCAGCGCGTGCCTTGCCAGATAGACGACCCCGAAGCCTCCGCGGCCGATCATCCGCGTCACGTGGTACAGCCCGTCGATCGTCGTGTCGACGAGCGCTTCAGGATCCTCTACGAGCACCTCGCCGTCGACGGGGCAGACGATGTCGGCGGTCGAGAACCGGCCGCTGCACCGCGGGCAGAACCGGAGCCTGCCGCTCGAGATGGCCTCGTGTCGTCCGCCGGGCTCGGTCGAGATGTCGGCTGCGGCCGCAGTGGCTGTCGTTCCCGTCGCTTCTTCGGGTTCCGGAAGGAAGCCGACGGCCTCTTCATCCGCTTCGAGGAGAGCGTCGACCTCGCGCCGCAGCGCGTCGTTGCCCGCACACGCCGTGTCCAGGAAAGCGACTCGCTCCTCCGTCGGCAGCTCGACTGCCTCGTTGAACAGGTCCTTGACGCGTTGCCAGTCGACGCTCATCGATCTACCTCGTTGCCGGCGATCTCCCGCTTCAACCACGCGCGCGCCAGGCGCCACTCGCGCTCGACCGTCGCCGTCCCGACGCCGACGACCTCCGCGGTCTCGGCGATGCTCAGGCCGCCGAAGTAACGCAACTCGACGATTCGCGCAAGCCTCGGGTCCTCCACGGCCAGGAGCTCGAGCGCGTCGTTGAGCGCGATGACTTCGACGTCGAACTGCACCGGAACCGGCAGCTGTTCGTCGTACGTGACGCGAAGGTGCGCGCCGGCGCGCTTGCCGGCGCGGTGCCGGCGCGCGTGGTCGACGAGCGTCTGGCGCATCATCGTTGCCGCGATGCCGAGGAAGTGCGCGCGGCTCTCGGGCTGCAGTCCGCTCTGGTCCGCGAGCTTCAGATAGGCCTCGTGCACGAGCGCCGTCGGCTGGAGCGTGTGCTCGCGCCGCTCGCCCTTCAGGTACCCGGCCGCGATCCGGCGCAACTCGGCGTAGACGAGCGGCATGAGCTCGTCGAGAGCGGCCCGGTCTCCAGCCTGAAGCTTCTGGAGCAGAAGCGTGACCTCGTCCTGCGTGGTTCGCATCGCTCGCCGTCTTCGAAAAAGTTTGGGGGGCTTCATCCGGGCGTGATGGAAGCCGACCCCGATTATCGCTCTCCGTGGTGGATGCAGCAAGAAGCCGATTGGGTGGCCAACGGCAACAACGACAGATTTGGAGGACAACAGCGATGATGATCAGAACGATTCTCGGTCGGACCACGTGCCGATGCGCGGTGCTGGCGATGGCGGTGGGAATGGCGGTCGGCTTCGGCGTGGCGCCGGCCGAGGCGGGGATTGGCGGGCATATTGACGTGACGATCCCGTTCGCGTTCAAGGCCGGTCGGAACGCCATGCCAGCGGGCGAATACACGGTTCGGGTCGTCGGCGACGGAGTGCTCTCGCTCGTCGCCGAGAGCGGCGATCGCGCGCTCGTGCTCGCACGCAGCGAGAGCACGGGAGAGTCGGGGACCGGCGTTCCCAGCCTCGTCTTCGCGTGCTACGGCACGGAGCGTTTCCTTAGCGAGGTGCGCTCGGGCTGGGACGGCACGCGACTGCACGTCGCGAAGACGAGATCGGAGGAGCGGCTTGCGAAGGCCGCCGATTCACCGGGAACGGTGCTCGTGATCGCGGCACGCGGCCGGTAGGCGACACGAATCGATGAGAACCGCGGGTCGAGCGCAGCATCGGGCGACGTTGCGCCGGCCCGCGGTGTCGTTTCGGATGTCAGGATTTCGGGAGTTAGAAGGCGTGGCCGTACAGAGTGCACAGAGTCACAGAGCCCTCAGTCTGACGAAATCGTTCAGACTCTGTGCTCTTCGTGGCTCTGTGCTCTTTGTGCGGCCACGCCTTCTTCCTCTTCTCTACCGCACTGCCGAGCCGAAGCGCTCGCTGTCCTTGCGGGTGCCGTCGACGCCCGACGCACCCTGCGACCAGAGCTGGACGCCCGACTCGGTGATCGGGCCCGACAGGCTCGAGTACACGATGTGGACCGCCCCGCAGTCTTGATCGTTGTCGATGTCCTCGAACGGAACGCCGATCGCGAGATCCTCGAATCCGTCCCCGTTGTAGTCGCCGTTCGAGAGCGCCGCCCCGAATTCGTCGCCGGCCTCGGGCGAGCCGGAGTGGATGAAGGACTGCGTGAGTACCATCTGGTCGCTCAGGTCGACACCGAACGACTTGGACATGAAGACGTGGACGCTGCCGGCGCCGTCCTGGGTTCCGACCCGATCGCCCGGGACGCCGATGACGAGATCCTCGAAGAAGTCCGCGCCGAGCTTTGCGATCGTGAGCGTCTCGCCAAACCGGTCGCCGGCCTCGGCGACGCCCTGGACACCGCCAAGGTCCTCGTGGATCACCGTCGCGAAGCGCGTGAACGCTCCCGTCGCCGAACCGAGAAACAGCATCACCGAGCCCGAGTCGATGGCGCCGCTCGTGTCGTCGCCGGGCAGGCCGACCGCGAGGTCGTCGAAGCCGTCGCCGTTCGTGTCGCCGGCCGCGAGGGCCGATCCGAAGGCGTAACCGGTGTTGTCCGCAACGATATTGAGGATCTTTGTGCGGCGCTGGAGCTGCCGCGATCCGGTCGACGTGATCCCGACGCCGGCTTCACCGAATAGAACGTGGACCGTGCCCTCATCGGGGGTAATGCCGTTGTCCTCGAACGGCGTGCCGATCGCGAGATCCGAAACGAGGTCTCCGTTGAAATCGCCGGTCGCGAGTGCATCGCCGAATCGGTCACCGGACTCCGCAAGATCGCCGATGCCCGGCGAGTCCTGCGACCAGAGCTGATCGGCGGCCGCCGACAGCCCCGACGCCGTTCCGTACAGCACGTGAACCACGCCGTGCTGGACGCCCGACACGCCGGCGATGGCCTCGCGCGGGGCGCCGATGGCAAGGTCCGTACGGCCGTCGGCGTTGAAGTCGCCCGATGCTAGCCGGAGGCCGAAATGGTCCCCGGGTTCGCTCACGTCTTCGACCCCCGGCGTATCCTGCGAAAAGACCTGGTCGTCGTTGCGGTCGAGTCCGCCGGCGCCGCCGTAGAACACGCTGACACGCCCGCCCACTATGTTGTTCTGGAGCTCGTCGACCATGGGACTGCCGATCGCGATGTCGGAGTATCCGTCGCCGTCGAAGTCGCCCGACGCGAGTGCGGCGCCGAAGTTGTCGTAGTCCTTCGGGACTCCCGAGACGCCAGCGTCGCGCATGTCGAAGGCCTGGTCACCGGACGACGAGATGCCGGACGTCGTGCCGTAGAGCGCGTTGATCTGGCCGGCTTCGTAGAGCGGGAACGTGAACGGCGCGATACCGATCGCCTCGCCCGGCGAGCCGACGACGAGGTCGTCGATGCCGTCACCGTCGTAGTCGCTTCGCTCGCCGGATGCCACGGGGTCCATGGCGACGTGAATGACCGGCGTCGACGCCGGCAAGGCTGACGACGGTCCGCCGAACACGGCGGTCGTGAGAAGCGTCAGGCACGCGAGCGACGCAGCGCGTCGAATTCCGAACGCGGCGGTTCGGGGGTTTGGCAGCATGGAAGTGTCCTCCTGGCGGTGTTGCGAGCGGTGTTGGAACCGCACGCTGTCACCGTAGGACCTTCCACGCGACTAGGTCTTAAGCCCCGGGTAAAGAAACCCTAGCGAAGTTCTAAGGGAGTGGTGAGTGGACAGGATTGACAGGAGTCTCAGAGGATTGACAGGAGTATCTTGGGCGATTCGGAACGGGTTCAATTGATCCAAGACCGTTCCTGCAAATCCTCTGAAAATCCCGTCAATCCTGTCCACTCACCTCTTCTACTTCAGTCGCTTTCCGACGACGGACCAATCCACATTCTTGAAGAACGCGTCGACGTAGGCCTTGCGGCCCTGCGCGCCAAACTGCAGCACGTACGCGTGCTCCCAGACGTCCATGACGAGGATCGGCGTGAACCCGGCCGGGTGGAAGTACTCGTGATCGCTGATCCAGTGGTGCGAGAGCGCGCCGTTCATCGGATCCTGATAGAGCATCGACCAGCCGATTCCGCGCATCATCCCGGTCCGCACGAAGTCCGCCATCCACGCGTCCCACGTTCCCCATACCGCTTCGACCGCCGCCTTCAGCTTCGCATCCACCGGGGACCCGCCCGACTTCATCGATCCGAAGTAGTACTCGTGGAGCCGCATGCCGTTGTACTCGAACCCGAGTCGCCTTCGCGTCTCCGCGAAATCCGCCGAGTCCGTCTTTCCCGCGGCGATCATTTCGGAAAGTGCCGTGTTCGCCTTGTTCGTGTTCGTAACGTAGCCGGCGTACAGCTTGTAGTGCTGCTCGAGCATGTCCTTGTTCAGCCCGACGAGGTCGTCGAGCTTGTAGACGACCGGCGCATAGGCCGGCACCTTCATGCCGGGCGCCGCCGGTTTCGCCATCATCTGACCGTCCTGCGCGCTCGCACCCGCTGCTCCGACCGCGAGGCCAGTGCCCGCGACCGCGATCGACTGCAGGGCACTGCGCCGAGTGATGTTCGCCATGGTGTCCTCCCTCTCGAAGAGCCCGCCGCCTGGCGGGGTTTATTTGTTCCACGCTACGGAAACCGAGGTCTCGACGACAACCGGAATGCTCCGGATGAACTGCTGGCCGGCGTGAGTCATCGTACGCTCCACCGCGTCGCGTGTGGCATCGGCGATCGACTCGTCGCACTCGACGACCAGCTCGTCGTGGATAGTATTCACGATTTTCGCGTCCGTTCCGGCGAGCGCCGCATCGAGCTCGATCATCGCCACCTTCGTGATGTCGGCGCTCGTTCCCTGAATCGGGACGTTCTTGCCGAGGCGCGCGATCCCCGCGGTCTGCGCCCGATCGTCCTCGTCGAATTCGTAGCGGACGAGCCGTCCCGAGCGCGTACGCGACTCCCGGTCGCGCACTGCCTGCTCGCCAGCTTCGCGCAGCCACTGTTCGACGCCGCGGTAGGCCGAGAAATACTTGTGAACGAGCCGCTCGGCCTCGGCGACCGACGACTCGATGCGCATCGCGAGGCCTTGCGCGCCCATTCCGTACATCAATCCGAAGTTCAGCGACTTCGCGGCCGAGCGCTGCGACTTCGAGACGTCGGCGAGCGGCACGTTGAACATCTGGCTCGCGGTAACGCGATGCAGGTCTTCACCGGACTGGAAGGCCTTCATCAGGGCCGTGTCCTGCGACCAGTCCGCGAGAATCCGCAGCTCGATCTGCGAGTAGTCGGCGACGACGAGAGTCCGGCCCTCCGGTGCCCGCACCGCGTCGCGATACTCGGGAGCGTTCGGAATCTGCTGGACGCTCGGGTCCATGCAGGCGAAGCGGCCCGACGTCGCTCCGATCTGGATGAACTGCGGGTGGATGCGTCCGGTGACCGGATGAATGTGGTCGAGCATCGCCCGTCCGTAGCTGGTGAGCTGCTTGGCCACGGTCCGGTATTCGAGCAGGCGCGCAACGATCTCGTGCTTCGTGAAGTGCTGCAGTTCGGTTGCCCGCGTGCCCTCGACGGGAATGCCGAGCCGGTGGAGCGCGTCCTGCACCTGCGTGGGAGAGTCGAGGTTGATCTCTGCCTTCCCGAAGAGCGACATCTGCTGCACGGCTCCGGAGAAGTCTTCCATCAGCCGGTCGCGCAGAATGGCGTGGGCGCGCTCGGTGGTCGTGCAGAGGGCCTCCCACCGGACGCGGTCGATGTAGATGCCGGCGTTTTCCATCCGCGCGACGACGGGCGCACAGTCGAACTCGATCTTCGCGACGTCGATGAGCGCGAGCTCGCGGATCTTCTCGACGAGCTTTGCACGGAGCGGCAACAGGATCCGGACGTCGGCCGCGGCGTACTCGATCTGATCGTCGGTGAGCGTGCCGGTCCAGTCGCTCAGCTGCTGTCGCTTGTCGAGCGCGACCCCGAGGAAGCGCTCGGCGACGGCCCTCAGGGAATGGGCCTGTCCGTGAGCGCCGGCGGCCACGAGCTGGCTTGCGAGGTACGTGTCGAAAACGCCCTGAAGTCGAACGTTCGCGTGGCGTTCGAGCATGCGTGCGTCGAACTTCGCGTTGTGCAGGATCTTGATCGGGCGCGGCTGCTCGAGCAGGTCGACGAGGCGCGGGTCTTCGAGCGCGTCGAACGCGAAGCAGTCGATCACGAAGACGTCGTCTGGCGTCGAGAACTGTACGAGTCGGACGCGGCTGGTGAACGGATCGAGTCCGGTCGTCTCGGTGTCGAGCCCGATAAGGGGCTGGCCGCGAAGGGTTTCGAGGCAACTGCCGAGCGCGACCGGATCCGTGACGAGAGTGTAGGGCCGCCCGGACATGCGACTGCCGACTATAGCACGCGGGGTGCTGCGGGTCCGGGAGGCAGCGCGGCGCGCTCCGGGCGGGGTGGTAGAATCGGCGGCGTGCCGAAAAAGACTCCTCCGAAACGCCGCGGACCGCGGCCTGCCAGACCGTCGCCGAAGCTTGTGTTCGAACCCTGGACGCGCGCCCGCCTCCAGTCGGTCTTTGGTGGTATCGCGGCGATTCTCGTGATCGTTGCGGTGGTGTGCTGGACATCGCGCGAGACTCCCGGCGAGTCGGCGCCGCTCCCGCCATTCGACGTGGCGGCGCGCCGGGCCGGACTCGCCGAATCGACGGCCAGGGAGCGGGAAGGCGCTCTTGCCAGGGTGTCATGGGGCGCGACGGCGGGAGCGACGTCCGTGACGCTCGGCGACGCGGCACCCGTGCAGATACCGGTTGCGGATGGCCGCGCTCTCGCGACTATCGGCATCCGGGCTAACGAGGACGGGAAGCGGCCGTTCGTCATGCTGACGGTCTCTGTGTTTGCCGGAGAGCGGCGGCTTTTCGGGAGCACGCTGAACAAGCGCGATGCGGCCGGAACCACGGATGCCCTGACGATCTCGTTCAACGCCAAGGCGGTGCGCGCGGCAGGTGTCGGCGCCGAGCCGCTGACGGTTCGCGTCGAGGGCTTCGATGCGGGCGGACGCTACCCCGGACGCGAGCACGATCCCGGTCCGGGGACTTTCGGCGAAGCTCGCCTGGTCATCGTCGAGCCATGACAACGACCGATTCGCTCACGTATCCCGGCGAGTTCGAGGTGCTCCGCACGAAGGCGGACTCGGGGTGGTTCGAAGGCGGCGAGTTGACCGTCACGAACTACCGGCTGGCGTGGAAGCCCAACCGGTTCGCGCGCTTTCCGGCGTTCGGATTCGATCTCGAGGCGATTCGCAGCGTTCGGGTGATTCGGTCGGTAAAGACGTTCTTTTTCGCGCCGACGATCCGGATCGTGCTCAAGGATGGCGCGGTGTACGAGATCCACAAGCCGAAGGACGACGCCAATCGTGTGCTGTCAGTGATCGAGGATTACCGGAATCGTGAGCGGTACAAGCCTGGATCGCTGTTCGGTGACGCGACGTGAGCGGCACGTTGTACGTAGTCGCTACGCCAATCGGGAATCTCGAGGACATCACGCGGCGGGCGCTCAGGATACTTGGAGAGGTCAATGTCGTCGCGTGCGAGGACACGAGACGCACGCGGGCGCTGCTGACCCACTTCGCACTGGCGACGCCGACGGTGTCGTATCACGAGCACAACGAAACGTCGCGGGCGGACGAGCTCGTCGCAAGGATGCTCGATGGCGAATCGGTCGCGCTTGTGTCGGATGCGGGAACGCCGTGCATCTCGGACCCGGGATACAGGCTCGTGCGGGTGGCCGCGGCGGCGGGGATCGACGTCGTGCCGATTCCCGGGGCGTCGGCCGCGGTCGCTGCGTTGTCGGCGTCGGGGCTGGCTACCGACGCATTCCTGTTCGTGGGATTCCTGCCGTCGAAGCGAAGCGCCCGGAAGGCACGGTTGGCGGAGCTTGCCGGGGTGCGAGAGACGATCGTGTTCTACGAAGCGCCGCATCGGATCGGGGCGATGCTGGAGGATCTGGGGGAAGCCTTCGGGGAACGCGAGGTCGTCCTGGCTCGAGAGCTGACGAAGCTGCACGAGGAGATCGTGCGGGGGAGTGTCGCGGAGGTGGCCGCGAACTTGACGTCCGAGCGGCATCGGGGCGAGTTCGTGGTTGTGGTGGACGGGGCTTCTGGAAAGCCGGCCGACGACGATGCGAACGCGATTCCTGCACGAGACCGCGTCGCGGAGCTCGAGGCTGGCGGAATGTCGCGGATGGACGCGGTGAAGCGCGTGGCGAAAGAGCGGGGCCTTCCGAAGCGGGAGGTCTACCGGGAGGTGGTGGGCGAGGACGTCGACAACGCCTAGCGGAGGTCCCCGTTTTTTGAGCCGCGAGCGGTAGCGAGCGTCCGCGCCGAGGTGCTGGGCAATCGCACGCCCTCGCCGAGAAGTCACGAGTCCGAAAGGGCAAAGAAGTCGCGTGTCCGAGTGACGACCCACGGACGCTCGCTACCGCTCGCGGCTCAAAGAGCGGGGAGCGAATCTACGCGCTGACTTCGGTGTCCCGCAACTCAGCGTGCGCGCGCCTCGGCACCCGCGACGGATCGAGCGACCTCGCGACCGCGTCGTGCGCCTGATCCGCCAACTCGCGAGCCCGGTGCCGGAGCTCCGCGAAATCCGCATTCTCAGGCGCCTTCTCGACCGGAATCGCCGGGTGATACACGATCCGGATCCTCCCGAACAGCTTCGGAAAGATCGTTCCCGGAGGCCAGAGATCGAACCCGCCGTCGATCGTCACCGGCACCACCGGCACCCCGGCCACGAGCGCCAACCGGAACGCCCCGGCCTTGAACGGCATCAACTGGTGCGTCGTGGTCCGCCCTCCCTCCGGAAACACCATCAAGGCCCTTCCCGCGGCCAAGTGGCACCGGGCCTCTCGCATCGCGGCCTTGTCGTGACCCTGGAGCCGGACCGGAAACGCCCCGCACGCGCGAACGAGGCTCGAGAGAATCGGGATCCGGAAGATCGCATCCCAGGCCATGTAGTAGATCCGGCGCTTCACGGCCACCGACGCCCAGATCGGATCCAGATAAGTCACGTGATTCGGCGTCAGTACGACCGCTCCGGTCATCGGTACGTTCTCGAGGCCTTCGCACTCGATTCGGTAGCAGGCGCGCGTCCACGCAAATGCCGCCGGTCGCAGGACCTTTATGAGCCAATCTGACATCGGACTGCGTATTGTCGCCACCGACCCCTGAACACGCAAGGCGAGCCACCGCCGCCGCAGGCCCGCTCCGACTGCCGTTTCGGCCCCGAATCGGGTACACTTCGCCACTTCGGAACCACGTCAAACTCCCCGCATGCCGGCCCCGGGCCGGACCGGGGACTTTCAGAAAGGGAAGGCACCAGCACGCATGTCTGTCGATATCCCGGATCGGATACCAGTCAATATCGAAGAGGAGATGAAGCGTAGTTATCTCGACTACGCGATGTCGGTCATCATCGGCCGCGCCCTCCCCGACGTCCGCGACGGATTGAAGCCGGTCCACCGGCGAATCCTCTGGGCGATGAACGAAATGGGCCTGCAGCCGAACCGACCCTACAAGAAGTCGGCGGCGGTCGTGGGCGACGTGCTCGGCAAGTACCACCCGCACGGCGACTCGAGCGTCTACGACGCAATGGTCCGCCTCGTGCAGACCTTCTCGCTGCGCGAGCCGCTAGTCGACGGGCAGGGGAACTTCGGCAGCATCGACGGTGACTTTGCCGCGGCGTACCGCTACACCGAAGCGCGCCTGACGAAGATCGCCACCGAGATGATGGCGGACATCGACAAGGACACTGTCGATTTCTCGCCGAATTTCGACGAATCGCGCGAGGAGCCGAAGGTCCTGCCGACGCGATTCCCGAACCTGCTCGTGAACGGCTCGGGCGGCATCGCGGTCGGCATGGCGACGAACATCCCGCCGCACAACCTCGGCGAGATCATCGAAGCCACGGTCCACATCGTCGAAAACCCCGACGCGACGTCCGCCGACCTCATGAAGATGGTCCCCGGACCCGACTTCCCGACCGGCGCGTTCATCTACGGCCGCAGCGGCATCCGCGACGCTTACGAGACGGGCCGCGGCACCGTCATCATGCGCGCCCGCGCCGCGATCGACCGCGTCGGAAAGCACCACGACCGCGACGCTATCGTCATCACCGAGATCCCGTTCCAGGTGAACAAGGCGAGGCTCATCGAGCAGATCGCCGAGCTCGTCAACGAAAAGCGGATCGAAGGCATCTCGGATCTGCGCGACGAATCCGACCGCGACGGCATGCGCATCGTCATCGAGCTGAAGCGCGACGCCATCGCCCAGGTCGTGATGAACAAGCTCTACAAGCTGACGGCGATGCAGACGTCGTTCGGCGTCATCAACCTGTCGATCGTGAGCGGACAGCCCCGCATTCTCGGCCTCGCCGAGACGCTCAAGCTCTTCGTCGAGCACCGGCGCGAAGTCGTGCTGCGCCGGACGCGATTCGACCTCGCTAAGGCCGAGGCTCGCGCCCACATCCTCGAAGGTCTCAAGCGCGCGCTCGACAACCTGGACGCGGTCATCGCGCTCATCCGCGCGTCGAAGAACGCCGAAGAGGCCCGCAACGGCCTCATGGCGAACTTCGAGTTCTCGGAGCGGCAGGCGAAAGCCATCCTCGAGATGCAGCTCCAGCGCCTGACAGGCCTCGAGCGGCAGAAGCTGATCGACGAGTACGAAGAGCTCATCAAGCTGATCGCCGAGCTCAACGAGATCCTCGGCAGCGAGGTGAAATTGCGGCGCGTGATCACCACCGAGCTTCGCGACGTGCAGCGGGACTACGCGAATCCGCGGCGCACGCAGATCCTCGACGAGGAAGCCGACCTGCGCCTCGAAGACCTCATCGCCGACGAGGACGTCGCGATCACCGTCACTCACAACGGCTACATCAAGCGGACGGCGGTGTCGATCTTCCGCGAGCAGCGGCGTGGCGGCTTGGGCCGCAAGGGCGCGGCATTGCGAACGGAGGACGTCGTCGACCACATTTTCGTGGCGTCGACGCACAGCTACCTGATGATCTTCACGGACCGGGGCAAGGTCCACAAGCTCAAGGTTCACGAGATCCCGGATGCCGAACCGAGCGCCCGCGGGAAGGCGATCGTCAATCTGATCCAGCTGCCGCGTGACGAGAAGGTCGCCGGCTTCATCCCGGTGCGGGCCTTCGCCGAAGGCCGCTTCGTCGTCATGGTGTCCAGAAAGGGCATCATCAAGAAGACCGAGCTCTCGGAGTTCCAGAACATCCGCGCGGCCGGCATCATTGCGATGGGCGTCGACGACGACGACGAGTTGATCGCGGTGAACACGACCGACGGCACGCAGAAGATCTTCCTCGCGACTCACGAGGGCATGGCCATAGTGTTCGAGGAAGGCGGCGTGCGCGACATGGGACGGCAGGCGAGGGGAGTCCGCGGCATCAACCTGTCGGCGGGCGACTATGTCGTCTCGGCAGCCGTAATGCGCGGCGACGAGCAGGTGCTGTCGATCGCCGAGGGTGGATACGGGAAGCGCACGGAGGTCACGGCGTACCGGATTCAGAGTCGCGGCGGAAAGGGCGTCATCAACATGAAGACGACCGAGAAGACCGGACTCGTCGTCGGAGCGTTCCCGGTTTCGGACGAGAGCAAGATTCTCGTCATTTCGGAGAAGGGAAAACTGATCAGGATCGGGTGCGATTCGATCAGGCAGACGGGACGATCGGCGCAGGGCGTGAAGATCATCGACACGGGAGATGGCGACAGGGTCGCCGGCGTCTCGTTGATCGAGCGTGAGGTGCGCGATGCGGCGGATGACACACTGAAGTAGGCGGAGGCGGTCAGGCGTGAAGGACACTAGAGGGGAGGGCCATCGTGTGCTCGGTCGGCATGGAGCCGGTCCGGTACTGATGAGCCTGGTCCTTCTCGGTGTCCTCGTCACGGGCTGCGGTGTCACGTCACGGCCACCGCTCGAGCGCGCGCGAGCCGCATGGCGCAGTCAGGACTATGCGACGGCGGCTCAGGCCTACGAGGAGTACCTTGCCACGGAACCGGTCGGCGACGATGCGGCCGACGCGCGGTTCACGGTCGCAGACGTCTACTACCACAACCTCAAGCAATACGAACTGGCACGGGATCACTACACTGCTTACCTCGCGGCGTATCCGACCGGGGTTCGGGCGTACGAGGCCCGCGAGCGGCTTGCTGAGGTGAACGTCGAGCTCAAGAACCTGCCCGAGGCGGTCGCCCAGTACGAACGGCTGGTCGTCGAGCATCCGAATCCACCGGATTGGCGGAAGATCCGGTCGACGATAGCGGATCTCTACTATCGGATGGAGGACTTCAACCAGGCCGAGCTCGAGTATACGAAGGTCGTCGAGAACGCTTCGTACGACGAGCTGACCGAACAGGCGCTGCTGCGGCTGGCGTCGATTGCACACCGGATTCGCTCGAGGGGCGAGGTCGCGCTGCCCTTGTACGAGCGCGTGGCGTCGTCGACGTCCGATCCGGCGGTACGGCGTACGGCGCTCAAGAGTCTGAGCGATGTCTATGCGGACATGTTCCGGTTCGACGAGGCGGTCGCGACGCTCAAGAGGATCGACGATCCTGCCGAGGCCGAATACGTCGAGCGGCGGACGGCGGAGCTCGAGAAGCAGCGGCATCTGCATGCGGACGCGCCCGAGGTGGACTGGTCGAAGGGGAAGGGCGAGGGCGGGTAGGAGCTTCGTTCGTTAGTGGGTGAGAGTCTCTGAGCTCTCCGTGTCTCTGTGCTCTCTGTATGGCAACGCCTTTGCCGTTGGCATTCAGAGTGCACAGAGTCACGGAGAGCACAGAGTCTTACAATCCCCGCCCCTCCCAAACTTTCTCCATCCCCCCGGCGTCTGAAACCGCGAAGGACGGAGGTACTCCCGATGACCCGGAAACAGACCCCGGAGCGCGATATCGCCCACCTGCTCCGACGCGCCGGATTCGGCCCGTCGCAGGCGGAGCTCGATACCTATACACCCCTCGGCTTTGAGCGCGCGGTCGACCGGCTCATCGCGGGACTCGCCGAGAAGCCTCCCGCTGACCCGGCGGGCTTCAGCGTCTTCGCTCCGGGCGCCGCCAACGCCGCCTGGCTCGAGCGCATGCGCACGAGCGCCACTCCACTCGCCGAAAAACTGACTCTCTTCTGGCACGGCCACTTCGCGACGTCCGTTCGCAAGGTCGAGGATCCGAAGCTCCTGTGGCGTCAGGTCTCGTCCTTCCGCGCGCTCGGCGCCGGAAGGTTCGCCGATCTGGTCGCGAGCGTCAGCCGCGACCCGGCGATGATCCGATGGCTCGACGGCAACTCGAACCGCAAGGGCGCCCCGAACGAGAACTATGCGCGGGAGTTGATGGAGCTCTTCACGATCGGCCGCGGCCACTACACCGAGACCGACGTCCGGGAAGCCGCGCGGGCCTTCACTGGATGGGGCTCAGAGAACGGCGTCTTCGTCTTTCGTCCCGAGTTTCACGACTCGGGATCGAAGAGTCTGCTCGGCGAGACCGGCAACCTCGACGGTGACGACGTCGTTCGAATCGTGACCGGCCGCCCTGAGTGCGCCCGATTCATTTCGAGCAAGCTCATCGCCTTCCTGTCGCACCCGGAGCCGTCGGGCAATGACGTTGCCGCGGCTGCGGCGGTCTTCTCGCGAACGAAAGGCTCGATCGCCGACGTCGTGAGGCACATCCTTCTTGCTCCGGCGTTTCGCTCCGACGCGTCCTACCGCTCGCTCGTGAAGAGTCCGGCCGAGTTCATCGTCGGCGCGCTGAAGGTCGCCGGTCTCGGCGGCACGCCGCCGTGGGCCGTCGAGTCGATGGGTCGCATGGGGCAGACGCTCTTTGCGCCGCCAACGGTGAAGGGCTGGGACGGCGGCGCGGCGTGGCTATCGGCGGGAGCGTTGCTCGAGCGCATGAGGTTCGCCGCGAAGCTGGCGCCCGAGGCTCGGGCTGTCGACGCGACGCTCGCGCTTGCGTTCGACGGACAGATGCCGGCGGAGATGAGCGGCGTGCTGGCAGCTGCGACGGGAGTGGATCGAGTGGCGCTCGCGCTTGCGTCGCCGGAGTTCCAGTTGAATTGAACGGCGGATGCCGTCATCGGAGTGTCGACATGAAGAACTTAATCGATCGACGAAGCGTCCTGAAGGGTCTTTTTGCGCTGCCGGCGTTTGCGGTGGTCGCCGGTCGCCCGGACTGGGCGAATGCCGGTGTCAACCCGGTCGCCAACGCTCCCGGTACTGATCCGAGGGCCGGGAGGGCGCTGGTGATGGTGCACCTGGCCGGGGGAAACGACGGGTTGAACACGGTCGTGCCGATCGGCGACCCGGCGTACGCGAGGCTTCGGCCAGCGCTCGCACTGTCGAAGGCGGACGTTCTTCCGATCGATCGCGGGCTTGCCCTCCATCCGGCGCTCGGAGGATTCAAGACGCTGTACGAGCGCGGGCAGTTGGCGATTGTTCAAGGCGTCGGCTATCCCAATCCTGACTTCTCGCACTTCCGCGCGACAGAGATCTGGGAGGCCGGCGATCCGAACGGAGGCGCATCCGGCTGGATAGGGAGATACCTCGACGAGACGCCCGGACGGCGCGGACTGCGCGCGGTGGCGCTCAGCAAGGAGCAACCGCCGCTGGTGCTCGCCTCGTCGTCGTCGCCCGCGGTCACGGTCAGCGATCCGGCCAGTTTCCGTCCACCCGCGAACGCCGATGCGATCCGCGCCATGTACGCGGCGTACGCGAAGCAGCCGGCCGCGCGCCACGTCGTCGGCGAGGCTGGCGTCGAAACACTCAACGCCGCGGCAACGATCTCGAGCCTGCGCGGCGGCACCAGCGTCAACTATCCGCCCGGCGAGCTGTCCGCGGATCTCAAGCGCGTCGCGGAATTGCTGGCTGCGGGAGTGGGCATCGAGGTGCTGCACCTGTCGTTCGGCGGATTCGACACGCACGTGAACCAGACGGGCAAGCACCGTCAATTGCTCAACCAGGTCGGTGGCGCCTTTGCCGCCTTCCAGCAGGATCTCGAGCGGCGCGGGATCGCGAAGAACGTCGCAACGGTGGTCTATTCCGAATTCGGTCGCCGTCCTGCCGAGAACTTCGGCGGCGGCACCGATCACGGTTCGGCCGGTCCGCTCTTCGTAATTGCGGACGGCGTTCGCGGCGGACTGCACGGAGAGACTCCGTCGCTGACGGCGCTCGAGAACGGCAATCTCAGGTTCACAACGGACTTTCGGGCGGTCTTCGGCGGCATCGTCCGCGACTGCCTGAAGGGCGACCCTTCGGCGGTCTTTCGCGGCATCGCGCCGCTCGGTCTTTTCTAGGCGGCGCAATTCGGACGCAGGTTCGAGGCGTCGGTGGTTCGACCAGGGGCTCCGGCTCCCGGGGTACGAAGCGGCCACGGGTGTACCGTGGAACTCCGCGAGACCGGGGCCCCTGTTCCAACCACCGCACGCGCGCCGGGGTTCTGGTCGGAATGGAGTCATCATGAAGCGAATAATCCTCATTGGCTTGGTATTGGCGGTCGCGGCCCCGGTCGCGGTTCTGTCGGCTCAGCGGTTCGCGCGTGAGCGCGGGGCGCAGCGCGGCTTTGGCGACGGTGTGACGCCGTCACAGGTCTGGCGAGTGCGGACGCTCACAATGGACCAGCGGTTGAAACTCAGCGAGATGCAGAAGGAGATGTTGCGCGACCTGCGTGACGCGCGCGGCGACGGCTCCGGACGTCGCGAAATGGTCAGGGCGCTCGGCGAGGCGCAGCAACGTATGGCGTCAGTCGTCACGCCCGCGCAGCTCGATCTGGCGCGCCAGCAGCCGCGAGGACCGCTTGCGCCGGAGGAGTTCCTCTACTACGCGATCGTCGCGTTGCCTGAACTCGATGCGTCGCGGCGCGCGAAAGTGGACGCGGTGTATGGGTCGGTTCTCGAGACGGCAAGGTCCGAGGCGGCTGAGATGGGCGGCTTCGGCCGCGGACGCGGTCGCGAAGACTCGAACGCGGATCCGGCCGATATCCAGGCTCGCGAGCAACGGCAGTCCGGACAGCGGCAGAGACGAATCGCGCTCTTCGAAGTCACTGAGGCGCTGCTCACGCCGGACCAGATGATTGCGGTGAAGCGGTTTCTGCCAGAGACGCTGAAGATGGTCGGAATGCGCGAAAAGATCATCTTCCGGCTGCCATCGTTGACTCTCGAGCAGGAGGCGCAGGTGCGCGCGATCTTTGCGGCGCTCGAAGACGAAACCGCGGCGGACAAGGCTCGGTTGAAGGCACTGCGGGGAGAGTCAGGACGGAGCGGCGATGGCTCCGGTAGGTCGGAGCGTCGGGAGCTCGCCGACCGTATCGACGAGCGAGAGGGAAAGGCCTACGCGGAACTTCAGAAGGTGCTTACGCCGGAGCAGGTGAAGGAGCTCGCGGCGCGCGCGCCCGGCCCCCCGGGATCGGTCGTCTTCACGCCTGAGATGCTCCGCGGGCTCGATGACGTGACGCCGGCTCAGCAGGCCAGGTTGCGAGATGCGCTGATGGGGTTCAATCGTTCCACGATGGATGAGCGGCGCGAGGCGCGGGATCTGCGCGAGCAGGTGAAGGGCGGCGATCCGCAGTCGATGGAACTGGCGGGCGTGCGGGATCAGTTGCGGCAGGTCGGGTCGGTACTGCAGTCGGAGCACGACAAGATCGTGAGGACCGTCGCGGACACGCTGACCGGGCCGCAGCTCGCGAAGCTCGTTGCGACTGCCTCGACGAAGAAACCGCGGCAACTGTAGAACCCCCTTTGTGACCTCCGTGCCTCCGTGCTCTCTGTATGCCGACGGCAATGGCGTTGCCATACAGAGATCACAGAGGCCCAGAGAACACAGAGGGCTCCTTCGAGAGCTACAGGAACCCGACGTCCTCGAATGCGCTCCCCAGGATCGACTCCGGCTCCACCTGCAACCAGTTCCTGAGCACCGTCGAATACACGGACCGGAAGTCGATCTCGTGGATCAGGTCGTAGTTGTCGTCGAGATTCACGAGGCTCGGGTGATCGCCGTACACCCCTCCCTGCACCGCATTCCCGAGCACGAAGAGCGGCGCCGCCGTCCCGTGATCGGTTCCGAAGCTCTCGTTCTCGTTCACCCGTCGACCGAACTCAGAGAACGTCATTACCAGTACGTCGTCACCTCGACCGTGTGCGACCACGTCCTGATGGAAGGCCGAGAGCCCGTCCGACAACCACCGCAGCAACCGCGCGTGGTCTCCCGCCTGGTTGGCGTGCGTGTCGAACGATCCAAGGCCCGTCACGTAGATGTCCGTCCCGAGGTTCGCTCCGATCAACTGCGCGATCTTGAGCAGGCTCTGGCTGAACGGATCGTCCGGATACGCCACGGCCGGCACGTAGTTGTCCGCGACCTGACTGATGACGCCCGACGACTCGTATGCCGCGAGGCCTGTGTTCGCGATGAAGTCGATCGTCGACTCTTCACCGCGCACATCGTCGTAGAGCCCTGCGAATGCAGCGAACTTGTTCGCATCGTCCTGCGGTTGCGCGCCGTCACCGGCGATGCGGTACGACTCGAACGAATCGATCGAGGCGACGCCAGCCGACGTCGCCGTCGTTAGCACCGCGGGAGTCTCGAATCCGATGTTGATTGCATCGAGCATCGTGCTGCCCGGAATCGCAATCTGGTCGAGGTAGCGTCCTAGCCAGCCCGTCGATGCGATCGCGTCGGGCTCGGCCGTCTGCCAGATCTCGGTCGATCGAAAGTGGGAGAGGTTTGGCGAAGGGTAGCCGACGCCCTGCACGATGGCGACGCGGTTCTGGTCGTACAGGCTCTTCAGCGACGCCAGGCTCGGATGCAGTCCGAGCGAGTCGGTCAGCGGAACGAGCGACCCCGGCGCGAGCGCGAGCGACCGCCGATACTGCGCATACTTCGGATCCGTGAACGGGACCACCGTGTTGAGTCCGTCGTTGCCGCCGTTCATCTCCACGACGACGAGGATCTTGCCGTTCCCGCGACCGGCCGCGCGCGCGATTCCGGATCCGCGACCGAGCAGGAAGCGGGGCGCGGCCAGCCCCGCACCCACGAATGTGACGCCCCGCGTGATGAATTGCCGTCTCGAGTGCGACATCGTTCCGGTCCTCCTCAGCGGGTCAGGTCGTACGGCATCGACTGCACGCCGTCAGGATTCTCGACCACGAGCGTGACGGTTCCGCCCACGGGAATGAGTTCGTCTACCGTTCGTCCGCCGGGCGTGCTGCGGACCTTCCTGCCGACGACCCACTTCGACGCTCCCTTCGCTGCGAGCGGGAAGAACTCCGTGCCCGCGATCGTTTCGCCCGTCACTCGCAGCCGTGCCCCAACGACAAGTCCCGAACCCGTTCCGGAGAGCAGCAGCTTGCCCTTCTTGATTACCGGCGAAACGACGACCGGCGCCGCAAGGTCGGGATCGACGGCCAGAGCGTGTACCTGGTACTCGGCGGTCGACATGAGCAACCGGAGCAGGCCGCGGATCTTCGTGTCGATCGTCTCGTCGTCGAGTACGAACTCGCCGGGAGTGCCGTCGGGCCGCGCTCGCAGGTAGTCGGCCAGCCGGCGCTTCGCCACCGAACCGATGTCGAGCGGTCCGAGACGCTCGGCAAACGCGTCGACGATCGTCTCGGGCGTCGACGCGCCGGTCTGGGCGACGAGCGCCGCGGCATCGACGAGCTGGTAGCCCTCGCCGCGGATCATCGCCACGCCGTTCGTGAAGTTGAATCGAGAGATCAGCGTCGAAGTGTTCACCCACTTCCTTCCGCCGTCCCAGCCCTTCACGCTCGGCGGGAAGAACAATGTCTGCCCCATCGAGACTGTGTTGAAGATGAAGTAGCGGAAGTCGGGGAACTCGATGATCGGGCGCGACGCCTCGAGAGACCGCAGCGTTCCGACGTAGATCTCGACCGGGCTCTTGATCTGCGCGTCGGCAATCGATGCCGCGAAGAACTCGTCGCGAAGGAACATCGTCCGCACCATTTCGCGAATCGAGCGGCTGTTGGCCCGGTACGCGGCGGCCATCGCGTCGAGCGCGGCCTGCGGCGCAGGGCCCGTCCCGAAGAACGCCCACAGCTTTCTCGCCAGGAACTGCTCGCACACCGGACTCGCCGCGAGGATTCGACAAACCTGGCGGCCGTCCTCGATGCCCTGGCCCGAGGGGATGAACGTGCCGAGCACGGATTTCGAGTCGTTGTCGTGAATCCCGTCGATGAAGTCGAAGCCGGCGCCGCGGAACGTCCAGCCCGTGAAACAGCGGGCGACTTCCTTTACGTCGGTCTCGGTGTAGTTGCCGATGCCGAGCGAAAAGAGCTCCATCAGCTCGCGGGCATAGTTCTCGTTCGGCGCTTCCTTCACCGACACGACGTTGTCGAGCCAGAAGAGCATCGCGGGATCGGCCGAAACCTCGATGAGCGTCTGCTGGAAATCGCCGACCGCCCGCCGACGGAAGAGCCGGTTCTGCTCAAGCATGAACCCCGGGTCGTTTACCTTCGCGTACGACGTCGCGAAGTGGCCATGCCAGAAGAGCGTGAGCTTCTCTTCGAGCGGCCGCGCCGTGTACAGCATCCGGTAAAGCCACCAGTAGTAGATCTGGACGATCTCACCGAGGTCGAGCGAGAGTTGCGTGAGGCGTGTCTCGAGCGCACTGTTGTCGATCGACTCGTAGTCGACGAGGCGCGAGACGGCCTGCTCGTGACCGAGTGCCGCGAACGTCGCGACTTCCGCCGGCGTTGGCCCGAATCCGGCGCGCCTCAGCAGGTAAGCGGCGGAGTTGGCATTCCATGCGACGGCCACGGCGGTTCCTCCTCCGCGCGTCGGTCGGGCGCGCTACTGGATCCAGCGGGAAAGACGTTCAATATCGAGGGGGGGCGGGGGCTTACGTTTCGAAGCACACCCGGTACCTCGATGTCAGTCGGTGATTGTGTGATCGGCTTCGCGATGGTCGAAAGCGTGCAGTGCCGCAATGGTGGCAAGCAGGTGCTGCACATGAAGGCGGAAGTCTTCGGCCTGAGGGCCTTCGCCCTCGATGGGAGTCGATGCCAGCCGTGCCGCTATCGGTCGAACGGCCTCGACGATCGCTTCGAGCCTCGCGGCTCGAGAGATGATGCCGAGCGCACTGACGAACTGTTCGTTGATGCTCTCGGCCGTCTCGTTGGGGAATCGTTGAAAGGGTGCGTCGCTCACGGCAGCGGCTGCGGCGCGAAGGATTACTTTCTGAATCGATGCTGTATCGGGGCCAGTCTGGCTCATTGCACCTCCAGCGTCCGGCGTTCGGACGCGCCCGCCAGTATACGAAAGTGGCGGGAGAAAGGAGAAGTGAGAGGACAGAATTTCAGGATTTCCCGAGGACTGACACCATTCCGGGGATGCGGAACGGGTTCGATCGATCCAAAGTCCTTCCCGCGAATCCTCGGGAACTCCTGACGAATCCTGTCCACTCACTTCTCAAAACCTGAGCGCGTTGATGACGAGATCGCGCTTGAGGGTCAGGTAACTCTGCTCGCCGCCGAGTGCGCGCGCCATCACCCGACGGAATCCGGCGTGTCGCGCCGAGAACCCGACGGCACGATCGATGACAGGTGCCCCGAGGAACGTGCCGCGGTAGAACCTGTCGAGGTACTTCGATGCGACTTCGAGATCCTCTCCGAAATCCTCGAACCAGGCTCGCTCGTACCCGGACAGTCCCGTGCCGTCCTTGAAGCATGCGGCGAGCAGTTCCGCGGACCGGATTGCGAAGTAGATCCCCTCGCCGGTGATCGGATCGACAAAACCCGCCGCATCTCCGACGAGCGCCCAGGCGTCGCCCGTGGCGCGCACCTCCCGCCACGATCCGCTCGCGAGCATTGGAACCTTGGCGCCGTAGAACTCGGCGGCTTCCGGAATCGGCCCCCCGTAATAGCGGTGCATGAAGTCATGCAAGAGCGACTTCAGTTCCGCGGCGGGTCGCTCGTTGAGTCTGTTGATGACGCCGAAATTGACGTGATCCGTCCGCGGAAACGCCCAGAGGTATCCCGTCAGCCCCGCCGGGAACTCGATCTCCACCGAGCTCATCGATCTGGACGCCGCCGGCGGCGCGTTGTACCCGACAGTCAGTGCAACGTCGCCCGGTCGGAATCGTCCGGCCAGGTCGCGACGTACGACGCTGCCGGCGCCATCCGCTCCGACGAGCACGCCGGCCTCGTATTCGCCCGACCGCGTCGTGACCGTCCATCCGGTCTCCGTTCGTTCGAACCGCGATACGGACTCGGCAACTACCGTCGCTCCCGAGTCACGGGCGCGCTCGAGCAGCAAGCCGTTCAGGCGCGTCCGATCGTAGACGCGAAACGGGCGGTCGAGCGGCATCTCGAGGCGACGGCCGCCAGGCGCGACAAGGGCGATGCGATCGATGGTCCGGGATGGCCACGACGGATTGTCCAGGAGGAACGAATACCGTTCGAGGGCCTTCGTCGTTACACCTCCCCCGCACGGCTTCTCCCACGCCCCCTTTGGCTCGAAGAGCGTCACCGGGAAACCCGACCTGGCAAGTTCGGCCGCGGCAAAGCTGCCGGACGGCCCGCCGCCGACAATGGCGAACGAAGGACGGGACATCACCGCGTCGGCGAGGCGTCGATCCGGACGACTGAGCGACCGACGATGCGGACCAATCCGCTGGCGAATAGCCGAACGGCTTCCGGATACGCGGCGTGTTCCTCGACCAGGATGCGCTCGCTCAGTGACGCTTCGGTATCGTCGTCGCGGACGTCGACCGTCCGCTGGAGGACGATCGGTCCGTGATCGAGCTCTTCGTCGACCACGTGGACCGTGCATCCGGCGACCTTGACCCCGTAGTCGAGCGCCTGACGTTGCGCGGCGAGCCCCGGAAACGCCGGCAGCAGCGACGGGTGGATGTTCAGGATCTGGTTCGGGTAGCTGCGAATGAAGAACGGGCTAAGAAGTCGCATGTACCCGGCGAGGCAGACGAGCTTGACGTCGCGTTCGACGAGTTCGGCATGCATGCGCTTGTCGTGCGCCTCGCGGGTGAGTCCGCGGTGATCGAGAGCGATGGCATCGATGCCGCGCGCCTGCGCGCGCGCTAGCCCCGGGGCGTCGGGCACGTTGCTGATGACGCAGCCGACGCGCCCCTGAATGAGCCCTTCATCGATGGCATCGAGGATCGCCACCATGTTCGACCCTCGGCCCGAGATGAGTATTCCGATCGTCGTCACTGCATTAGCTCTCCGGATCGCAGCGGCATTGCCTGACCGTGCACCAGTTCGCACTCAACCGTTGAACCACTCGTTGTAGGCCTGGCTGAGAGGTCCAGTCTTGCCGACGTCGGCTCGCGATCGCTCAACTTCGTTCAGAAGCGAACGCACCAGCAGCTTGTCCTTCTGACCCGGCTTGCTCTCCACGCCGCTGCAGACGTCGATGCCGTAAGGCTTCACGAGCTTGATCGCCTGCACGACGTTTTCGGGATTGAGCCCGCCGGCGAGTATGAGGCTCGAAACGTACTGCTTGGCGGCAACGGCCTTGCTCCAGTCGAACAGACGACCAGTTCCGCCATACGTGTCCGCGTCGTAGGCATCGAGCAGGATTGCCGGAACGGCGAAATCCCGCACGTGTGCCGGGTCGAAGTCGTCGTTCACGCGAAGCGCCTTCACGACCGTGAAGTCCGAGAGTCGCGAGCAGTATTCGGGCGACTCTCCGCCGTGGAGCTGGATGACGCTTAGGTGGCACATCTCGGCGATCGAGCGGACGACAGCGAGGTCGAACTCGTTGACGAAGACGCCGACCTTTACGGCGAACGGCGGAAGCTTCTTGGCGATCTCGGCAACGGTCGACGGCGCGACGTGGCGCGAGCTCTTTTCGTAGAAGACGAAGCCGACGGCATCGGCGCCGCAATCGAGCGCGTAGGCGGCATCTTCGTAGGACGTGTTGCCACAGATTTTGACTTTGACAGCCATGCTGAACTCACTCGACTAAAGCGCGAAGGGCGGTTCCGGGATCCTCGGCGCGCATCAGGTGTTCTCCGATGAGGAACGCCTGAAATCCGGCACGCCGCAATTCATCTATCGTTGTTCGCGACTCGAGGCCGCTTTCGCTCACGAGCAGGACGTCATCGGGCGCGAGTCTGGCAACTGCGAAGGACGTGTCGAGATCGACAGCGAACGTCGACAGATCGCGGTTGTTGACGCCTATGAGAGCGTGATTGCAGTGTAGCACGGCCTCCAGCTCGGCGACCGTATGCACCTCGACGAGAACGTCGAGGCCGAGGCTCACAGCCTCGTCGCGCAGGTCGGTCATCTGATGCTGATCGAGCGCGGCTGCGATGAGCAGGACAGCGTCGGCGCCTGCCTCGGCCGCCTCGAAGAGCTGATAGCGGTCGAAGAGGAAGTCCTTGCGAAGAAGGGGCACGTCGACGCGCTCTCGAATGGCGCGGAGGACGTCCAGCGAGCCGCCGAAGTAGTCTTCCTCGGTCAGCACCGAGATCGCCGCGGCCCAGGGGGCGTATCCGATCGCGATGTCGACCGGGTCCAGATCGTCTCGGATGATACCGCGCGATGGAGACCTGCGTTTGACCTCGGCGATGATGTTGACGGAATCCGGGCGCGCAAGTCTTGCGGCAAATCCAACGGACGCACGAAGGCGTTGCCCGGCTACAGAGGCCTCGAGCTCGGCTAGAGGGCGGATCCGCCTCGCGGCCTCGAGCCGCTCGGCCTTGCGGTCGAGGATCTGCCGAAGGATGTCGGTGCGGGTGTGCGGCGGCATGGAACGCGAAGAATACCGGAAGGCCCGGACCTCCGGGAGGGCTTGACCGACCGTTGGCGTGCCAGGACCGTCGTGAGAAGGCGTCGCCGGCCTGAATTGAGAAGGCGTAGCCGTACAGAGAGCACGGAGTCACAGAGCACACAAAGGCTCGAATGATCAGGAGCCTTCGTGCCCTCTGTGACTCTGTGCTCTCTGTACGGCCACGCCTTTCGTTCGGGTCGTCACCCCAGCTCGCGGACGATCCGCACGCCGATCGTCCCGTCCCGCTTTCCGGCCGGCTCGAGGTTCCGGTTCGACGATCGGCAACCCTCGCCCGGTTCGTCAAAGGCGCCGCCGCGAATGACCCGGTATGTTCCGGCGGACGGTCCTGCCGGGTCGGTCCCTTCGCCACGCGAGTAGGGCCCGTAGAAGTCAGAGCACCACTCCCAGACGTTGCCGTGCATGTCGAAGATCCCCCACGAGTTCGGCGCACGTGTTCCGATCGGGTGAACCCGGTCTGCAGACGTCGCTGAGTGCCAGGCCATGACGTCGAGTTGGCCGGCGTAGTCGCCCGTAGTCCCGGAGCGGCACGCGTACTCCCATTCCGCTTCCGTTGGCAGGCGGAACCGCGCGCCACCGACCCGTTCGTTCAGTTTCGCGACGAACTCCTGCGCCTCGACCCACGAGACACTCGACACGGGCAAATCCGGTCCAGGCTCGGGCGAAGGGTTCGAGGGCATGAGCCTGGACCATTGCGCCTGGGTAATCTCGAACATCGAGATGCTGAAGCCTCGCGTGATCTTGACCCGATGCGGCGGTCGCTCGTCGCGGTCACCCGTCGGTGAGCCCATCAGGAAAGTTCCCGGCGGGATGCGGACCATCGCTATCGAAACACCGTCCCCGAGGTCGATCGCGGGAAGGTCGACGTTGGTCGGGCCGGTGGAGGGGACCGGCGCCTCGCGCTGAGCTTCGGCCGCGGATTCGGCTGCCTGCTCGTCGAGAATCGGCTTGTACTGGCGCCAGCGGACAAGCAGTCCGACCGAAACGAGAAGGGCCAGAACAGCAATCGCGACGGCGATCCACATCCTGATCTCGAGCTTCCGGCGATCTTCGGTCAGCGCCGCGATCATTGGGGTGGCGAGGTCCACTTCCTCGGGCACACCGCGGCCCGTCGACTTCGAATCGCTGCGGGCCGTCGCGAAGTCGTCCCGCTTGCCGGCAATCGAAGGCTCGGGGATCTGGGCGAGAACCTCGCCGAGCGCGCGCACGAGCTCGGACGGGTCTGGCAGGGCCGCGGACAGCGCTTCGCGCATTTCGTTGGCGGACGCATACCGGCTGCCGGGCTCGAGCTGCATTGCACATTCGATGACGTCCGCGACGGCCGCCGGAACCGTATCGTTCAGGGCGTCGACTCGTGCGACCGGGTCCGGCTCAGGCGGTCTCGCCTTGAGCGTTCGCGTGACGGCGTCGATCGGCTTCACTCCGGTCATCAGGTGATAGAGCGTCGCGCCGAGCGAGAAAAGATCGCTCGCGACCGTCGTTCCTTCGTCGCGCATCTGTTCAGGCGAGGCGTAACTCGGAGTGAATCCCGAGATGCTCTCGTCGTTTACAGTTCGCGACATCTCGCCGGCGGCGCCCTTCGAGAGACCAAAATCGAGCAGCACGACCTGCCCGTCGGTCATCAGTTTGAGGTTCTGGGGTTTCACGTCCCTGTGGAGAATCGGCGGATCGTGCCTGTGCAGGAATTCGAGTGCGTCGAGGATCTGATCGCCCCAGGCGACTACGGCGGCGTACGGAAACGGACCAAGACCCGAGTCGCGTCGATGACGGAGCAGCACCGACAGATCGTCGCCTTCGACGTAGTCCATGACGAGGTAGCACGTGCCGTCCTCTTCGAAGAAATCGATGACGCCCGGAAGGGCGGGATGTCGGAGGTTGCGGAGGAGTCGCGCCTCTCGCTCGAACGCGCGGGCGCCGTCGCCCGTCGCGAAGAATGCCTGTTTGACAGCGACGGTATTCCGGAATCGATCGTCGGTCGCGACGTACACGGCACCCATCCCTCCCGACGCAAGATGGCGCTGGATTGTGTACCGATCCTGTAGAACAGTGCCTGGCGAGAGCATCGCGGCCGATTGTACAGCAGCGAGCGGGGCGGCTCTTCGGGGTCTGAGCCTCCGTATCTCGGTGTCTCTGTGTGCGACTCCTTTATGTTCTCGAAGACCTTCGCACCCAGAGGCACGGAGACACTGAGACACGGAGTCGTGAATCGCCTCTATCCCCGATCGCGCAGCGCTGCGAGCAGGAGCGTCGCCGCGCCTGAATCGATCGCTTCCTCGGCCCGGCGGGCGCCGTCGTCGAGCGACTCGGCCGCTCCGCCTACCAGAAGCCCGGCTGCCGCGTTGAGCACGACGATGTCGCGTCGCCCGTCGCGGATCCTGCCGTCGAGGATGGCGGCGAGGACCGCAGCATTGTCCTCCGGCGAGCCGCCCCTGCAGGTTTCAAGGTCCGCGATCGGAAGTCCCGCATCGTCGGGCGAGACCTCGAAGGTCCCGACGACGGTGCCGTCGCGCACGTCGGCGACGAGCGTCGAGCCGCTGATCGACAGCTCGTCGAGGCCGTCGCCGTGGACGATCCACGCCCGTTCGACGCCGAGGCGCGCTGCAACCTCTGCAATCCGTTCGACCGCGGAGGCAGTACCGACTCCGATGATCTGTCGAGGCGCCCGAGCAGGGTTCGTCAGCGGTCCAAGCAGGTTGAAAGCTGTCCGGATGCCGAGCTGCCGACGAACGTCGCCCACACGCCTGGTCGCGGCGTGGTACTTCGGTGCGAACATGAAGCAGATGCCGAGCTCGTCGAGGCTCGAGCCGGCGGCGTCGGCATCGCTGTCGATCGGAATCCCGAGCGCCGCCAGCACGTCGGCGCTTCCGGATCGCGACGAGGCTGCGCGATTTCCGTGCTTGGCAACCGGAAGTCCTGCCGCGGCGATCACGAACGCGGCAGTCGTAGAGATGTTGAACGTGCCGGAGCCGTCGCCTCCGGTCCCGGCCGTATCGAGAAAGACCTGGTGGCGCGTCTGTACCGGTATCGCGCGTTCGCGAATCGCGCCCGCAAGGCCGGCTAGCTCCTCGGAGGTTTCGCCTTTCATGGCGAGGGCGACGAGAGCCGCTCCTAGCTGCGCATCCGTCACCTCTTCGTCGACGAAGCATTGGACGAGGGCAGCGGCTTCGTCTCTCGTCAGGTCTTCGCGCGCGGCGAGCCGGGCAAGCAGCGGGAGGATCACGCGAGAGGACCGGTCCCCGTACGCTTCAGGAAGTTCGCGAGCATCTGCTTGCCGTGCGACGTCATGATCGACTCGGGGTGGAACTGCAGTCCTTCGCAGGGGAACTCGCGATGGCGCAAGCCCATGACGATGCCGTCGGGCGTCGTCGCCGACACTTCGAGACAGGCGGGAATGCTCTCGCGATCGACAACCAGCGAGTGATAGCGCGTAGCCGGAAACCGGTACGGCAGCCCTTCGAAGATCGTGTTGCCGTCGTGGCAGATTTCGCTCGTCTTGCCGTGCATCAGGTATGGCGCTCGGACTACGCGTCCGCCGTATGCCTGACCGATCGCTTGATGACCGAGACAGACACCGAGAATCGGCGTCGTCTTGGCGAACGTGAGCACGACGTCGAGACTGATGCCGGCGCCGTCCGGGGTGCCGGGGCCAGGCGAAATGAGGATATGCGAGGGTGCCATGATCGCGATCTCTTCGAGCGTGACCGCATCGTTGCGGATGACTCGCGGATCCGCCCTCAGCTCGCCGAGGTACTGCACGAGGTTGTAGGTGAACGAATCGTAGTTGTCGATGACGAGAACCATGGCCCCGAGATCCTAATTCGTCTGCGGCCGGGAACGCAAAGCGGCCCCGGGCGCGCGTTTGACAGCGTGAAGCGATGAACCTATCGTTTCCCCGCGGCGTAGGACGCAGTGTTCCCGACCCAGAGTGAGCGCGGTGGAGGCAAGTTCGGCGATGTATTGCATTGACTGCGGCACCCAGAATCTAGACTCGACGCGGTACTGCAGCCGGTGCGGATCGAACCTGGAGGTTCTTCGCACCGCGCTGACTCAGCCTCTCACGCAGGAATCGACGTCGCTGATTGGCCAACGCCACGTTGGGGCGATCCTGGCCGTGACCGCGCTGATTGGCATCGTTGGCTTCTGTGCGGTTTTCGGATCGATAATCGCGCTCTCGGACATTCTCAGTCCGCGGATCGGCGGCGGTATCGTTCCGGTCATCCTGTTTGCCGGCGGCTTCGGCGTGTTCGGTCTCGTGATGATCATCCGGATGCTGCTTGGGCTGCTGAACGGGGCGAAGGCCGCTGTGCCGACCGGACCGCTCGCGGCGAGGCTTGCGGCGCCTCCCCAGCAGGTGGCCTTGCCGCCCTCGGCGTTCAGGCAACCCGTTCCGAGCGTTGTCGAGCACACGACGGCGAGACTCGGGAACTACGCGCCTCCGGCTGACGAACGCGAGCGGTAGGCGGTCGCACCTCGACTTACCGATCGTGGGACTACCCGGTCGCTTGCGCTCCCGGGACTGATCCGACGGCCGACGGGCGAGGCTGAAGATTGCACGCCCTCTCTTTCTTCACGTCTCGTGAAGAGTTCTTGCGACAACGGCGGGAATCCGGCCTGTTTTCGGGCATTCTTTACTGGCACGCGAGTCGCTATGCCGATGGCCACCCAGGAGGTGACCATCGTGTGGCAGACATTTCTGACGATCATCGGACTCGCGATTCTCGGAGCGGCAACGGCGCAGATCCTTCTCCTGATGGCGCGATCCGGCCGGCAGGCGACGCGCGAATGGACGCTTGCGATCCGGCACGAGCGGCGCGCCGCAGAGGCTCGCGTGAGCGCCGAACGCTTGCGGGCGCGCGTTCGCAGTGACGCGGCCACTTGCGGTATGCGCGACGTGATTGCGCGCGGCCGGGACAGCACGGGCACGCGCGAGTGATCGCGTCGACGCGAAGTCGACCATCGACGCGGCAATCTCTGACGGGATCGATGGAGTGTTATTGACGGCCTTTGCCAAGAGGCGCAGGATGCCAAAATGAGCTCCTCACGAACCGTCCGGTTGCCCGCAGCGAGTCGGCATGTTGCATCCCTCGTCTGCATAGCGCTGCTGCTTTCGTTGTCTGCGAATGCACAGCGACGTTCGCCATCGACCGCGGAGGTGAGTCCGCCTGCGATCATTGCGGGCCCGCTCGCGGAACGCGTGCCGGCCGACGTGAACTTCTACCTCGAATTGACGGGCGCCAGGTCGGATGCCGAGCGCGCCGGTGTCGCCGAAACCTACACATACCTGACGACGACCTTGGGCGGGCTGACCGGCGGATCCGCTCCCATCACTCTCGACGAGTTCCAGTTGCTTGCCGCGTCGAACATCGCCGTGAGCTTCCGGATGCCGACGACCTCGACTGAACGGTCGGCGTTTGGGTGGCTCGCCATCATTCGGGCGCCTTCGGCGTCGAATGCGGCGACCCTGGAGGCGAAGCTCCGCAGCCTCGTCGGCCCGCTCCCGACCGGCGCAAAGGCGCCTCGCGGCGTCACGGTGCGCGGGCGCAAGGTCGTACCGCTTTCGAGTTCGACCTCGAGCGACAGTCCGTATTGCTCGGTTGCCGGCGAATCGATCCTGATCGGCGACCGTGTCTCGATCGAAAAGGCGCTGGTCGAATCGTCGTCACCGGCATCGGCGTCATTGGCGGCAACCGAGCTCTACCGCGACGGTCGGGCGCGCGTCGGGAACGACGCGGGGTTGTTTTCGCTGATGAAGCTCCCGAAGGATCTGTTCGGGAAGCCGGATCCGGAAGGCGCTGAGCCTTCGCTGGCGACGCTTTTCGGCGTGCAGAGCCTGCGTGGCATCGTGTCGGGCTCGGAACCGTGGACGCCGGGTGCGCCGGGCGTGACGGTCATTGCGATTGAGGGAGAAGCTCGAAATCTGCTCACGATCCTTGCTGGTGGCCCGGCGGTCACGTTGCGTCCAGCGCAGATGCTGCCGTCGGATACCGGCATCGTGACGTCATTCGCCCTCGACCTTACGGCGATCGAAGCCCTGCTGCGATCTTCGAAGGCAGCAAAGCAGGCGGGGTTCGACGTCGCCGAGTTGGAACGGCAGCTGGGTATCAGCGTGCGCGATCAACTGCTGCCGGCGCTGGGAAGCGAGTTCACGGTCGGCGTTCGGTTCGATAATCCGTCGGCAACCATGACGATGGATAGCAGCGGCACGGCGCAATCTTCGAGCCCAGCTCCTGAGGTGAAGGCGGTCTTGCTCGTCGACGTGAAGCAGCCCGACGTCGTTCGGACTGCGTTCGAGCGGGCCTTGACGGCCGCCACGCCGGGCGAACTGACGGTTCGTGACGTCGGCGGGGTACGCCTCGCCTCGGCCGGTCGGACCGCGGTCGCTGTCGTCGACGGTGTCGCGATGGTTGGCGAGCCGGCGGAAGTGGAGCGTGTGCTGCTTGCGAGGTCGGTACAACAGACGCTTGGCACGTCGCGTGAGTTGGACGAATCGAAGGGTCGACTCGATGCCGACACTATCGCGATCTACCATCCGACTCCCGCGCTCAAGGACTCGCTGTCGACCTACGCCTCCTCGATGGGCGTCCTCATGAACGGCTCCGCGATGGGGATGTGGAACCTCGCGGACACGGTCGTCCGCCGTGAGCCGCTTGGAATCGCGGTGACGGCCAGCGGAGGCTCGGCGTTTTCGGTAGCCGCGATCGGAGTCATCGCGGCGATCGCCATTCCGAGCCTTCTGAGGGCAAGGGGTGCGGCGAACGAGTCGGCGGCCATCGGGACGCTGCGATCGCTCGTGAGTGCCCAATACGCGTTTCACGCCACCAAGGGCCGCTACGTCAGGTACGGCAATATGGCCGAGCTGGTGGCTGCCGACTTGATAAGCCCCGAACTCTTCAATGGCGTCGAGCGGAATGGCTACATTTTCCGCGAGGTGCGACCGACTCCGAAGACGTTCGAGTTCTCGGCAACACCGGTCGGCGCTACGACGGGTGACCGCTCCTACAACGTCATAGAGGACGGCGTCATTCGATGGAGCGACTCGAAGGTGCCGCCCCGGCGAAAGGCCGGCAAGCCGCTGGGCACGCCCTAGGAACATCGACGCGCGCGAAATACTGTCGCGGCGTGCGAGCTCGGATTGAACCGCCCGGTCCAGAAGGTGCAACGGCGGCAGTGCCTCCACTGCCGCCGCAGGTTCAGCCGCCTGTACTCAGCGGGCCCGGCCAACCTATACCGCCCGGCTCGCACCGGGGCGGGGGGTTCTCATCTTCGCTTGCGGATGAGAACTACGTCTTCGCCGATGAACGGTCTGCCGTCATAGGTGGTTCCCGTGATCGAAATCACGAGGCACTGCCCGTCAGTAACGGTCCCCAGTGCGCGCACGACGTCGCGATTGTCGAACCGGAACTGGATGTCAAGGAACCCATCGCGACCTTGGTTCGTGCAATCCGTCGTGCAGTTCAACCTTCCGAGGAACGGAACATACGGCGTCGCCACATCGCCGAAATGCTGTCGAAATGGCTCGACACCGGCCAGTCGCACAGTGTCCGGATCGATCGTCCGGACATCGAAGTCGCTCGTGCCAAGAATCGCGGCATTGAGGAAGCCGCCTACGTTTGCATTGACTCTGCTGGGGCAGTCCCTGGGCTCGATGTCGAGCGCGATCGGCCTAGGCTGACTGCAGTCGACGAAGTCTGACATCTCGTGGTGGACAGCGCCTGTGCAGAACGGGCTGAGGATGTATGCCGAGCCGTTCCACGACAGGACTTTCACTCCGGCCCCGGACTCGCTAGCCACTAGCGCGCTGCCGCCGAGTCCGGCGAAATCAGACTGCGGATATGCAACGACGCCAACTTGAAGCGCGGCCGTAAAGTAGGACAGTCCTGTGCCGTCCAGCGTGCAAAGGTCCTCAGGTACGAAATGGACTCGTCCCGGCGTGTCGAACGGGACAACCATTGTGTAACCCCCAGTTGGCGCCATAGCCATCACGTAGCCGCTGTTCGCTCCTGCGAAGAGGAATCCACCATACGGGCCAAATGACATCGGAGCGACGTCGGGACCCTCGACCCGCTCGTTGAATCCACCGAGCATCGTCACGGTGCCAGCAGGGCTGACTCGGTAAACCATGTATCCCCCGATGACGAGCATGTCGTATCCGAACGAACCCACCTTGTCGAAAACGAGGCCGCTCACGGCGGTCGGAATCATTGCGAACTGGCTTACGGTCGTACCGTCCGGGCTGATCTTGTAGATGTACGTACCCTGGGTCGCAAAAACGTACCCGGGGGCCCATCCGCCCATGCCGGACGAGAAGTGAAGGTCGTCCTCGAGGCAGCCTGGCTCACGAGGCGGGAGCGTCGCGAAGACCGTGACGTTGCCAGCGCTGTCAATCTGCTTGATCTGGCGCGGGTTGTCACAGAAGGTCATCACGAGAACGCGCTCCGGACTCGCAGCGACTGCGATCGGATCGGCCATCGGACAGAAAATAGTCGGATTGCCTGCTTTCGTGACAATACTTCCAACTCCGATTGTGAAGAGGACGGCTGCGCACGACGCAAGAATCCGCGTGGTGAAGGTCTGCATTCTGATGCGTTTCATCGGAGTTTCCTCCCGTCCCTGGCAATCCTTCCGCCAAGGGCAGCTCTCCGCGGGTTCGACCAGTGTGTCGTGTACCGACACACCAGGATCCGCAGGGCTTACCTGACTTCATGCATCCAGCGGGCCATGGAGGGAACGCCACTGACTCGGCCGCTTGAGTGAATGGAACCGACAATCGTGTAGTCGCAACTTGGAAACAAACGTAACCCTTTGTCCGGTTGGGAATGTTTTCACACATGGTGCGCGTAGGTGCGCAAAATGGGGAGGAAGGCAACATTTCCGGCACAGTCGCGTTACATTCCGAGGCGACCCGATAGAATGCAAAGAGCCCTGCGGAGCTTTGCAGGAATATGCGTGGATACGGTGACGGAGCCATTGCATGGAAACCTCGCCCGTGACCGTTGCCCGGAACCCTCGCCCGGAAACCTTGCCCGGAACCCTTGCCGGGACCCTAACCCGAGACCAGTCGACGAAGCTTCCGAAGAGCGCCGGAGGCGCGAAAGAGCCCACGGCGTAAGCCGTGGGTAATCCGATGAAAGCCGGCTGAGCCCCAAGGGGCGAAACAACCGCTGCAGGCGCGTGCGTTCTCGATGTATCGCCCCTGACGGGGCTCTCGCGTCGCTCGTCGATAATCCACGGCTTACGCCGTGGGCTCAGGCTCTTTCGCGCCTCGGCGCTCCTCGGAACAGACGCGCCTTGGGCGCTCTTCGGAACAGAGCTCCCTCTGAGTTGAACACCCTGAACGAAACCGGCCACGGTTCTGTCGCAAAGTCCCCATGTCCTCGGGACTGCCCGTGACCGATTCGTCGCAACACGGAATGGGCCAGAATCACCTTCGCGTGCGTGGTCAGCGCTTCTCGATCGTGACCTTGCGGATCGTCACGGGTGCCGACAGCTTCTCGTTCACCGCCGGCTGCTTCGACATCGCCTCCGCAACGTCCATCCCGCTGACGACCTTCGCAAACGGCGTGTATTTAGCGTCGAGATTCGCCGCGCGCGATACGAGCACAAAAAAATGCACGTTTCCGCTGTTCGCATCCGCCCCGTGCGCCATTCCGACGATGCCGCGCTCGAATGGCACTGTCGTCGAGAACTCGTCCGGGACGTTCCAGATGCTGAAGCTGCGCTTGCGGTTCGGGCTGTCCTGCGGCCAGCCCTCAGCCGATGCCCCCTGAATGAGCAGTCCCGAGATCGCCCTGTAAATCGTCGCGCCGTCGTAGTAGCCCGCCCGCGCCAGCCCGATGAAGTTCCGCGCGTTCTCGGGCGCCGTCGGCAGGAAGTCCCACACGATCTCGCCCGCCGTCGTGTCGAGGCGCGCCCGCAGGGTGCCGATCTCTTCGGCCGGCGGACTGACGGGACGTATCGTCACCTTCGTGATCACGACGCGCTCCTCGATCTTGTCGCCAATGCGCGGCAGCGCCGACACCTGCCTGACCACGTCCATGCCATCCGTCACCCGGGCGAACACCGAGAACTTGCCGTCCAGCTGCTGTTGCCAGGTGTCGCAGATGAAGAACTGCGTGCCCGAGCTGCCCGGAATCGGCGCTCCCGCCGGGTCGACGAGCATCACCGACGAGACCGCACCGGCAAGGTGTCTGAGCGAGCTCGTTTCGTCCGGCAGAAGTTTCAGGCCGCCCGTCCCGTAGAGCGACTTCTTCTTCGGATCCTTCGACAGCGGATCACCGCCCTGCACGATCGCGTACGGAATCGCACGGTGGAAAGTGGTGCCGTCGAATCCACCAGCGCGCGCGGTTTCGATGAAGTGCGCGACGTGACGGGGCGCTTCCTTCGGAAAGAAGCGGAGCGTGATCGTGCCCTTCGACGTCTCGACTACGGCCTCGAGCGTCGAAGCATCCTCCTGCGCGCGAGCGACCGCAGGAGCGAGCACGAGCGCCACGGCGAGCGCAAGGAACCGGAAGATCACCCGACCACATTTGACCCCTGGCTTGCTCACAGTCCCTCCTCCGCCAACTCGATCGCGCGCATCATTGCGCGAGCCTTGTTGATCGTCTCGATGTACTCGTTCGTCGGCTGCGAGTCGGCGACGATCCCGGCGCCGACCTGCAGGTACGCCTTTCCGCCTTTGACGAGCAGAGTCCTGATCGCGATGCACGAGTCGAGGTTTCCCGTGTAGTCCACGTAGAAGACCGTGCCGGAATACACGCTCCTGTGATCGGGCTCCAGCTCGTCGATGATCTGCATCGCCCGGATTTTCGGAGCGCCCGAGACCGTTCCGGCGGGGAAACACGCCGCCAGCGCATCGAACCGGTCGCTGCCGGGCCTGAGCCGGCCCTTGATGCCCGAGACGAGATGCATCACGTGGCTGTACCGCTCGACCGTCATCAACTCGGTCACTTCGACCGAACCGTAGTCGCAGACGCGTCCAAGGTCGTTGCGTCCGAGGTCGACGAGCATCACGTGCTCGGCCGTTTCCTTCTCGTCGGTCCGCAGTTCCTCGCCGAGCAGCATGTCTTCAACGTCAGTCGCGCCGCGGGGGCGGGTGCCCGCGATCGGCCGATAGTCCACTCGCCGGCCCGTGCACCGCACGAGCATCTCGGGCGAAGCGCCTAGCAGCGTCGTGTCGCCGAGCTTGAGGTAGAACATGTACGGCGACGGGTTCACGATGCGCAGGGCGCGATAGATCTGGAACGGATGGACGCCAGTAGTGATCTGGATCCGTTGCGACAGGACGACCTGGAAGATGTCGCCGGCCGTGATGTACTCCTTCGCGCGCTCGACGGCGGCCTCGAAGTCCTGGCGCCGGAAGTTCGACCGTGTGCGGTTCTTCTCACCGGCGAAGTCGTCCGGGACGTCGACCTGATCCTCGAGCATCGCCTCGATTTCGGCGATCCGGTCGAGCGCGGTCTGGTATTCGGACTCGAGACCTTCCTTGCGACCTTCGGTGAAGACGTTCGAGACAATGACCATTTCCTGACGTGCGTGGTCAAAGGCCACCAGCGTCGCGAAGAAGGCCATGATCGCGTCGTCGACACCTGTCTCGTCGGTATGGCGGTCCGGCAGCTTCTCGAACCAGTGAATCGCGCCGTAACCCATGAAGCCGACCGCGCCACCCGAGAACGGCGGAAGATCGTCGACCTTCACGGGGACGAATCGGCCCGCGTGACGACGCATCGCGACGAGCGGCGGCGTGTCTTCTTCGCGCCGTTCTCCGTTCTCCTCCGTCCACACCTTGCCGTCCTTGCAATGAAGGAGCATGTGCGGCCGGGTGCCGAGGAACGAATAGCGGGCGACTTTCTCGCCGCCCTCCACCGACTCGAGCAGGAACGCGTGCGACGCCCGCCCGGCGATCCGGAGGAAAGCAGACACAGGCGTCATAAGGTCGGCCGTGACGCGCTTGACTACCGGCACGACGGTGCCCTGCTGACAAAGTTCGAGAAACGCCTCGTAGTCAGGCGGCGTCGTGCGGTGGCGCTTCGGGCCCTCGGAGAAATGCTCCACGTCAGCCCTCCCGCACCGTGACGCCGTACTTCGGATCCGGCCGCCGCCCGGCGCGTTCCGCGAGCTCGCGGCAGACATCCGTGAGACCGAGGCCGCGTTCGACCATCAGAACGAGCAGGTGGTAGAAGAGGTCGGACAGCTCCGACGTAAGCTCCTTCGCCGAGCCGTTCTTTGCCGCAATGACCGTCTCGGTGGCTTCCTCGCCGACCTTCTTCAGGATCTTGTCGAGACCGCTGTTGAAGAGGTAGGTCGTGTACGAGTTCTCTGGCCGCTCCGCTTCGCGCATTCGAATGAGCGTGTAGAGGTCATTGAAGAGAATGCCGACCTCCATCGAGTCCACGTCCACGACGGAGACCGAGCGTTCAGGAGCCGCGACCGCCATTACAATCGGGCTCGCGTGGGGTGCCTGGGGCGGTGCACCGGCAAGCGGCCGGTAGAAACACGAGTCCTCGCCGGTGTGGCAAGCGGGTCCGTCGCGGTCGACACGAACGAGCAGGGTGTCGCCGTCGCAGTCGAGCCGCAGCTCGACGACCCGCTGCCGGTTTCCGGACGAAGCGCCCTTGTTCCAGAGCTCCTGGCGCGATCGGCTCCAGAACCATGTCTCGCCAGTCTGGAGCGTGCGTGCCAGACTTTCGGCGTTCATCCACGCGACCATGAGGACATCTCCGGTGAGATGGTCCTGCACCACGGTCGGCACCAGCCCCTGCTCGTCGAATCGGATCGTCTCGAGTTCCATGGTGGATCAGAGCAGCGAAAGATCGGGGATCCAGAAGACGCGACCGCCGCTCGCGACCTTCTTGAGCCCGAGTGACGGAAGCGTTTCCTCGGCGACGCCGAGGTAAGTGAAGTGAGGCAGATCGCTGACGACGGTCTGAAACCAGCCGTGGCGCGACAGGATCCGGCGGACTTCCGCGTTCTCGAACTGCGAGACGTCGAGCGCGAGCATGGACAGGTGCTGCGACGTTCCGGGCGCGGCGACCGAATAGAGAATTGACTTGTCGAAACCGGTGCTGAAGTAGACGCCGCGCTTCTCGAGGGCGAGAACTTCGGGGATCTGGTCTCGCGGCGACAGGGAGCGAATGCGGTCGCGCTCCGCCGGTGTGAGCCGATTCCTCGCGACCCAGTGATCGAGCGCCGGATCGACGCGACTCGTCCATAAGCGGACCGTGTCGTCGTAGCCGCGGCGCGCACCATCGGCACCTCGCGGGGTGATGTCGAGCCGAGCGGCCTTCGCCTCGGCGCGCGCGGCGAGCAGCGCCTTCATCGCGGGCGCCTGCAACTCTATCGTGATGCCGCCGACCGATTCCTTCTCGATGTCGACACTCGATTGCCAGAGCCTTACCTGATCCTCGCTCGAGAAGACCACCGTGGGAGGTGCGACCGCCGTTGTCACGAACACGGCGCCGTAGTCAGCGAGGATCCGCATCTGTACGGGGTCGTTCCGATCGATGGCGACATTCGACCCGAGCAGGGCGGCCAGGCTCGGTCCCGAGGGGTGCTGTTCGCTCGTGCCCTCTGCCGGGCCGTTGGCATTCGATGGATCTCCGGCGACTTCCATCTTGGGACTCTGCTCCCATCGCGACTGGACGAATTGGGTTCCGAACACCACGAGTGCGCCGAGGGCGGCAACGCTCAGAGCGGTTCGGACGAGTACGGGGCTGCGTGACGGCATGTGGGCGTATCGTGGCGGAAGCGTTGCCTTTCCCGAACAGGCTAGTCCCGGTCGCGAGACCCGTCAATGAACAAGAGAGGCGTGGCCGTACAGAGAGCACAGAGTCACAGAGAGCTCAGAGTCTCCGAATCAGCAGAATCACGGAAGTATTCGAATCTCTGTGCTCTTTGTGACTCTGTGCTCTCTGTACGGCCACGCCACTCTTGACCCGCGTGCGGATGTTGCGGCGCGGCGATGGAGGCACGCCTGCGCCATTTGACTCGACACGGTGCTGACCGTAGCCTGTCAGCGCTGTCGGACGGAATTCCTTCCATGACCTGCACCGCCTGCGGAACACAGATGAGCGACGGGGCCAGGTTCTGCCCCCGATGCGGTGCGTCCACGCCGACGGGTCAGGCGCCTCCGATGGCTACGGCCGTGCGCAGCGACTGGAACGATGCCGGACCCACGTTCGTCGGGAACTCGATGATCGGCCGGACGATCGAGGGCAAGTACCGGCTGGACGCGCTTCTCGGAGAGGGCGGCATGGGGTGCGTCTACCGCGCCACGCGGCTTCTCATCGGCGACACGGTCGCGATCAAGATCCTGCATTCCGATACGATGCGCGATCCGAACGCGATCGAGCGCTTCCGCCGCGAGGCGCAGGCGGCTGCGCGGCTCAAGCACCCGAACGTGGTGGCGATTTACGACTTCGGGGTCGGCGCCGACGACTCGGTGTACCTCGTCATGGAGATGGCCGACGGCGAAGACCTTCGGCGGCTCATCGAGAGGCACGGAAAACTGTCGCTGAGTGTTGCGTCCGAGCTGCTCGATCAGCTCTGTTCGGCGCTCGACGAGGCGCACCAGCGCAGCATCGTCCATCGCGATCTGAAGCCCGAGAACATTCTCGTTCGCTCGACGCCGAACGGTTATCGCGTGAAGGTTCTCGACTTCGGCATCGCGAAGCTCAAGGACCTGTCGACGACCTCTGCAACGCTCACGCAGGTTGGCACGGTCATCGGCACACCGGCGTACATGTCGCCGGAGCAGTGCCGCGGACGCGAGGTGGACAGCCGCTCGGACATCTACAGCCTCGGGATCATCCTGTACGAGATGCTGACCGGCAGCGTGCCGTTCTACGCGAAACACTCGGCCGAGGTCGTCGCGCAGCACGTCAGCGAACTGCCGCCGCCACCGAGTGCGAGAAACCCGGCGATTCCCCCGGCGGTGGAGGCCGTCGTCATGCGGGCGCTCCAGAAGCATCCTGAAGCGCGGCAACAGACCGCTGGCGAGTTTGCGAAGGAGCTCGCCACGGCTGTGCGTGCGGCAAGTGCCGCGCCCCAGGCGACTGAGGCGATGCCGCTGGCTCCCGCGCCGTTCACGGTTCCCGTGATACAGGCACCGACCTCCGCTGTCACGCCGACCGCTCCGCAGCAGCAACCGTATCCGTCGCCGCTGGCGCACCTCCAGGGAGACGCGCCACTCTCCAATCCCGGGGCGCCCGCGGTGCAAGTACCGGGACCCACATATGCGAGAACGGCTGTGGAGATGCCGGCGGGTCAGATGCCAAATGCGCCGGCGCATCAGGTGCAACAGTACCAGGCGCCCCCAAGATCGGGCATGTCGGCGCTGGCCAAGGTCGTGCTGGGTGTCGTGCTGCTGGCCATCGGCGTCGGACTCGGGATCGGGGCGAAGTTCCTGATCGAGCGGGTGATGGAGCAACGTGCGGGCGGGGGAGTGACGAACGTCAACGCCGGAACCGGGCCCGGCGGTGGCGAGGTGAAGCCTCCGACGAACGGCGGCATCGACACGAGACCTTTCGGGAACACGAACACGGAGCAGAACGGGAACCAGGCGTCGAACGTCAATTCGAACACGTCGAACGGGAACGCGAACCAGAACACTAACTCCGGATCGGGGACGCGGTCGGGACGCGTGACCGCATCGAAGGTGACGGTACGAGATGCACCGAGCATCCGCGGCGCGGCCATCGGGCTGCTCGATGCCAGCGAGCGAGTCGAGATCCTCGACGAGAGCGAGAACACCAGTGCCAACGAAGGCATGATGGCGCGCGATGCGCCGTTCAACGGCGAAGGCGGGGGCACGCCGCCGTCATTGCCTAGCGGGCGCGGCGTCATCGTGCTTCGCGACGCTGGCGACTCGTACTACGTGGAGACCACGGACAAGGGACGGACCATCCGCGGCTACGTCTTCAAGCGCGATGTCACGTCGGGGACGAAGCTGTGGTTCCGCGTCCGGAGCGCGAGCGGCAAGTCGGGGTGGGTGAACGCGCAATTCGTGGCGGTTGATCGGTAGAAGGACTTGCTCCGTGCTCTCCGTGCCTCCGTGCTCTCTGTATGGCACGCCATTGCCGTTGGCATACAGAGAGCACAGAGGCACAGAGAGCGCTGAGACCCGGTTGAAGCAGCGTTAATGAGTCAAGCGACCGAACCGAAAGAATCGATCTATTCGCCCGACTTTCTGCGGTCGCTCTTCGACGAGATGTCCGGGTCGTACGATCGCGTGAACTACCTCACGTCGTTCGGGTTTTCGCAGCGCTTCCGTAGGCAGTTCATCGAGAAGGCCGAGCTCCAGGAGGGCTTTGCCGTATGCGATCTGATGTGCGGTGGAGGCGAGTGCTGGCCGTTCATCCTGCCCGGCATCGGGTCGGCCGGGACGTTGCTCGCGCTCGACCTGTCTCCGGGAATGCTAGCCGCCGCGAGGCAGCGCCACGCCCGCACGCCGCACGCTGGTATCTCGATCGTCGAAGGGAATGCGCTCGCGACGGGTATTCCCGATGAATCGATGGACCGGGTGCTCGTGGCGTTTGGTCTCAAGACGCTCGCCGACGAGTTTCGGCCCGGCCTGGCGAGCGAGGTCCACCGCATCCTGCGGCCCGGAGGTGTGGTCTCGGCGATCGAGCTGACGGAGCCGAGGCAGTGGAGCCTGCGGCCGTTGTACATGTGGTACCTGAAGAGTGTCGTGCCGATGCTGGGTCGGCTCCTTCTGGGAAACCCCGAGAACTACCGGATGCTGGGCGTCTACACGGAACGGTTTCAGGGGTGCGAGCCCGTGGTAGCGGCCCTGCGTGAAGCGGGCCTCGAAGCCGAGCTCGTGAGCTTCTTCCACGGATGTGCGACTGGCGTCGTGGGGAGAAAACCGGGCTAGCTCGCGGTCTTCCTCCGTGAACCCCGTGCCTCTGTGCTCTCCGTATGGCAGCGCCGTTGGCATCGGCATACGGAGAGCACAGAGACACAAAGGTCACGGAAAGATGAACATCAGATCCTAGACACGTCCTGGAGCCGTCCGCAGCGTCGCGACGTGCGCTTCGACCGACCGCCCGAGCGCGTTCAGGTTGTAGCCGCCCTCGAGCAGACTGACGAGCCTGCCCCCCGAGTGCCGCGCCGCCCAGTCGATCACGACCTCCGTCATCTTCCGGTACCCGTCATCCGAAACGAGCGTCGCCGACAGCGGATCCTCCGCGTGCGCGTCGAACCCTGCCGACACGAGGACCAGCTCCGGCCTGAAAACGTCGATCGCCTGCGTCATCGGTCCCTCGAGCGCTGCGATCCACTCCCGGTCTCCGGTTCCCGCCTCCATCGGAACGTTGAGCGTCGCGCCCTCGCCCGCACCGAGCCCGCGCTCGGACGCCGCACCCGTTCCCGGGTAAAGCGGAAACTGGTGGATCGAGAGATAGAACACACCCGGGTCGTGTTCGAACGTGTGCTGGGTCCCGTTGCCGTGATGCACGTCCCAATCGAGGATGGCCACGCGCTCGAGCCCGTGTGCGCGCCTCGCGTGCTCGGCCGCGACGGCAACGTTGTTGAAGAGGCAGAAGCCCATCGCGACGTCGCGCTCGGCGTGGTGACCGGGTGGACGCACGGCACAGAACACGGCGTCCGACTCGCCATTCATGACTAGGTCGACGGCCTGGCACGCACCGCCCGCCGCCAGTGTAGCCGCGAGAAAACTCTCCCGAACGACGCCCGTGTCGTAGTCGAGCGAGAGCGGAGCTTCCTCACACGATTGCTCGATGTAAGCGATGTAGTCGAGGTCGTGCACCGCGCCGAGCTGCTCCGCGGTAGCCAGCGCGGGAGCGACAACGGAGAGCTCGTCCCAGAGTCCGAGGCGCTGGAGCCGGCCCTCGATCGCGTCGAGCCGGTCGGGAATCTCGGGATGATAGAGCTCGCTCTCGTACGAGCCATTCTGATGGCGGCGAAAATCGGGACTCGATACGAATGAAACCCTCATGCGAGACACGGTACGCGACCCGATCGGCGGCGCCAAGTCCTCCGAGGCGACCAAATTTGACCCGAGTCGCGCTTGCGCGGGAGCGATTCGTTGACTCTCCCGACGGCGTGTGCTATTTCCATCCCACGTTCTAACCAACTGGGTTACTTCGGCGCTCTCAGTCTTCATTCGGCGGCGTCGTGCTTCGGCTTCACCGGGGCCCGGCGGCTTGTTTCCACACTCCATCAGTTACTGCGGGTCGCGGCCAGATTAGCCTCCGCGGCGCGCGCATTTGCTTCGAACCACCTGGCACTCGCCACGGCTGGTGCTTACCAGACGACGGACACTCGCGAACCCGAGGATCACGACGATGTGTTGGACGCGTACACGAACGCTCCTGATTTCGGTGGCCATTCTCCTCCTCCTTCCGCCCGTCTCGGGTGGTGCCGTGAAGGCATCTCCGCAGGACGGCGCAGTCGCGACCGCGACTGACGTGAAGGATTCGGCAATGCCGAAGCAGGAGCCAGATTCGCCAAAGCCCGCTGCCGATGCGAAACACGCTGAGGACGCGAAGCACGCGAAGCCAGCCGACGGCAACGATGTGCACGGCGCCGGGCAGGAGGCCGGACACGGATCCGAAGGTCACGGTGGCGAAGGCCACTACGACCCGACGAAACGTGCCACCGGTCCCGAGTCCGAAGGCCATCCCCCTGGATTCGCGGGTCCGTCGACTGTCGAGGCGGACGACGCCGACGAGGATGGTCGCGGGATCCCGAAACCGGACCGCTGGCGCTTCGGCTTCCCGGAGGACACGCGGCACGAGCACGGCCGCAAGCGCGACCCGTACCACCAGAACGTTCTGAAGGGCGATTACCCGATCAAGGGCAATGACATCTTCATGAACCTGACGCTCGATTCGGTCAACGTCGTCGTCGGGAAGCGCGTGCCGAGTCCGAGTAGCGTGAGTGCCGCTCGACCCGGAAGCCGCGACTTCTTCGGCCGCGGCGAGCAGTTCGCGAACGTCAACAACTGGCGTGCGAGCATCAGCATCTTCAAGGGCGACACTACGTTTCAGCCGGTGAAGTGGGAGATCAAGCTGACCCCGGCGTTCAATTACAGCTACGTCCACACCGAGGAAGTCGGCCTGCTCAACGTCGACATCCGGCGCGGGAAGACCCGCGGTGACGGACACGTTTCGCTGCAGGAGGCCTACTTCGAGATGAAGCTGGCCGACAATCCGCGCCTGTTCCCGTTCCTCCCCCGAAAGGATGGACAGGAGATCGGGAGCCCGAACTACGACTTCAACTCGGTTCGCGCGGGCATCCAGCGGTTCACGAGCGATTTCCGCGGCTTCATCTTCTCTGACGAGGAGCCCGGTGTCCGCCTTTTCGGTACGCTCGGCAGCAATCGGTACCAGTACAACCTCGCGTACTTCGAGATGCTCGAGAAGGACACGAACTCTGGTCTGAACACGTTCAACTGGCGCCACCAGAGCGTCTACGTGGCGAACCTCTACCGACAGGACTTCCTGTTCCACGGGTGGAACGCGAACCTCAGTTTCCATTTCAACAACGACCGTGCCGGCACGAACGACAACGAGGGTGGCGGGAACTTCAAGTTCGACGACAACGGATTCCTGGTGCGTCCGGCTGCCATCGGCGACTTCACTCCGCACAACCTGAACGTTGCGTACCTCGGAACGGCGAGCGACGGTCACATCGGCCGGATCAATGTCAGCCACGCGTTCTACTGGGCGCTCGGCCATGACAGCCACAACCCGATAACGGGACGTCCGGTTCACGTGAATGCCCAGATGGCCGCCCTCGAGCTGTCGATGGATCGCGACTGGCTAAGACCGAAGGCATCGTTCTTCTGGTCGTCGGGCGACTCGAATCCGCGCGACACGGTCGCCCGCGGCTTCGACTCGATTCTCGACAACGTGAACTTTGCCGGCGGCGGTGGTGGCTTCATCGTCAATCCGACGAACACGCAGCAGGATCGCGTCCTCATCAACCCGCCGATTCCGATTGCCATCAGCTTCTGGAACCGCGAGTCGATCCGGTTGACCGGCTCGAACGTTGCACTCCAGCAGCCGGGGAGTCTCGTCCCGAGTCTTCGAAGCAGCAAGGAGCAGGGGCAGTCGAACTTCGTCAATCCCGGCATATACATCGCGTCGCTTGGCGCGGATGCCAAGCTCACGCCAAAGCTGCTCACGACGTTCAACGTGAACTACCTCCGGTTCCACCGGACAGAGTCGATCCAGCAGGTACTGTTCCAGCAGACCATACGCAAGGAGATCGGCTTCGACTACAGCGCCGGCTTCCAGTATCGGCCGTACCTGAATGAGCAGTGGATCATCCTTGGAGGCGTCTCGGTACTCGTGCCGGGGCAGGGCCTCAAGGACATCTACACATCGCCAACGATCTACTCGGGCTTCCTCGCGGTGAAGTTCGCCTACTGATCGATCCCGACAGGGTTCCCATCCATAGTTTTCGAGGGGCTATGATCACCGAAACGAAGCGAATCGTCGTCGCTGGGTCCTTCGTGGCCATCGCGCTTGTTGCCATTGCCAGCGGTCGAGGCCCATCGGCCCCGAATCCGCAGGAACCGGCCGCCGCGCCAGCCGCTGCCAAACAGGCCGAGCCGGCCGCCAAGCCGGCCGAGAAGGTGATTCCCAAGGGATCATTCGACTCGGGTCAGAAGCAGACCGAAGCGGATCGCAAGAGCGCCGGCTGCGTGAGCTGTCACGGCTTCAACAAGGACAGCGAGCCTTACTCGATGCATCCGTTCGGGCCCGACAACATCGGGTGTGCCGACTGCCACGGCGGGAGCTTCGACGTCATGAAGCCCGAAGGCACGACGCACGGCAACCCGGCGTTCGAGGATGCCAAGAAGAAGGCCCACGTCCAGCCGCGTGATCCCGAAGCCTGGTACGGGGACGACGATGCCGATGGCTCGGCAAATCCCGTGCGGATGACGGCTGGAACCAATCGCGAGAGCATCGAGTTCATCCAGTTCGTGAACCCTGGCGACCTGCGAGTTGCCGGCCGCACCTGCGGGACAGCCGGCTGCCACGAGAAGGAAGTCGGTCTCGTCGACACGAGCATGATGAAGACGGGGCAGTTGCTCTGGGAGGCCGCGCTCTACAACAACGGCGGTTTCCACCTCAAGAATGCGCGATTCGGCGAGAGCTACACGCAGGCAGGCCAGCCCGAGCGGATCTATCCGACGGAAGAAAACCGCGTGACGCCTGAGTCTGCGTGGATGAGCCTGATGCTGCGAGGCATCGTGCCGTACCTCGATCCGCTCCCGCGTTGGGAGATCTCGCAGCCCGGCAACGTGCTACGAGTATTCGAACACGGCGAAGACCGCCTGAGCCTGCGCGGTTTCGGCACCGGCAACCGCACGGACCCGGTCTTCCTGGGCCTGCAGAAGACGCGCCTCTTGGACCCGACGCTGAACTTCCTCGGAACGAACGATCAGCCGGGCGACTACCGCTCGAGTGGCTGCACGGCGTGCCACGTTACGTATTTCAACGATCGGCAGGCGTCGCACGGTGCGGTTGTTCCGCTCAGCGACTTCCGGACGGACGGCAGCAACCGCGGTGTCACACGGACGACCGATCCGATGATCGGCCGGCCCGAGAAGGCCGACGAGCCCGGCCATCCGATCCGCCACATCCTCACGAACAACATCCCGTCCAGCTCGTGCATGGTCTGCCACATGCACCCCGGCACGAACATGGTGACGACCTACTACGGCATGACGTGGTGGGACAACGAGACCGACGGCCACCAGATGTACCCGGACAAGATCAAGAAGCTGTCCGAGGAGGAGAGGCAGGCGATCAACCACCGCAACCCGGAAGAAGCCGCGCAGCGCGGCAAATGGGGTGACGTGGACTTCCTCGCCGACGTCGGCAAGCCCGGCGGCGAGATCAACAAGAACCTGACGAAGACGCAGTTCGGCGACTTCCACGGCCATGGCTGGGTCTATCGCGCCGTGTTCAAGGTGGATCGGCACGGCAATTACCTCGACCACAGTGGCAAGGTAGTTCCCAAGGTCGACGGCGAATCGCTCGCCGCGGCGATGCATCCCGAAACCGATCCTGCGACGGGCCTTCCGATGCTCAAGGACGGCACTCCCGTCCACATGCAGGACATCCACCTCGAGATGGGCATGCAGTGCGTGGACTGCCACTTCTCAGGTGACGGTCACGGCACCGGCAACCTGCACACCGAAGTTCGCGCGGCGATCGAGATCGATTGCATCGACTGCCACGGCGCGATGGACAAGGTTGCGACGCTCCGCACATCGGGGCCCGCGGCCGACACGGACAAGGCCGGCAAACGAGGCCGCGATCTGACGAAGATGAAGACGAAATTCCGGGTCGATGGAAAGGATCGCGAAGTTCCGATCTTCCAGAGGCTTGCGAAGGACGTGAAGCCGGGCGAGAAGATCCCGCGCAACGGCAACACGACGAGCGTTCCGCTCTACAAGGGTGAGGTCATCCAGGCGTCCTACACCGATCCGGCCAAGTGGTGGCGGGTCAAGCAGACAAAGGACACCGTCGTAAAGAACGCGCAGCGGCCTGACGACTACAGCGAACTGTCCGCCTACGCCAAGACTGTCCAGGTCGACAACCAGACGTGGGGCGATCCGACGGCGGGTGACGACAAGGTCGCGCATCCCGACAGCGAGATGACTTGCTTCGCGTGCCACACGTCGTGGACGACCGCGTGCTTCGGCTGTCACCTGCCGATGCGGGCGACGAAGCGCGAGGAAATGAAGCACAACGAAGGTGCGCCGTCGCGGAACTGGACGAACTACAACTTCCAGACTCTGAGGGACGACATCTACATGCTCGGCCGAGACGGTACGGTCTCCGGCAACCGCATCGGTCCGATCCGCTCCTCGTGCGCCGTGCTCGTCAGCTCGGCGAGCATCAACCGCGAGTGGTTCTATTCGCAGCAGCAGACGATCTCGGCCGAGGGCTACTCGGGTCAGGCCTTCAGCTCGTACGTTCCGCACACCGTGCGCGGAAAGGGCGAAACGAAGCTCTGCAGCGATTGCCACGTTTCGAAGGACAACAACAACAACGCGATCCTGGCGCAGCTGACCCTTCAGGGCGCCAATGCCGCGAACTTCATCGGTCGACTGGCCTATGTCGCTGAGGAGGGCGGAGGCTTCGAAGCCATCGCAGTCACCGAACGCGCCGAGCCACAAGCCGTGTTCGGGAGCTCGCTGCACAAGATGGCGTTCCCGGAGGAGTACGAGCGGTTCGAGAAGAACGGGCGGAAGCTCACCGAGTCCTACTCGCACCGGCCCGGCATCGGGAACGAATCGCTGAGCCTTCAGCTCCGCGGTGAGTACATCTACGTCGCGAACGGCGACGGAGGCATGCGTGTCTACGACGTTTCGCGCGTCGACGACAAACTGTTTGCCCAGCGCATCTCGTCGTCGATCGTCTCTCCGATCGGCCAGCGGCTCCACATCGACACCGAGTATGCGACGGCCGTCGCCTCGCCGACGACGCTCGGCGTGGATCCGACCGCCAGCCTGCTCGAGATCACGAAGACGCCGCTCAGCCATCACTACCGGAAGCACCTTCCGGAAAATGGCGAGGCGGTCTATCGGGTCAACGCGGCCGACGCCATCAAGATGCGGCTTGCCCGCATCAACGGCGAGCCGACGCCCGAGGTCGGTTACGACCCGCAGATGATCAGCCCGCTGTACGCATTCCTGTACATCTCGGACAAGAAGGAAGGCCTAGTGATGACCGTCGCGGCAACGCTGCTCGACGGCGATCCCGAGAACAACTTCCTCCATCGCCAGGAGTTCGCCGACGGGAAGGACCACTTCAACCCGGAAGGCGTCCTCGACGGCGCCACGAACATCATCATTGCGGGCCAGTACGCGTACATGTGCACCGACAAGGGGCTCGTGATTCTCGACATCGCCCGGTATGACGCCCAGCTTCGTCCGGATCCGAAGGTCATCAAGGTACTGCCGATTCGCACGCCGACTTCGGTGGCTGTCCAGTTCCGTTATGCATTCGTTACGTGCGCGGACGGACTCCGGGTAGTGGACCTGACTGACCCGAACGATCCGCAGCTCGTCGAGGACGCGGTCGTTCGTATCGCCGATGCGAAGAGCGTCTACATCTCGCGGACCTACGCGTTCGTGGCTGCTGGAGACCAGGGCATGGCGATCGTCGACATCGAGACGCCGACCAAGCCCGCGGCGCCTAGCTGGATGTCCGGACTCTTCTTCAACGCCGGCGGGGCGATGAACGACACGCGCGACGTCAAGGTCGCGATGACGAACAACAGCATGTTCGCGTACGTCGCCGACGGAAAGAACGGCCTCCGAATCGTTCAGCTCACGTCGACCGAGGATACGCCGGGCATCTACGGCTATGCGCCGCCGCTTACCCCGCGACTGATCGCAACCAAGAAGACGCGAGGACCTGCGGTCAACGTGTCCGAGGGACTCGACCGTGACCGTGCGGTCGACGAGAGCGGCAACCAGTTGACGGTCTTTGGCCGACGCGGCGCGCGTCCTTTCAACCTCGCCGAAACGCGGCGACTCTTCATCAGTTCAGTCTCGGGACGCTTCTACACCGTGAGCGACACCCCGCCAGGCCCGGCGCAGGCTGCCGGAGTCATGCCAGAGGATCCGGAGCCGCAGGCCGCGGTTCCGGCCGACGGCGTACCGGCAGGCACGACGCTGCCATCGGGGACCGCCTACGACTTTCTCCCGCTTCTGCTGCCAATGGGGCTTCTCCTTCGCCGGCGCCGCCGGCCAGGAGTCGATCGTCGCGCAGCGTGATCGATTGACCGAAACGGCACGGGTAGCGAGCCCCCTTTCGCCCCGTGTCGTTCGTGTCTTCGCCGTCAGTGAGGAATAAAACAATGTCAGAAGGCAAAGCGAAGTTCGCGATGATTGGACTGGGCGTGATGGGTGAGAACCTGGCGCTCAACGTGGAGCGCAATGGATTCCCGATCGCGGTATGGAATCGCCGGGCCGATGCTGTGGACGCATTCGTCAACGGGCGAGGGGCCGGCAAGAACGTCGTCGGCGCGCATTCGCCGGCGGAGCTTGCGGCCGCCATGGAGCGTCCGAGACGCATCATGATGCTCGTCAAGGCGGGCGAAGCGGTCGATTGGACGATCGACCAGATGAAGCCGCATCTAGACAAGGGTGACGTGCTCATCGACGGCGGCAACTCGTGGTACGAGGACACCAAGCGCCGCGATGCGGCGCTGACCGAGGAAGGTCTGCACTTCGTCGGCTCCGGCGTGTCGGGCGGCGAGGAGGGCGCGCTGTGGGGCCCGAGCCTCATGCCCGGCGGCAAGAAGGAAGCCTACGAGATCGTTCGCGAGATCTTCGAGGCGGTCGCGGCCAAGACCGAGGACGGAGCGTGTGTCACGCACTGCGGTCCCGACGGCGCCGGCCACTTCGTGAAGATGATCCACAACGGCATCGAGTACGGCGACATGCAGCTCATCGCCGAGGCGTACGACATCATGCGCAGCGGCCTCGGCCTCGGCGCGCAGGAGATGGCGGACATCTTCAACGAGTGGAACGAGGGCGAGCTCAACTCGTTCCTCATCGAAGTCACGGCGAAGGTGCTCAGCGTGAAGGACGACGAGACCGGCAACCCGCTCGTCGACATGATCCTCGACACGGCCGGCCAGAAGGGCACGGGCCGCTGGACGTCACAGGTCGGTCTCGACCTGGGCGTGCCGATCCCGACGATGAACGCTGCTATCGAGGCGCGCTTCATTTCGCGCGACAAGGCCGAGCGCGTCGCGGCGAGCAAGGAGCTCGAGGGACCCAACGCCAAGTACACCGGCGACAAGAAGGAACTCATCGATGCCATTCGTGCGGCGCTCTATGCGTCGAAGATCACGTCCTACGCCCAGGGCATGAACCTCATCCGCGAGGGTTCGAACGTCAACAATTGGGGCATCGACCTCGGCGAACTGTCTCGAATCTGGAAGGGAGGCTGCATCATTCGGGCGCAGTTCCTCGACAAGATCAAGCAGGCCTACCTCGCCCGGCCGGACCTCCCCAATCTGCTCGTGGATCCGTACTTCAAGGACTGGGTGAGTAAGTCGCAGGCCAAGTGGCGGACGGCCGTCACGACGGCGCAGACGCTCGGCGTGCCGACGCTTGCGATGTCGGCGAGTCTGGCCTACTTCGACAGCTACCGGGCGGCGAACCTTCCGGCCAACCTCACGCAGGCGCAGCGCGACTTCTTCGGAGCGCACACCTACGAGCGAGTGGACAAGCCGGGTGCCCCCGCGGTGCACACGAACTGGCAGGCAAAAGCCGGACACTGAGATGGCCGGGGCGTGCGGGCTTCATTAAGGGTGTTGAACCCTCCTGATGAGGCCCGCGCGCTCGCGCCGACGAAAAGGAGCTAGCAGTGGCACCAACCAGCGACAATCCCCTGCGAGAAGGCATGCGCCTCGAGCGATCAGCCGAGCCCTGCACGGTCATCATTTTTGGAGCGTCGGGCGACCTTACGAAGCGCAAGCTCGTTCCGGCCCTGTATCACCTGACGCAGGATCGGCTTCTTCCGGCCGAGTTCGCCGTCGTCGGCGTGGCGCGTCGCGAAACGAGCGACGACGACTTCCGGGCGCAGATGAAGACGTCCGTGGCGGAGTTCGGCGGTGACGGCAAGGTCGAGGAAGACGTGTGGGAGAGCTACGCGAAGGGGCTCTACTACGTTTCCGGCGAGTTCGGGGACCCTGAGACCTATCGCAAGCTTTCCGAAAAGTTGGCGCTTGTAGAAGCAGAACGCGGCACGCAAGGCAATCGCGTCTTCTACCTTTCGACGGCTCCGAGCGCATTTGCGGAGATCGTCCACAAGCTCGGCGAGGCCGGGCTCGTCGACGAGTCAGGCGGCCGATGGCGGCGGGTGATCATCGAGAAGCCGATCGGCAACAGCCTCGAGGGAGCCATCGAGCTCAACACCTCGGTGAGCGAAGTCCTTGCCGAGAAGCAGATCTATCGCATTGACCATTACCTCGGTAAAGAGACGGTTCAGAACCTGCTGGCGTTCCGGTTCGCGAACGGCATTTTCGAGCCGCTCTGGAATCGGAACTACGTCGACAACGTGCAGATCACGAATGCCGAGGCGGTCGGCGTCGAGGGACGCGGTTCCTACTACGAGGGCACCGGCGTCGTCCGCGACATGATCCAGAACCACGTCTTCCAGGTGCTGTCGATCGTGGCAATGGAGCCTCCGATCAACCTGAGTCCGGACGCAGTCCGCGACGAGAAGATAAAGGTGATGGAGGCTGTAACGCCTATCACCGCAGACATGGTTCCCCACGTCGCCGTGCGCGGTCAGTACGGCCCTGGTCACGTCGGCGGCAAGGCCGTTCCGGGATATCGCGAAGAGACCGGCGTTGCGCCGGACTCGCCAACAGAGACGTTTGCGGCACTCAAGCTGACGTTCGACAACTGGCGCTGGGGCGGCGTGCCGTTCTACATCCGGTCCTCGAAGCGCGCCGCCCGGCGCGTGACCGAGATCGCGATCACGTTCAAGGACGTGCCGCAGCGACTGTTCGGCGACGTTGGCGGATCGATGGTCGAGCCGAACGTGCTGATCGTCCGCGTCCAGCCGAACGAAGGCATTACCCTGCGCTTCAATGCAAAGGTGCCCGGCCAGGTTACGAATATCCGCGGCGTGAACATGGACTTCCGCTACGGCTCGTCGTTCGGGGCGCGGCTCGCGGAAGCGTACGAACGCCTGCTGCTCGACTGCATTCTCGGAGACTCGACGCTCTATGCACGCCGCGACATGACCGAGCGCGGCTGGGAGATCGTCACACCGGTTCTCGCTCGCTGGGCGGAAGAACCTCCGGGAGACATGTTCCCGAATTACGAGGCGGGCTCGTGGGGTCCAAAGGCGTCCGACGACATGCTCGCCCGCGAAGGGCGGACATGGCGCCGGCTCTAGGGAGGAAGTCCGCATGAGCACCATTCCAGGGATCAATATCGGGGCGGTGGAGCGCGAGCTCGCCGCCATCTGGAGCGAAGAGGCTTCGGGAGATGCTTCGCACGAGGAGCGCGCCGTCACTCGGGCGCGAGTTCTCACGCTCGTCGTGTACGGCGACAAGAAGGACTTCGCGCCGAACTTCGACGAGATCATCGCGGACATCTCGAATCTGCACCCGGCGCGGGCCATCGTGCTGCAGGCCGATCGCAGCGGGACCGGAGACGGAGCCACGTCCCACGTCACCGCCGTGTGCCGCGTCCAGGGACCTCGGTCCAAGCAGGTGACCTGCGAGCAGGTCACCTTTGCGGCTCAAGGGGCCGCCATCAACGACCTTCCGAGTGGCGTTGCACAGCTGCTCGCGCCTGACACGCCTGTGTTCGTCTGGCTGCTCGGGATTCCGGAGCCCGGCGATTACGTCTTCAACCATCTGTTGCCGATGGCGGACCGCGTCATTCTGGATTCGTCCAGCTCCACTCATCCGGGAAGCGATCTGGTGAAGCTCGCGGCGACGTTTCGCGAACACCCGCACTGGACCTCGCTTACCGACTTTACGTGGCAGCGGTTGACGCCGTGGCGCGAGATGCTCGCGAACTTCTACGACGGGACGGACCATCGACCGTACCTTGATCGCATCGATACCGTGACGGTCGAGTACAACCCGCACGAAGGCGTTCCCGGCATCACGCCGCGGTCCATGCTGCTCGTGGCGTGGCTCGCCGAGCGGCTTGGATGGACGATCGACACCGACGCGTCGCGGCAGGACGGCGACACAAGCGTCTTCGCCTTCTCGGCGCCAAACGGACCGGTGACGGTTCACTTCGTGCCGGTAATACACGAGGGAATGGACGGATTGCTCGCGGGAATCACGCTTGCCGCAAGCGCGGCGCCGACAGCCGAGTTCTCGGTGCGGCGCGAAGCGCGCAGCCGCCTTTCCTCGGCGATCGTTCTCGACGGACGCCCGCACGCGAGCCGTTTGCTTGCTTATCGCTCACGAACCGTTGGTGAGCTCCTGTCGACCGAACTCGGAATCCAGCGTCGCGATGTGCTCTACGAAGCTGCATTGGCCGTCGCAGGACTGATGGGCGAGGTCGACAAGACGTAACAAGGTCCGCAAGGGCGGACGAAGCGCACACGTCATCAACCGAATGATCGCGCGGCGGCGTGTTTCCGAAACACTCTCCGCGCGATTGCAGCATCCGAGCGTGACCTCGTGATCCGGCCCGTCCGGATCATCAACCTCTTCGATCACGGATGTCACCATGATTCTCGCCGGAGACGTTGGAGGAACGAAAACCACGCTGGCAATCTTTGACCCGCGGCAGGACGACCTGCGGGTACCTGTCATCGAGCACAGCTACCCGAGCCGCGAATTCGGTTCGCTCGAAGCCATCCTCGACCGCTTCATCACCGAGCACGAGCCGTCCGTCCAGTGCGCGGGCTTCGGCATCGCAGGTCCCGTCGTCAACCGGCACGTCGAGACACCGAACCTGCCCTGGAAGATCACGGTCGAGGCTCTGTCGGATCGGCTCGGCATTCCCGGCCATCGCATCGGAATGGCCAACGATCTCGTGGCCAACGCCATGGGTGTCGAGGCGCTCAGGCCGGAGGACGTCCGGACAATCCACGCGGGTGAGTCCGACAAGCACGGCAATTCGGCGCTGCTCTCGGCGGGAACCGGTTGCGGGATGGCGATCATCCTCCACACCCGCGACGGTGCTACTCCGGTAGCCACCGAAGGCGGCCACATCGACTTTGCGCCGCGGAATGCACTCGAAATCGGCCTGCTCGAGCACATGCGCAAGCGGTTCGGCCGCGTGAGCTATGAGCGTGTGCTCTCGGGGCCCGGACTGCACAACATCTATGGTTATCTTCGCGACACCGGCTTCGCTCCCGAGCCTGACTGGCTCGCTGCCGAGATCGCGAACGGTGACCCGAGTGCGGCGATCTCGAAAGCCGCGCTTGCCCGAACCTCCGAGCTCGCCGCCCAGACGCTCGAGATGTTCGTTTCGATCTACGGCGCTATGGCCGGCAACCTTGCGCTCATGGTTCTCGCAACCCGCGGAGTCTACATCGGCGGCGGAATCGCCCCGAAGATTCTCCGAAAACTGGAGGAGGGCTCGTTCATCGAGGCCTTCCGGCAAAAGGGACGCTTCACGCCGATGATGGAGCGAATACCCGTGCACGTCATTCTCGACGCGAAGGCCGCACTGTACGGCGCCGCGCGAGTCGCAGCCAGCCTATGAACACACAGACCTCCGACACCCGAGAGTATCAGCGCCTCTACGAGCCCTACACGACCCGAATCGCCCCGTGGCGACGCTGGGGCCCCTACGTGAGTGACCGGTCGTGGGGGACGGTCCGCGAAGACTACAGCGCCGACGGCAACGCGTGGGACTACTTCCCGCACGACTTGGCGCGATCGAAGGCCTATCGATGGGGAGAGGACGGCCTCGGGGCGATCTGTGACCGCTATCAGCTGCTGTGCTTCTCGATGGCGCTCTGGAACGGGCACGACCCGATCCTCAAGGAGCGGCTCTTCGGGCTCGTTCCCGGCGAGGCGAACCACGGCGAGGACGTGAAGGAGTACTACTTCTACGTCGACTCGACGCCGACGCACTCCTACATGAAGTACCTGTACAAGTACCCGCAGCGCGCGTACCCGTACTGGGAGCTTCTCGAAGAGAACAAGCGGCGTCAGTCCGGCACGCCGTTCGAGGAGTACGAGCTTCTCGATACGGGGATATTCGACGAGAACCGCTACTTCGACGTAGTCCTCGAGTACGCCAAGGCATCGGCGGAGGACTACTGCATCCGCATCGAGGTCTTCAATCGCGGGCCCGAGGACGCGCCGATCCACGTCCTTCCGCACCTCTGGTTCCGGAACACGTGGGGATGGTCGAAGGAGCCGGCCCCCGAGCCGACGATCTCGCTCGGTCCGCACGGCGACGGATATGTGAGCATCGTCGCCGACGACACGAATGCGAAGCAGCTGCGGACGCTGCCGTTCGAGTACCAGCTCGGCAAGCGGTACCTCTATGCCGACGTCGGCGGGAACCCGCTCTTTACGAACAACGAGACGAATGCGGCCCGGGTCTGGGGTGGTGACGCCCGCAGTCGAAGCGCCTTCACGAAGGACGCCTTCCACCGTTATGTCGTCAACGGCGAGAACTGCGTGAACTGGGAACAGAAGGGCACGAAGGCGTGCTTCCATTACGAATCCCTGAACGTCCCCGCCGGAGGCTCTGTCGTGGTGCGCCTGCGGCTGACCGACACCGAGACCGTGGATCCGATCTCGGACGTCGACGCCGTCGTGACATTGCGGCACGAAGAGGCAGACCGGTTCTACGAGACTATTCACCCCGATACGGCGACCGACGAGGAGAAGCTGGTCCAGCGGCAGGCGATCGCCGGAATGCTCTGGAGCAAGCAGATCTATCTCTACGACGTCGGGCTCTGGCTCGAGGGCGACAACCCCGACATCCCGCCGCCGGCGGCCCGTCACCACGGACGAAATGTTCACTGGCAGCACCTCAACTCGATGCGGATCCTCTCGATGCCGGACAAGTGGGAGTATCCGTGGTTCGCGGCCTGGGATCTCGCGTTCCACTGCGTGCCGATTGCGCTCGTCGATTCTGAGTTCGCGAAGGAGCAGCTCTGGCTGATGCTGTTCGAGCAGTTCCAGCACCCGAACGGACAGATCCCTGCCTACGAGTGGGAGTTCTCGGACATGAACCCGCCGGTGCACGCGTGGGCCGTCTGGCGCGTGTACAACATGGATCGCATCCGGACCGGCAAGGGCGACCGCGTCTTTCTCGAACGCTGCTTCCACAAGCTGCTCATCAATTTCGCGTGGTGGGTGAACAAGGTCGACAGCGAGGGCAACAACGTCTTCGAGGGCGGATTCCTCGGGCTCGACAACATCACGGTCATCGATCGCAGCGAGAAGATGCCGCACGGCGCTCGCCTGGAGCAGTCGGACGCGACGGGCTGGATGGGCATGTTCTGTCTGAACCTCATGCGCATCGCGCTCGAGCTCGCGCACGAGAACCGCGTCTACGAGGGACTGGCGACGAAGTTCTTCCAGCACTACGTCTACATCGGCGGCGCGATGAAGAACATGGGCGGCCGCGAGTACCAGCTGTTCGACGAGCGCGACGGGTTCTTCTACGACGTTCTGCGATACGAGGACGGCAGCTTCCACAAGTTCCGCGTGCGTTCACTCGTCGGCTTGATTCCGCTTTTTGCCGTCGAGCGGCTCGAGGTCGACTGGCTCGAGCCGTTCCCCGAGTTCCGCGCCAATCTCGACTGGTTCCTCAAGAACCGGAGCGAGCTGACGGACCGGTGCGTCACGACGATCGAACGCAACGGCTCGAAGGTCCACATCCTCACGATAGTCGACGAGGAGCAGTTGCGGCGCATCCTGGAGAGAGTGTGGGACCCGCTCGAGTTCCGGTCGGAATACGGCCTTCGAAGCCTTTCGAAGTTCCACGAGGCGAATCCGTTCGTCTTCGGCGAAAACGTCGTGTCGTACGACCCGGCGGAGTCGGTCTCGAAGCTGAAGGGCGGCAACTCGAACTGGCGCGGGCCTGTGTGGATGCCGACCAGTTTCATGATGATCGAGTCACTCCGAAAGCTGGGCAAGGCTTACGGGCACGACTTCACGATCGACAGCCTCACGGAAGGCGAGGAACCCGTGACGCTCGCCGAGATGGCGAATGGCTTCGCGGATCGGCTTATCCGGATCTTCACGAAGGACGAGAACGGGCGCCGGGCATCGCACGGGCTGTGCGAGAAGTTCCAGACGGATCCGCACTGGCGCGACCTGATCCTGTTCTACGAGTACTTCCACGGCGACACGGGCGCGGGCATCGGCGCGTCGCACCAGACAGGCTGGACCGGCGTCGTGGCCTCGCTCATCGACGAGTGGAGAGATTAGTCCACAGATGAACACAGATACTCACAGATCAGACGGTTCTTCTGATCTGTGAATATCTGTGTGAATCAGTGGACCTTCTCGATCAGGTCCCACTTGTTGCCGTAGAGGTCGAGGAAGACGACGACGCGGCCGTAGGGCTCGGTTCGCGGCTTCTCCGTGAAGCGCACGCCGCAGCTCGCGAGATGAAGGAAGTCGTCTTCGAAGTCCGTCGTGTGAAGGAACAGAAAGACCCGGCCTCCGGTCTGGTTGCCGACAGCGGCGCGCTGCTCGTCGGTCACGGCGCGGGCCAGCAGGATCGAGGCGCCGGTCGAGTCCGGCGGGGCCACGACGACCCAGCGCTTGTCGTTGCCAAGGGGCGTGTCTTCGACGACGCGGAATCGCAGCGCCGTCGTGAAGAACGCGATGGCCTCGTCATATTCGCGAACGAGCAGGCTGACGGCGGCGACGGAGAGACTCACGGGTGTATGGTACGCCACCGGACCCCTCAGCGCGCTGTCGGTAACGCGGCAATGCAGCAATGCACGCGACATTTCGAGCGGTGATCCCGCTGCGCGAGCGCGGATAGAAACGCGCCGCGAATGGTCTCGAACTCCGACCCACCGAAATCTCGGAGGAGCTTCATGCGGTCGAACCGCCGCTGCCACGCCTCGAGCACATCGGAATCGACCGTTCCGTCGAGTGAAAACTCGACGTCGGCAACCGTGAACGCCGCCGTAACCGCAAAGCCCGCGCTCGCGAGGTGACCCGAGAGCTTTCGGCCCATGTGGAAGTCGTAGCGACCCGACTGCAGGGACTCGACGGCGTAGTCCGCGAGAACGGCAGATGCTGACACAGGCACCGGCTCGTGACCGAAAAAGTCGTCGATCTCCGTGAGTGCAATCCACGCCCCCGGTTTCATCCAGCGGCTCCAGTCCCTGAGAACCGTCGGGAGGTCGGGGAAATACGCCGCCGTGAAGCTGCACCAGATTCCGTCGACGCGCACGTCGGGTTCGCCGAGGTTGCGCAGGTCGGCCTCTCGGAACTCCGCATTCACGATACCGCGCGACCGGGCCACGTCGAGGAGCTCGGCATTTCCGTCGATTCCGATCACCCGAGCGCCGCGGTCCGCGAGCTCGGCGGCCTGGTCGCCAATGGCGCAGCCGAGGTCGAGCACGGTCGCGTTCTCGAGAGATGGCAGCGCGTCAAGGACGGCGGGCCACGATCGCCACGCGCGTTGCCGGGCGTACTCGTCGGAGAGTCCCGTCATCTCGGGTTCCTCAGTTTTGCGTACAGCCACTGATCGATGAGCACGCCATCCTTGATGACGTTGGCTCGCATCAGGCCTTCGGCAACGAATCCGGCCTTCTCGAGCACGCGACACGACGCACGGTTTCCGGCAAAAGGATCAGCGTGGATCCGCACGAGATCGAAGTGTTCGAACGCGTACGCCGCGAAAGTGGCTACGGCCTCGCTCACGATTCCGCGTCCCCAGAAAGGCTCGGCCAGCCAGTATCCCATTTCGGCCGTCCGCCGATGAATGTCGGTGCCGATCGATACGCCGATCCCTCCGATCGCCTCTTCCGCCGTGGCGATGGCGAAAAAGGTCACCGGATCCTGGCGGCCCACCATGGCGAGGAAGGCGTCGGCGCTCGAGTCGGTGTACGGGTGAGGAAAGCCGTCGGTGAGGTTCAACCAGACGTTCCGGTTGTTGGCGTAGCGGACGAGGCTCGACTTGTCGTCCGCAGTCCACGGACGCAGCGAGCCGAAGGACGTCGGAATGGAGATGCCGGTCACGTCGTGGCCTCTGCTTCCGCGGACACCGTTCAGGTCGCAGCAGGCGTCGGAGTGCTCGACGTGTCGTCGACCGTGATTCCGACTTCCTGCCCGTACGAGAGCTCGAGCGTGTGTCCGTCGGGATCGCGAAGAAACGCCCAATAGCCGACGGGCGGTCCCGCGTCGTCCGGCCCGCCAATGAGGACGCCCTCGTC